>CAYGQC010000026.1:0-34693 GCA_964351875.1 uncultured Pseudomonadales bacterium
GGACACTGGCCGCCTCATTGATCAGGTTTCGTTTTCGATGGCGCAGCAGGACGTGCGGTTCTTTCTTAATGGCATGCTGCTCGAGTTGACGGATGCGCATACGAGGGCGGTCGCGACCGACGGGCACCGCCTCGCCATCTGTACGCTGCCGGTTGCTGCCGAGTGGGTCGGCGATGCAACCGGGCCGAATCACGTGATCGTTCCGCGTAAGGCCGTCAGCGAACTGGCGCGTCTCACCGGCGACGGCGCTGACGTCGTTCATCTGGAGATCTCTAAGAACCATCTGCGCGCTACCGTGGGTGAGTACTCACTAACGACGCGCCTGCTCGATGGTAAGTTCCCGGAATATGAGCGCGTAGTACCCAAGAACACCACCGCCGTTATTGAGGCCGATCGAGCTACTCTAAAAAACGCATTCCAGCGCGCATCGATCTTGTCCAACGAAAAGTATCGTGGCGTCCGGCTCATGCTGTCTGGTGACCAACTCACGATTCAGGCGAACAACCCCGAGCAGGAAGAGGCGGAAGAAGTTCTTGAAGTCAGCTATGGCGGTGAGGAGCTGGAGATTGGCTTCAACGTCAGCTACCTCCAGGATGTGCTCAACGCTATCGATACAGATGCTGTTCGTATCAACCTGTCGGATGCGGCAAGCTCGGCCCTGATTGAAGGCACCGGCGACGACGATGCGATCTACGTCGTTATGCCGATGCGCCTTTGATCGGTTGCTGATCGGATGTTGATCGATTGCTGATCGGTCGTTGAACAGGCGCTCGGCTGCTGCCCGTAAGGACGCCACCGTCCTTTGCTTGCGAGCATGCTCAATCTATAACCCGCTATTTCTGGATACAGAACGATCGATCGGTAATCGTTCCTGAAGGGGCATAATGCGATCTGATGCGATCTGATGCGAATAGATGAGCTGCATATCAGCCGGCTGCGCAACCTCGCTGAGGTGAATGTTCGCCTTTCTCCGGGTATCAATATTTTCTCAGGCTCAAACGGCAGTGGGAAAACGTCGCTGCTTGAAGCGATCCATATCGCAGCCCACGGGCGCTCCTTCCGCTCAGGGCCTGTTTCCGGGCTCATTACACATGGTCACGATTCGGCGCTTGTCCGAATTGTTGGCGACCAGGCGACGATTGCACTTGAAAGGCCGCGCTCGGGAGAGCCGCTTCTAAAGGTAAATGGTGAGCGGGTGCGCCGAATGTCTCTGGCTACTCGGCATCTTCCCGTTCAAACACTGCTTCCAGGCGTTAGTGACCTGGTTTTCGGCTCGCCAGGTGAGCGACGGGAGTGGTTGGATTGGGGGTTGTTTCACGTGGAACATGGCTACCACGACACACTTCGTCGCTATCAAAGGGTGCTCAGCCAGCGAAACGCGGCATTAAAGCAGGTGGGGCTCGGATTGCAGCCGCCGAACTGGGTCACTACCTGGGATCAGGAGTTTGTCTCGTTAGCAGCAGCGGTATCGGCGACAAGGGGAAACTATCTCCGGGAGCTTAGGCCGCTGTTGGAGTCGATGACCCGTAGGCTGTTGCCCAGCGTCTCAATAAGTTGGGACTTGCTGGCGGGTTTCTCGAGTGAGCAATCTCTTGAAGAACAGATGGTGGCGAACCTGCCTCGCGAGGTAAAATCAGGATCAACCATCGCCGGCCCACACCGCGCAGATATCGTACTATTGGCGTCAGCGACGAGTTCGGGACAACCCAAGGGAGGCGTAGTGGCCTCTGAGCACGACGCTCCGGGAGATACACTGGAAAAAGCTAGGGCGGCGGCTCATGTGCTGTCCAGAGGCCAGGGCAAATTGGTGGCTGCTGCGATGAAACTCGCTCAGGCGGATTACTTGGCTGAGAAAGGCGGTAGCTCGGGCGTGTTGCTTCTCGACGATATCGGCGCGGAGCTGGACGCTGAGCACACGAGACGATTACTTGATCAGGTTGTCGACTACCCCGGGCAAGTGGTCGCAACGTCTACGGAGCTTCAACCCCACCTAAAACAGGTTGAGCGCGAAGTAAAAACGTTTCACGTGAAACATGGTGAGGTCGAAGAGCGGCCCTAACGCCTTGAAAGCCCGGAATATACGGAAATGTGGCCCTAAATGAGATGTTTTGGGCCAAACATCCGCTAAAAGTACGGCTAAGACTACAGCTAGACGAGACAGCTACAGGTGTTTAGGCAATTAGGCCCAGGCACCCCAGGAGATCCGATGTCAGACGAGAACACCCCGGAAAATAACGCCAGCTCCGAGAAATCCGCAGGAAACAACGAGAGAGCCTACGATTCCGGCAGCATTAAGGTCCTGAAAGGGCTGGACGCTGTGCGTAAACGTCCAGGCATGTACATCGGAGACACTGAAGACGGAACTGGTTTGCACCACATGGTCCAGGAACTCGTCGATAACTCCATCGATGAGGCGCTGGCGGGTCACTGTGATCAGGTCGATGTCACGGTTCACGTTGGTGAGGCGGTAAGTGTTCGTGACAACGGTCGAGGAATCCCCGTGGATATCCACGAAGAGGAGGGCGTATCGGCGGTAGAAGTCATCATGACAACGCTGCACGCGGGCGGAAAGTTTGATGACAACAGCTACAAGGTCTCTGGCGGGCTTCACGGTGTCGGCGTGTCAGTCGTAAACGCGCTTTCGGAAGAGCTCAAGCTGACTGTGCGAAGAGATGGCAAAGTCTACGTTCAGAACTATGAAAACGGTGTTCCAATAGCACCCCTGGCGGAGATTGGCGAGACGGATACGACCGGTACCGAATGCTATTTCAAACCGTCAGCGGACACCTTTCACAACATCGTTTTCCAGTACGATATTCTCGCTAAGCGATTGAGAGAACTAGCTTTTTTGAATTCTGGTGTAAAAATCAACCTCATCGATGAGCGCACCGGCAAGCACGATGAATTCCTGTACGAAGGCGGTCTTGCGGCCTTCGCCACCTACCTCAACCAGAACAAAACCACGCTAAACAACGTATTCCACTTTATATCCAGCGACCGGGAAGACGAGATCGGGGTAGAGGTGGCTATGCAGTGGAACGATGGCTTCTCAGAACAGGTCTACTGCTATACCAACAATATTCCCCAGGGTGATGGCGGAACCCACATGGCCGGTTTCAGAGCTGCGTTAACCCGAACCTTGAATGGCTATATCGATCGAGAGGGGCTCAGCAAGAAAGCTCAGGTGAACACCACCGGAGATGATGCGCGGGAAGGGCTGACCGCGATCGTATCGGTCAAGGTACCGGATCCAAAATTTTCCTCCCAGACGAAAGACAAACTGGTCTCCAGCGAGGTTAAGACGGCGGTAGAGCAGGAGCTCGCCAAGTACTTCTCCAACTATCTTGATGAGAATCCGGCTGAGGCGAAAATGCTCGTCGGCAAGATGATTGAAGCCGCCAGGGCCAGGGAAGCCGCGCGTAAGGCGAGGGAGATGACCAGGCGCAAGAGCGCGTTGGACATCGCCGGTCTACCAGGCAAGTTAGCTGACTGCCAGGAGAAGGATCCGGCGCTGTCGGAAATTTACCTCGTGGAGGGTGATTCTGCTGGCGGCTCGGCCAAACAAGGCCGGGATCGGCGCACCCAGGCGATTCTACCGCTGAGAGGCAAGATTCTTAACGTCGAAAAAGCACGTTTCGACAAAATGCTTACGTCGGCCGAAGTCGGGAACATGGTTACCGCGTTTGGCTGCGGTATCGGCCGGGCAGAATTCAACCCGGACAAGCTCCGTTATCACCGCATCATCATCATGACCGATGCGGATGTCGACGGCAGCCATATCAGGACCCTGCTCTTGACCTTCTTCTTTCGGCAGATGCCCGAGCTGATCGAGCGAGGCCACATCTATATAGCGCAGCCGCCGCTGTACAAAGTAAAGAAAGGTAAGAACGAGCGCTACATCAAGCACGACGAAGAGCTGGATGACTATTTCCTGCAGAACGCGCTTGAAGGCGCCACCTTGCACGTGAACGCTGACGCTCCGCCGTTAGCCGATGAGGCTTTGGAATCCCTCGCGCGAGAATATCGTAAGGTATTGATTTCAATAAAAAACATGTCTAGAGCTTACCCGGTGGTCGCGACCACCGCGATGACCAGATTGACGCCCATCAAAGCCTCTGACCTGTCAGATGAAGCGGCAGTGACCGCCTTTGCGGAACAGCTTCAGAAGCTGTTGTTGAGCATCCCTTCCGACGGGCTCCCGCCAACCGTGAAGGTCGAGCGAGATGCGGAGACGGGCTTGTTTCGGCCGGTTTTAGAGCAGATGACTCACGGCATACCGGAGCGCTATGTCTTTGGTGAGATCTTCTTCCGAAGCAGTGAGTATCGAACGCTTCAGGAGTTCGCCGAGAAGGTGGATGGGTTGCTTGAAACCGGCGCGGTTGTGAAACGCGGCGAGCGAAGCGGCGAAGTCGCGACGTTTGCTGACGCGTTTGAATGGTTGATGAGCGAGGCTCGGCGCGGCGTTGATCTTCAGCGCTACAAAGGCCTGGGTGAGATGAATCCGGATCAGCTTTGGGATACAACCATGGATCCCGAAGTTCGTCGCATGTTGCGCGTCACGATTGACGATGCGATAGCGGCCGATCAAATGTTCAACACGCTAATGGGCGACCAGGTTGAACCTCGGCGGGAATTCATCGAATCCAACGCGCTGTCGGTCGTTAATCTCGACGTCTAGGACGTTGAGCTGGAGGCGGCAAAACGTGGCCGCTCGCGTAACCCCGGCACAGGCGCCTGGTACTAGGCTCGGGAGCTTGCCGCGTCGCTGCTGCCTAACTGCTGTTCGGCTGCGGCAATCAGCGACTCCTGCTGCGCGGCCATCCAGGCGTGACACTCGGCGTTAATCACTTTCGTAGATTTCCCGGTACTGTCGAAGAGCGGTGAGATCTGAACGTCGATGACGCCGGGATTCTTGCGAGTCTCGTGGGCGGGCCAGAAGAACCCAGCATTGTGCGCAACCACAAGAACCGGCACACCCGATGCGCTGGCGAGCGATGCGCCACCCGCAAAAAACTCGCCGACCTCGCCCGGTTGTCGGCGCGTGCCTTCCGGGAACAGTACAACCCACTGCCCCGCCTCAATGCGTTCGCTTCCTTGTCGGATGAGCTGCCTGAGTGCAGCACGGCTCGCTCCACGGTTTATCGCAATGGGTCTGAGTAGCGCGTATGCCCAGCCGAAAAAGGGGATCCACAATAGTTCGCGTTTGATGAGAGTTGCCTGGGGAGCGAACAATCTCTGGGCAAAAGCGGTCTCCCATGTGCTCTGATGCTGAATCAGCACGATGCAGGGCTTGTCCGGAATGTTTTCCCGGCCGCTTACCCTGGCTCGAATGCCACATGTCCACCTTAGCCAGGTGAGGCTCACGCCAGTCCACGCGCCGATGATGAAAGAAAAGCGCCAGCGAAATGGCATCGCCCAGCAAATCAGGACGGAGATGGTTCCCCAGATAATAGTGAATACCGCGTAGCCGACATAAAAGGCGGTTGCCCTTAGCGCCCCAATCACCGCAGCAGCTCCTTAACAGCATCAGCCAGTGAGTCGAACACTGGTGTTGAATCATTGGCCAAAGTGTTTTCGGTCGTTGCGCCGTTGCCCGTTCGCACCAGGATAGGCTGGACGCCAGCACCGATAGCCGCCAACAGATCCGTGGCGGAATCGCCAATGAAAACGCAGTCTTCAGGCAGGTGATCGTGTCGCCGAAGCGCTTGCAGTAACAGGCCGGGTGCGGGCTTTCGGCAAGTGCAGTGATCGTCGGGATGATGTCGGCAGTAGTAGATGCCGTGCAGGTGAGCATCAAAGCATGCGATTGCCGCCAACATCTTCTTGTTGATTGCTTCAAGCGCAGCGTCGTCAAACAGGCCGCGACCGATCCCGGATTGGTTGCTGCAGATACAGACGGTGATCCCGGCACTGCACAGATCGCCGATTGCTGCTAACGAGCCGTCGATCGCATGCCATTCATCGGGCGACTTTATGTAGTTTGGCGAGTCGATATTGATGACACCGTCGCGATCCAGGAGCACGCAGCGCGGGCGCTGATTGATGCTGTCCGGGGGCATTACTCTGTCGGCTGGATCGTTGATGGAAAGAGGCTCACAAAGGCTGACGACAAAAGTTGGCTGCAATCTACGGCATCGGCGGACACTCGGTCAAAGCCTATGGCCTTGTTGAGACGTCTGCTGGCGGTTCTACTGGCTGTTCTGCTGGCTGTTCTGCTGAAAAAGACCGGTAGCCGGCAGCCGTCGTCGTCCGTCGTCGTCCGTCGTCGTAGTCAGGCAAGCCAGTCGCAAGCCTTTACTGAGCACAAAGGAGAATTGTGATGGAACGTTGTTCATGGGCCGGGGACGACCCCCTCTACATTGAGTATCACGATCGCGAATGGGGGCGGCCAATACTGGACGGCGATCGATTGTTTGAGCTTCTGATACTCGAAGGCATGCAAGCGGGTCTGTCCTGGATCACGGTGCTGAAGAAGCGCGAGGCAATGCGTGAAGCGTTCTTCGGATTCGACGTAGACCGGCTGGCGAGCTGTGGCGAGGAAGAGTACGACGCGTGGCTCGGAAACCCGGGGCTGATCCGTCACCGCGGGAAACTGACCGCGGTTATCGATAACGCGGCTGCTCGCAAGCAACTCACACCGAGCGCGGCAGGCTTCAGTGACTGGCTGTGGCAGTTTACCGATGGGCGGACGATCGTAAACTCGTTTGCGAGCAGAGCCGAGGTCCCATCTAAAAGCGAGGCGTCGGAGGCCATGTCGAAAGCGCTCAAGAAAGCGGGCTTCAAGTTTGTTGGCCCGACGATCTGCTACGCCTTCATGCAAAGCGGGGGCATGGTGTGCGATCACCTGATAACCTGCCCGGCCTTTGCTGCGTGCGCCGAGCTTGCGCGCCGGCCGACGTAACGGAGAATCCTGGCTATGCTGGGTCGATTGATCGCCGCTTTGCTGACCGTACTCAGCTGGTTGCCCCTTGGGGCGGCCCGGAGTATTGCGACGGCCATCGGGAGAGTTGCCTGGCTGGTTAAGCCCAGGGGTGTGCAAACGACTATCCAGAACATCGAACTCTGCTTTTCTGGGATTGATGATGATGCGCGCAAGCGATTGGCGAGAGATAGCTATACAGAGACAGTAAAGATCGCGCTTGAGACGGGTGCGGTCTGGTATTGGCCTCTGGCGCGTATCGAGACAATCGTTCGCTCCGTACGCGGAGCCGATGAGTATCTGCGAGCGTCGAATGAGCGTGATCCGCTCGTGCTTCTGCTACCGCATCATGGCAACTGGGAGCTGCTTGCCCAGTATTTCGGCCAGCGCCTCGACGTGCTGGCGCTCTATGACCTACCACGCCAGCCAGGCCTCGATTCGTTGATTACCCATTTTCGAGAACGGGCCGGAATCGAAGTTGCGCCAATTTCCGTCTCTGGGCTGCGCCGAGTTCGTCGAGAAGCAGCGCAGGGAAGAACCATCGCGATTCTTCCTGACCAAGTGCCCGGCTTGCGAGGCGGCGTTTATGCACCGTTCTTTGGCCGGCCCGCGCTGACGATGACCCTTGCGCACAAGCTGATCACGGACTCCCGAGCGAAAGCTGCGTTTGTGGTTGCCGAGCGAGTAGCCGGCGGCTTTGATGTGGTGTTTGAGGCCGCGCCGGAAGGTGTCTACGATCCAGATCCCGAGGTATCGGCAGCCGCGATGAATCAGGCGATCGAAGAGATTGTGCGCAGGCATCCCGCGCAGTACCAGTGGGAGTACAAGCGCTTCAAACGTCAGCCAGAAGGTTGGCCGCCGGCGTATCCAAAGAACTAGCGCGTCCCGAATTCGTGCCCCGCACACTTCTTTTATTGGACCGTCCTTGGCTACATTTCTTATTGCCATTGGACTGCGCCATCCCCGCTGGGCATGGCCGAGAAACTTCTACGGCCCGGTCACGCGGAAGGCTTTAAGAGATACAACAATGTTGCAGCCGCTAACGCGACTCCCGCGGCGATGTCCGCGATGACCACCCTGCGAATTGACTCGTTGTAGTCCCCAATGCTGAGCGCCAGGTATAGGAAGGATGCGATGCTGACGAAGGCGATCACAAATGCCAGCGGTTGAACGCCTGGTGTGAACGCCGCGTATGCGATCAGGCCACCGATGATGCCGAACAGTACGGCTCGGTGTCGCATCAATAGCTCAAGGTTGTTGTCAGTCACATTGATGGCGTAGAGAGCGCTGAGGCGATCAGCGCCGAGCACACCGATGATCGGTAGCAGATGAATGACGGCAACAACAAGTAGCAATCCGGCAATCGCGCGCTCGTGCATAGCCAAACCCCGGTGACATAAGGCGCCTAGGATGTCAGTTCTAGCGAGTTGTGCAATTACGTTGGACGTAGCCCCTCGTCGATCAATATCGCTCAGAGAGAATAGTAGAGCTGGCAACCGAAATGATTGGTTAAGGCTAAGTTCGGAAGTGGGTTGAAGTGGGTTAAGGATGAATGATGCCGAGGTGGTTACAGCGCGCCAACTGGATCTGTCGGCAACCCAGTCTCCAGTCTAGCGCCGCCAGAACACGGGCGAGAAGATCACGAGGAGCGTGAATATCTCGAGGCGCCCGAGCAGCATCGCCAGTACCAGAATCCACTTGGTCGGCTCGTTGATGGTGGAATAGTTTGCGGCAACTTCGCCGAGCCCTGGGCCAAGGTTGTTCAGGCACGCACCGACGGCGGAGAACGCCGAGATGAAATCGAGTTCGCTCAATGCCATGACGGCACAGACCATCGTCAGAAAAATAATGACGTAGGCGGCAAAGAAACTCCAGACCGCGTCGATGACCCGATCGGGAACGGCCGTGCGGCCGAGTTTGATGGGGAAGATGCCGTTCGGGTGGATCAGCCTTCGAATCTCTCGGGCACCTTGGAGGTAGATCAGCAGCACCCGGACCATTTTGATGCCGCCCGCGGTCGAGCCTGCGCAGCCTCCTGCGAAGGCGGCGAACAGCAACAGGATAGGCGCCACTGAAGGCCAGACGGAGAAGTCGGTGGTCGCAAAGCCCGTGGTCGTTGCGATCGATACGGTCTGGAAGAGGGCATCGCGAACCGGAGAGTCGATCGATTCATCGCCGCTGCGCAACAACACGCTCGCCACGATGACGAAGACGGCGGTGATCGTTAACAGAAAGAGACGAACCTCGGGATCGCGCAGGTAGAGGAGCGGATTGCGCCGGCTCCAGGCCGCAAAGTGCAGGCCGAAGTTGATCGCTGCGAGGACCATGAACACCATCGCGATGCCTTCGATCATCGGGCTGTCGAAGTAACCCAGTGATGCATCGTGGGTTGAGAAACCGCCGATAGCGACAGTCGAGAACGCGTGGCAAATCGCATCGAATGCGCTCATGCCCGCGAACCAATAAGCGCCAGCGCACGACACGGTCATCATCAGATAGATGGTCCATAGTGCCTTCGCGGTGCCGGTGATCCGTGGCGTGAGCTTGTTGTCTTTCACCGGACCCGGGGACTCAGCGCGGTATAGCTGCATGCCACCAATACCCAGCATCGGCAGAATCGCCACCGCCAGTACGACGATGCCCATGCCGCCTAGCCACTGCAGCAACTGGCGGTAAAACAGCAGTGCTTTCGGCAGGTAGTCGAGGCCGGTGATCAGCGTGGCGCCCGTGGTGGTGAGGCCCGATAAGCTCTCGAATGCAGCGTCTGAAAAGCTGAGGCCTGCAGCGCCCGACAGAAACAGCGGCAGAGCGCCGAACAAACCCAGCCCAACGTAGAACAGCACAGTAATGAGGAAACCGTCAGCGGCGCGAAGCTCGCGTTTGTCGCGGGTTGGCAGCCACATCGCCAGTCCGGCGACCAATGTGATGGCGAAGCTGATCAGGAAAGATTGGATGACAGGCTCGTCGTACCACCAGGCCACCGCAGCCGGTAGCAGCAACGCAACGCTGAACAGCGTCAGCAGCGTACCGGTAACTCGCAGGATGACGGTGAGATGCACAGGCTAACTCGGGTTGGTTAGAAGAATGTCAGCGACACCTGGAACAGCCGTTCCACGGCGGCCACCTGGCCTTTGTCGGCGAGAAACATAATCACGTGATCATCGGTTTGTACGAGTGTGTCGTCGTGGGCGATCAGCACTTCCTCGCCGCGAACAATCGCACCGATGCTCACGCCGTTCGGCAGATCGATCTCGCTGATCATTCGTCCGACCACCTTCGAGCTTCGAGAGTCGCCATGCGCGACAGCTTCCATGGCCTCAGCGGCGCCCCGGCGCAGACTGTGCACCCGGGTCACGTCGGCGCGACGAACGTGGGTCAGCAACTCACTCACGGTTGCTTGCTGGGGAGAGATGGCGATGTCGATGTCGCCTCCCTGGACGAGATCCACGTAAGCCGGTTTGGAGATGAGCGCAATCACTTGCCGGACGCCGAGGCGTTTCGCCAGCAGCGCGGACATGATGTTAACCTCGTCGTCGTTGGTGACCGAACAGAAAGCGTCGGTGTGTTCGATGTTTTCCTCGAGCAGCAACTCGCGGTTGGTGGCGTCGCCCCAGAGCACGACAGACTCGTTCAATTCCTCGGCGAGTACCTGGGCGCGGGTGCGATCGTACTCGAGCACCTTTACCGAAAACTTGGACTCCACCGCTGCCGCAAGCCGGCGCCCAATATTGCCGCCGCCGGCTATGGTGATGCGCTTGTAGGGCTTCTCGACACGGCGCATTTCGCTCATCACGGTATTGATGTGCTCGGACGCAGCGAGAAAGAACACCTCGTCGTCCGCTTCGATAACGGTGTCGCCACCGGGTTTGATCGCCCTGCCCCTGCGGAAAATTGCCGCCACGCGCGTGTCCACGTCGGGCATGTGTTCGCGCAGAAAACGCAGTTCCTGCCCGACCAGAGGCCCGCCGTAGTAAGCGCGCACGGCTACCAGCTGCACGCGGCCGTCGGCAAAGTCCAGAACCTGCAGAGCGCCGGGATGCTCGAGCAGTTGGCGAATGTGGTCAGTGACCACTTTCTCCGGGTTGATGAGAACGTCGATCGGCATGTGTTCCTGGCTGAACAACGAGCCCCGGGACAGGTAGGACTCCGCGCGCACGCGGGCAATCTTCACGGGCGTGCGGAACAGTGAGTAACACACCTGGCAGGCGACGATGTTGACCTCGTCGCTGGAGGTGACCGCCACCAACAGGTCAGCATCGTCCGCGCCAGCCTGGCGCAGAACGTCCGGGTGGGATGCCCAGCCGGTGATTGTCTGGATGTCCAGCCGATCGCGCAGTTCCGCAAGGCGTACGCCATCGCTATCGACGAGTGTGATATCGAACGCTTCTTCCGCCAGGTGTTCTGCGAGGGTGCCGCCGACCTGGCCGGCGCCCAGGATGATGATTTTCATAGGCCGCTAATTTCCCCGGCGAATAGCCGCGACGTAAAACCCATCGCCACCCTGCTCGCCCGGCAACGTTTGCCAGCCCAGCTTCGTCGCTCTGCCCCAGGCGAGAGAGATAGGCAACAGCTTCGCTTGGTGCGAATCCTCGTTGGTCGTGACGTCATCTGTAGTGCTCTCGCGGCGCTGCCGCCTGAGGAAGGCCTTAATCACCGCGTCGTTTTCTTCGCGCAGCAGCGAACAGGTGCAGTAGACAAGCGTAGCCCCGGGTTTCAGCAAGTGCCACAGGTTGTCCAGCAGCGCCGCCTGTAACTCGGCGCTGCGCGTGACATCTGTTCGGCGTCTACGCACCTTGATATCCGGGTGTCGGCGCAGGGTGCCCGTCCCCGAGCACGGTGCGTCGCACAATATCCAATCGTACGCCCTTCCGTCGTGCCAGTTTCGCTCGGTCGCATCGCCAGCCAGCCAGGTGATCGCGGACGCGTGGCCCAGACGCTCAGCTTGGGAGCGCATATGTGCAAGGCGCTCGGGGGACAGCTCGAGCGCGGTGAGCTCGGTGTCGGAACTGCACAATTGGCCCACCAGCTCATGCAGATGGAACGCCTTGCCACCAGGGGCTGCGCAGGCGTCGAGGATCCTGATCGGTTCAGATGATGTGCGCTCGGTTTCCCCGCGCACAATCGCGTCCGCCAGAGCCCGAGCAACGGCCTGGGCGCTGTGATCCTGAATTGAGACCAGGCCCTCGCCGAACCCCGGCAGGCGTGCTGCGGGCATCGAGTGCTCAAGGCGAATGGACTCAGTGAATGCGCCTGCGGAGTAGCTGATGCCGGCGCCATCGAGGGCTTGTCGATACGCGTCGCTGGTGGAGCGTTCGCCGTTGATTCGAAGCCACATGGGAGCGCGGCTGTTGTTCGCCTCGGCAACAGCCTGCCAGTCGTCAGGGTAATTGGTTTTGATGGCAGACAGCAGCCATTTGCTGTGATCGAACGAACGTTCGTCTTGTTGTAATTCGGTCCCCACGCACTTGCGCAGAACCGCGTTGATCAGGCCTTTGGCCCAGGGCTTCCCGCGCCGTGTAGCCGCATTGACGCAGTCGTTGACGACAGCGTAGTCGGGCTCTCGCATGCAGCATAGTTGGTAAGCGCCCACTAGCAAGATTGCCTCGATGTCAGCATCACCCGGCCGGAACGGCTTATGGAGAAATTGAGTGATGTGAGCGCGCAAGCTGGGCAGCCTGCGCAGGGTTCCGTAGCTCGTTTCGCGGACCGCAGGGTTCTCATCGCCGAGCAGGCTGTCGAGGTCCTCCCCGTCCAGGACCTTGCCGACGATAGTGGCTGCGATCGATCGATCATTGGCTGCGACGGTCATGACTTCACGCTCCATCGGCCGCCCTGCTCAAACACATCCGCATAGCCGTTGAGTGCGTCCGCAATGGCCATTGGCCGGCCCTTGCCGATGCTCAACGAGATCACTTTCAGTTCGAGCGCCCCCTCGGCGAACTGCAACAACGCTGATTTCTTGTTCGGCCTGACCATCTGGCCAGGTACAGCCCGAGGCACCTCGGCGGCGGTGCTTTCATCTGTCTGCGTCGCGCGAGCTACCAGGCAGCGCAGGTGCACAATGCGGCCATCGTCGAGCTCACGCGTTAACACTGGCGGCTGGCGGTGAGCGAGCGCGCGAACCTGAGCGTCGGCGTAGACCGCTCTGCCCTCGAAGTCGATCTGTGAGTCTGCCGCGGTGATTTTTGGGGCCAGTGTTGCCAGATCGTTGTTCTGCGTGGCGCTAGCCCGATGCTCCAGCCCGTCGAGCACTTTGAGAAGGGCCGAAGCGCCTTGTGTGGCAAGGCTTTTGTGCAGTTCGGAAGCGGTCGTTGTGCACTCTATCGGGGTCCGGGCACTCGCGAACACCGGGCCGGTGTCCAGACCTTTGTCCATCTGCATGATCGCAACGCCAGTCTCGGAGTCGCCGGCGAGAATAGCCCGTTCGATGGGCGCCGCACCGCGCCATCTTGGTAGCAACGAGGCATGCACGTTGATGCAACCCAGGCGTGGGGTTTGAAGTATCGCCTCAGGCAGCAGTAGTCCATAGGCCGCGACGATGAGCGCGTCTAGCTGATAAGACGCAAGGTGTTCTGCAGCCTCATTGCCGCGCAGGCTCGCTGGCTGCTCGACCGCTAGCCCATGGGCGTCGGCAAGAACTTTCACCGGCCCGGGCGTGACCTTTCGCCCTCGACCAGTGGGCCGGTCCGGCTGGCTGTATACCACGGCAACCTCGTGCTCACTGTCGATCAGCCTCGCCAATATGGTTGCCGCAAAATCTGGTGTGCCGGCGAAACCCAGCCGCAGAGGAACATTCATTCAGGGAACCTGGCTGGTGGTTGGACGAACTGCGCTCGCGCCCTCAGGCTCTGCGCCGCTGCTCCTTCAGGAGCTTGCCGCGAATTCGGTTGCGCTTCAGCGTGGAGAGATAGTCGACGAACAGCTTACCGGTTAAGTGATCACATTCGTGTTGAATGCATACGGCAAGCAAGCCTTCGGCCTCGAGCGTGAACGCCTCGCCATGGCGATCCAGGGCGTTGACCGTCACCTTTTCCGGACGTCTGACGTTCTCGTAGTAGCCAGGCACCGACAGACAGCCCTCCTGGGCCTCGATATCTTCGCCCGTGACCGACAACTGCGGATTGATGAATACGTGCGGTGCTTCCCGGTCCTCGGATACGTCGATCACGATGATTTGCTGATGCACATTTACCTGGCTCGCGGCCAGGCCAATGCCCGGAGCGTCGTACATCGTCTCGAACATGTCGTCGATGAGCTGGCGAGTTGCGTCCGTCACCTCAAGCACGGGCTTTGCGACCGTGCGAAGGCGGGTGTCCGGGTATTCGAGTATGTCCAGAATTGCCATATAGAGCCGAGATGAACCGATTGTCAGTGTCGCCCGGGCGCTCGGGCCAAATTAGTGCGCGTGAGCCCTTCGGCGTGTTCGAGAGTGCGCGCAACGAGAGTAGCTATATCGGGGCTGCTACAGGCGAATCAACCTTGGTGGATTCACCGAGGCGGCACCCCGCTAGATATCGATATCGGGTGCCCCACGGTTGCCCGTCAGAGGCTCGATGATGACAACCGTAGCCTGTGATGCATCTCTAGTATTGACGCAAATCGCCCTGCTAAGATTGTGAAGCGTAATAAGTTTTTCCTGCGAAAGCGAGCCTCGCTACAGGCTCTGTCGAGCTTGGTGAAGAACAACGAAAGAACAAAGAAAGTACCCCGGAAGAACCGGGCAACGACCCAGAAACAGCTAGACTGGAGCTGGATCCGGGCGAGAACCGGGCGAGAACCGGGCGAGATAGAGATGCATGGCGCGGCGGCTTTGGATATTTGCCGGCCTGTTTGACACGCTTTGAGACTAAAGGGACGTCTACCATGACTTTTGCTCCACACAACGGTGCCCTCCTCGGCCGCGGCTGGCGAATGGCGCTAGCCGCGCTCGCGATCAGCCTTGTCGGCGCCGCCGCACCGAACATGCCGGCGTATGCTGCGAGTGCTCAGCAGGGCTCCATTGCCCAGTACGTTCGCAGTGACCACCCCGATGTCTACACGGTCGTGAAGGGTGATACGTTGTGGGACATCAGCGGGCGCTTCCTGGAAAAGCCCTGGCTGTGGCCCGAGATCTGGCGGGTTAATCCGCAGATCGAAAACCCCCACCTTATATACCCGGGTGACCGAATTCGGCTGACCTATGTCGACGGAGAACCCGTACTGTCGCTGGAACGCGGCGATGCCGGGCGCACGTACCGAATGTCCCCGTCGACGGACACCAAGCTGTCTCCGCAGATTCGCGCTACCCCTTTGGAAACCGCGATTCCTGCGATCAGGCTGGATGCGATACAGAGCTTCCTCGTGCAAAACCGCGTGGTTGAGCCCGAGGTTCTCGCTGGCGCGCCGTATGTTCTGCAGGGTGAGTCCGAGCGCATCATCGTCGGCGCCGGTGATCGTCTATACATACGCGGTCAGCTTGAGGACAGCGCGTCATACAGTGTCGTCCGCCGCGGGCCGCTTTACACCGACCCCTTCACTAACGAAGTGCTCGGGCAGGAAGCAACCTATATTGGTCTCGGCCGTGCGGTCGGCCAGCAGGATGACATCGGCACGATGTTCATGAACTCAACCCGTGAGGAAGTTCAGATTGGTGACCGTGTGTTACGCACGGAAGAGCGTCGCGTACAGAGCACGTTCTTCCCGAGCGGCCCGGCGACGGAAATCGATGGCCGAATCATCTCGGTCTTCGGTGGCGTTACCCAGGTTGGCCAGTACGACGTTGTGGTGGTCAATAAAGGTGAGCGCGATGGCGTGGAAGTCGGCAATGTCATGTCGATCTGGAAGCAGGGCGCGCTGGCACGAGACCGTATCGCCAACCAGACAGTACGCCTGCCGAGCGAGCGCGCTGGTCTGATGATGGTGTTCCGAACATTCGAAAAGCTTTCCTATGGCCTGGTTTTAGAAACCGAGCGGCCGCTGGAGGTCATGGACGAGATCAAGAATCCCTGATCGACCCGGGCGGTTAGCGCACACGCCGCGCTCACCGCCCGCCTCACACTGGCGGCTTTTCAACGTTTCGGAAAGCCGTGCCCTGCCCTCCCTCAAGTTCACACTCAAACTCCTCCGATGAGCCGGCCCGAGAATCGGTTTGTAAGCCCGAGATCGGCGCGTTTATCTCACTGGCGTCGTGCGCCGCGATTCTCCGACGCGCCCGGGGTCGAAAGCGCGACAAGCTCATGCAGCAACTCCTCGCCGGGCACGTTATTGCGCCAGAACCCTATGACGGACTCGCCGAGGATCTCGCGGCGCTCGCTCGCTACCACCTTGTGTCCGATGTGATCAGCGACGCTGATGCGGCGATGCCGTCGATGCTGTCGGCCATTCCCGATTCCCCTGTCGCGTTGTTTTGTGACGGTGACACTTCGACACTTGAGCGGCCGGCGGTTGCCGTGATCGGTGCGCGACGAGCGTCGCGCTTCGGCATCGTGTTTGCAGAACAGCTTGGGCGCGACCTGGCACTTGCCGGGCTAACGGTCGTTAGCGGTTTGGCCTATGGAATAGATGCGGCTGCTCATAGAGGCGCACTGTCTGCGGCTGACGACAACTCTGTGGGATTCGCAGTTCAGGAGACGACGGGCGCGACCATCGCCGTGTTGGGCAGCGGCCTGAAGCACATCTATCCGGCGTCGAATCGAGGTCTGGCCGACAGAATCCGTCGCCAGGGTTGTCTCGTCAGCGAATATCTTCCGTACACGCCGCCTGCAAAACATCGCTTTCCGGAGCGCAACCGCATTGTCAGCGGGCTGAGTAGTGCGGTGATTGTGGTGGAGGCCGGTGAGCGTAGCGGCTCGCTGATCACCGCTCGATTGGCGCTTGAGCAGGGGCGTGACGTTTTTGCTGTGCCGGGGCCGCCGGGCAACGAGTTATCCGCGGGCTGTCACCGCCTCATTCGCCAGGGCGCAGCGCTAATCACGTCCGCCGAGCAGGTGCTAGCCGAATTGCCCGATTGGGCCCGGCCCGACTTTCGTCCGCAGCGCTCGGCTTCCGCTACGGAGCCTTTGGGCCAACTTAGTCGGGCCGAGCAGGAGGTGTTGCTGATGTTGTCGAGTGAGCCCGAACCACTTGAGCGGCTTGCTCAGCTGTGTCGCCGTCCGCTGTCGGAGCTCCAAGGCATGCTCGCTGGTCTCGAGTTGGCCGGGTTTGTCGAGGCAACGGTGCATGGGTATATTCGCCGGCCACCGGGCTAGCGCCACACCAGGCGCGAGCCCGCTAAACACCACGACACGAGACCGCAGCCCTCATGCAGCACAGCCTCGGCCTTTCCGAGCGATTCGCTCAATGTTGATGCCGTGCACCGAGCCCTCGTGCTGAAAGATCGCCCGGCAAGTAAAAGCCTCCTCGTGATCGCAGCGCGTGTCCACGCGCTGTCGGATGAACTCGGGGCACTCCCGACGCATGTCCGTCAGCACGTTGTTGATGACCGGTCGTCGAGCCCGCTTCAGCGGCGGCCTACTTTCCGAGCCTCGATAGGCTGCTTAGCGTTAGACTGGACGGCGGTGACAGCGCCAGCACTCTGCAGGATGCGCTCACCGGTGAGGTACTTCGAGCATGAGCGCTGATCGCTACGCCGTCATCGGCAATCCAATCGAACACAGTCTGTCACCGCGCATTCATCGAGCGTTTGCAGCGCAACTCGGCCATGACATTGAGTATTCGCGGCTGCGTGCCGATGACGACGACTTTGAAAACGTTGCGGATCAGTTCTTCCGCAGCGGGGGTGCAGGCATGAATGTAACCGTGCCTTTTAAGACCATCGCCTTCGACTGGGTTGACGAGCGAGGCCCGGGCGCAACGATGGCGGGAGCCGTTAACACCATCGCCTGGGACGACGGCAAGCTGCGCGGTCACAACACCGACGGCGTTGGGCTTGTGATAGATCTGACACAGAACCTTGGTTTCGAATTGGCCGGAGCGCGCGTGCTGGTTATCGGGGCCGGTGGTGCGACGCGCGGGATGCTCGCTCCGTTTCTCGATGCTGACGTGGGTAAACTTGTTATCGCCAACCGCACCAGCGGCAACGCGGAGGCATTGGCAGCGCTTGCCGATGACGATCGTGTCTCGGGCTGTGGCCTGGATCTGGTGGTCGATGGGGAGTCAGTCGCCGACTCGGGATTTCAGTTGGTGATACATGCCAGCGCTGCGGTGCGCCGGGGCTCACTACCCGCAGTCAGCCCGAAGGCACTGCGTTCGGCATTTTGTTACGACCTCGACTACGCAACCGGAATGGAGCGGACCGCCTTCTGTCGTTTTGCCGGGCAGTGTGGCGCCAGCGCGGTTCACGATGGTCTGGGCATGCTGATCGAACAGGCTGCATCCGCGTTTGCGATATGGCGAGGGGTTCGGCCGGATACCAGGGGCGTGCGCCAGTTGCTCGATTCAGAACTGGGCCGGCGCGGTGCGCCAGGATCGGTTGATGGTTGAGACAGGCAAGAAGCCCAGGTTCATTGCCGGCGCGAAATGCCCTGGCTGTGGCGCAGAGGATCGAATTACGGTCGCGCCCGCGCCTGACGATGCGGCCGTGTTGGTGCGGGCCTGCGTAGCGTGCGACTTTTCGGATCGCATCGACGCCCTCGGCGGGGTGTCCGAGCCGGATACCCGATTTGTTAAGCCGAAAGAGCCGGCAGCGACGCCTGTTCGGCTTGTCGATCCCGGGAAACGGCCTTCCTGAGCGCAATCCCCCGAACTCGCCGCGTATCGACCCACGATCGGCGCGTTGAGCAGGCGTAGCTCTAGCCGTTGCTGCACTGCGGAAAAATCGAAGATAAACAGTAGCTTGCGAGCGTCTCCCGGCGAGTGTTCGGCGGCTCCTGACGGAGTTTGTCTAACGTGTTGAAAAATCAGACAAATGAGAATTGTTTCCAACCGGTTACGGTTGCCAGAAAAGAGGCCTCTACAGTAATATGCGGCGCTCTGGGCAGGGTCTAACCTCCGACAGTTCGGTCGGTAGTTCGGTCGTTTTCTGAACATCGCAGCGTTGGGCTGTGTTGTCAGCGTCTTGACGGGCGCAGGCACATGCTTGTGCGCTGTCCCAGATTTGGGAATCGGTAAAGGGTTCCAGGGAAGAGGCGTCGATGCGTCGCGCCGCTTTCGGAACGAGTTGAAGGTAGTGCTGCTAGCGGCTGTGGCCGGAGCGGCGATCGTGCTGCGCCGTAGACCTGCAGATCGACGCCAGGTCGCCGGGAATCAACGTAGTGGGCAGAACCGACAGCAAGGGGCGTAAGAACCCCTACAATCAGTTAACAGGATTGCAAGGGAATCGTTGTGAGTAACTCGCCAATCGTCAGTCGTCTGATCCTCGCGGTCGGCGCGCTGGCCGTGCCAGCCGCCGCTTTCGCCGACGAGCTCAACATGCGTGTAGGTGTGACGGAAATCAGCCGTGACGTCTATGACCTGCATATGTTGATCTTCTGGATCTGTGTGGTCATCGGTGCGGTCGTGTTTGGTGTGATGTTCTGGTCGATCATTCACCACCGTCGATCGGCCGGCTATGAAGCTGCATCGTTCCACGAAAACACCAAGATAGAGATTGCCTGGACGGTTGGCCCGCTGCTGATTCTCATCGCTATGGCGGTGCCGGCAACAGAAGTGCTGGTGCGGATGTACGACACCGGCGGTGAAGACATGACCGTCGAAGTACGCGGCTACCAGTGGAAGTGGCAGTACAAGTATCTGGACGACGATTTCAACGAGACCTTCGGCTTCATGTCGAACCTCAAGACCAGCCAGGACGAGATTTACGAGCGCACCAATAAGGGTGAGCACTACCTGCTGGATGTCGACAAGCCTCTGGTTATCCCGACCAACCGTAAAGTTCGCTTCCTGCTCACGGCGAACGATGTGATTCACGCCTGGTGGGTTCCGGACTTTGGCATCAAACGCGATGCTATCCCCGGAATCATCAACGAGCTTTGGGCGATTGTCCCCGAGCCGGGCATCTATCGCGGCCAGTGCACGGAGCTTTGCGGTAAAGACCACGGCTTCATGCCAATTGTCGTTCAAGTGCTCGACGAAGCCGACTACGATGTTTGGTACGGCGAGCAACTGCAAGCCGCTCAGGCGCGCAAAGCCGCACTCAGCAAAACCTTTACGCCGGAAGAGCTCATGGCCGAAGGCGAGTCGGTCTACGGAACCTATTGTGTTGCCTGCCACCAGCCAACTGGCCAGGGCATTCCGCCTGTTTACCCAGCGCTTGCTGGCAGCCCGAAGGTCACCGGCAGCCAGGCTGATCAGATTCAGATTCTCTGGGAAGGCGTTCCCGGCTCGGCCATGCAGTCATTTGCCAGCCAGCTCGACGCCGCTCAGATCGCAGCAGTTGTTCACTACACGCGGAACAGCTTTGGGAATAACGTTGGGGATGTCACTCAGCCGAGGGACGTTGTTGAGTGGTCAGAAGGCAGCCAGGAGTAGGGCATGAGCGCAGTAATAGAATCACACGACGACGACCACGACCACGGCCCGGCCAAAGGCCTGGCGCGTTGGCTTTTCACCACCAACCATAAAGATATCGGCACGCTGTATCTGTGGTTCAGCTTTATCATGCTGCTCATCGGCGGCACGATGGCGCTGATAATTCGCGCCGAGCTGTTCCAGCCCGGTCTGCAGTTCGTCGCCCCGGAATTTTTCAACCAGATGACGACCAACCACGGTCTCATTATGGTCTTCGGCGCGATCATGCCAGCCTTCGTTGGCCTGGCTAACTGGCTGGTGCCGATGATGGTTGGCGCGCCGGACATGGCTCTGCCTCGAATGAACAACCTGTCGTTCTGGATTCTGCCGTTCGCGTTCGGAATGATGATCTCCACCCTCTTCATGGAAGGCGGCGGCCCGAACTTCGGCTGGACGTTCTACGCGCCGCTGTCGACGACCTACGCACCAGACTCGGTGACGTTCTTCATCTTCGCGGTTCACATGATGGGCGCTTCATCGATCATGGGCTCCATCAACATCATCGCCACCATCCTGAACATGCGCGCACCGGGCATGACGCTCATGCAGATGCCGCTGTTCGTCTGGACCTGGCTGATTACTGCCTACTTGCTGATTGCGGTTATGCCCGTACTCGCTGGTGCGGTCACGATGATGCTGTTCGATATCCACTTCGGCACGTCATTCTTCAACGCCGCCGGTGGTGGTGATCCGGTGATGTTCCAGCACATCTTCTGGTTCTTCGGGCATCCCGAGGTGTACATCATGATCCTGCCGGCGTTCGGCATCGTGTCGCACATCATCCCGACGTTTGCGCGCAAACAGTTGTTTGGTTACGACTCGATGGTCTACGCCGTCGCATCGATTGCCTTCCTGTCGTTCATCGTGTGGGCGCACCACATGTTTACCGTTGGCATGCCGTTAGCCGGCCAACTGTTCTTCATGTACGCGACCATGCTCATTGCGATACCGACGGGGGTGAAGGTCTTTAACTGGATCTCCACGATGTGGCGAGGGTCCATGACGTTTGAGACGCCGATGCTATTCGCCATCGCGTTTGTCGTGCTGTTCACCATTGGTGGCTTCTCCGGCTTGATGCTCGCCATCACACCGGCGGACTACCAGTATCACGACACCTACTTTGTTGTGGCTCACTTCCACTACGTGTTGGTGCCGGGCGCCCTGTTCTCGATCATCGCAGCGGTCTACTACTGGCTGCCCAAGTGGTGCGGCAACATGTACGACGAGAGGCTCGGCAAGCTGCACTTCTGGCTGTCGTTCATCGGCGTTAACGTGACGTTCTTCCCGCAGCACTTCTCTGGCCTGGCTGGCATGCCGCGACGTATTCCGGACTACGCGCTGCAGTTTGCTGACTTCAACATGATCTCCAGCGTGGGCGCCTTTATCTTTGGCTTCTCCCAGTTGCTGTTCATGTACATCGTCATTCACGCGATTCGCTCCGGCAAGCCGGCGACGGGTCGGGTCTGGGAAGGCGCGCATGGACTCGAGTGGACGCTGCCGTCGCCGGCGCCGTATCACTCCTTTACGCATCCGCCTAAGGTGACAGCCGCTGATGCTCACGGCTAAGCCGTGAGCAAACAGCCGCTGTCATTGCGAGGAGCCGAAGGCGACGCGGCAATCTCAAGACCATACGAGATTGCTTCGTCACCACTGCGTGGTTCCTCGCAATGACGGGTGTTAGGTAATCGTCATCGCGAGCGAAGCGCGGCGATCTAGAACAGATACGGAACACGGTAAACCGACAGTGAACGCAACAAACAAATTGGTATTGAAACTGGGGGTCCTGGCAGTCGGGATGTTCGGCTTCGCCTTTGCGTTGGTGCCGCTTTACGATCTGTTCTGCGAAATCACAGGCCTTGGCGGCGACACGGGTGGCCAGTACACCTACGACGTTGCTCAACTGACGCCGGACAAGTCGCGTCTGGTGAAGGTCAACTTCATTACCAATACCAACGACGGCATGGTGTGGGAGTTCGAATCGGAGAAGGGCGGGATGCGCGTCTACCCAGGCGAGCTTCGCGAGATGAACTTCATCGTCCGTAACCCAACCGATCGGCCCATGGTTGGCCGCGCGATTCCGTCGGTTGTGCCGTTGTCAGCAACGGATCATTTTCACAAGACCGAGTGCTTCTGCTTTGAGCAGCAGTATCTGGGTCCCGGCGAGGAGGCCGTTTGGCCGATGCGCTTTCTAATCGCACCGGAACTGCCGAAGAACGTGCAGTCCATTAATCTTTCATATGCGTTATTTGACGTCACTGAACTGGCTGCCGCGGACTTCGGTTTGCCGCGCAGCCCCAGTGAAGGGTAATCGGGAGAAACGACAGCATGTCTAATTCCAGCGACCAATCGGTGTACTACGTACCCCACGACGGTTGGTATCCAGTGGTACTTGCCGCGGGACTGTTTTGCATGGTCTTCGGCTTGGGCGATGCGCTCAATGCCATTAAGAGCGGCGGCGATCCGGGCTGGGTGATGTCGGCTCTCGGCTTCAGCTTGTTTGCCGTCGTTCTGTACTTCTGGTTCTCAAAAGTTATCGCCGAAAATCACGCCGGCCTGAACAACGCTCAGGTGAAACGCTCCTATGTCTGGGGCATGGGCTGGTTCATCTTCTCGGAAGTCATGTTCTTTGCCGCATTCTTCGGCGCGCTGTTCTACAGCCGAGTGCTGGTGGTGTCCTGGCTCGGCGGTGACGGCGGTAAAGCGATGACCGGCGACTATCTATGGCCAGAATTCGAGAATGCCTGGCCGGTTATGAACAACCCGGACAACAGCGTGTTTACGCCACCCGAACAATCCATTCAGCTCAAGAGCTTCGGCAGCCTGTTCTCTTACCTGCCGTTCTGGAACACCGTTATCCTGGTGTTTTCCAGCTTCACGGTTCACTGGGCGCACAGCGCGATCAAAAAGGGTAATCGCGGCGGCCTTATCAGCTGGCTTGCACTGACGGTCGCTCTGGGTTTCCTGTTTGTGTTCCTGCAGGGCTATGAGTACTGGGAGCTTTACACCCACTACGGCCTGACGCTGGACAGCGGCATCTACGGTTCAACGTTCTTCCTGCTCACCGGCTTTCACGGTTTCCACGTGACGCTCGGGGCTGTGATCTTGCTGGTTCAGTTGATTAGAGCGATCCGCGGTCACTTCACAGCGACCGACCAGTTTGGCCTGGAGGCAGGCTCGTGGTACTGGCACTTCGTCGATGTTGTGTGGATCTGCCTGTTCTTCCTGGTCTACATCGTTTAGCGGAAACGCGCGCTAAGACGATCAGATCGCGCCGGCCTTAGCCGGCGCGGTTGTGCCAGGGGGCGGATAATTCGAGTTGGCCGGTTTCGAGGCCGAAATAGATCAGCCCGAGAACGGTGATCGCAAGGCTCACGCGAATACCCAGCGCCCAAAGCACGCGCCGGGATTCCGGTTTGCCGCTGTCCTTGAACAGGAAGTTAAGGCCGGTGAACAAGCTGACGATCATCGCCAGCAACAAGATAAAGATAATGACTTTCAGCATGGCGAAGCACTTTACACCGATGATGTCGGTTTGGGGGTGAAACGTTATGTACAAGCGTGAAATCGACGCGAGGAGTCGAGTCATCCGGCAGTTTTGCAGGGCGCATCGCGATCACGAGCTTTCCCGAAGGCGGGCAGGCAGGCGCCCGTGAGGTTCAAGCCCGGTTGGCGGATGAGCGCGTTTGTTCTTGTCTTCTTGCCGATAACTCTGGGCCTTGGGGCCTGGCAGTTGGAGCGAGCGAGCTACAAACGATCGCTAGAAGATGCCTATTTCGACGCGCTCGGTGCCCGTCCGGCGTTGGAGGGGGAGGATTGGCAGGCATTTTCACCAGTGCGCCTGCAGGGCCGCTTCGTCAATGAACGCAGCTATCTGGTGGATAACCAGATCAGCGATGGAGATGTCGGCTATTTCGTGGTTACTGTGTTTGAAACGACTGCTGGTAATCGATACCTGGTGAATCGAGGATTCGTCGCGGCTCCGGCCGTTCGGGAAGAGTTGCCTCAGATCGAGGTTGTTGAGGGCGAGGTGAGAATTGACGCGTTGGCCTGGCCAGAGCTTGGCTTGCCGATGATCTGGCAGGAAACCGACTGGCGCGGCGCGTATCCTCGCCGAATTCAGCGGCTGGATGTCGCGAAACTCTCCGAGACCGAGAGCGCCGTTCGCTGGCAGCTACGGCTGGAACACGGACAACCGGGCGGTTTGACCCCTACATCACTGGCCGTCGACTTTAATCCGGCGCGCCATACGGGTTACGCGGTGCAGTGGTTTGGCCTGGCGACTGCTCTACTTATCGGGTTTGTTGTCTTTGGCCGGCTGGGTGCCCGCGAGTCGGCTCACAACAGCCAGGACATTTGAACAAGAAGGCCTTTGAACGAGATGAATACGGCTATGAACAACGACACAACTGCTCAATCGGAGCATCGCTCTCGCTGGCCGATGATCATCATCTGCATTGTAGCCATTGGCAGCCTTGGAGGTTCCTACCTCTATTTCTTCCTTGTGCAGTCTGGCTCGATGAATTTCGGCACCGTGAACAATGGGGCGTTCGTTTCGCCCGAGCTTAATGCCGGACACCTGAATCTGTCCCACGGCGGCGAAGCATTCGACACGGATGGCAAGTGGTGGTTGTGGACCGTCGAAGTGAATGGTTGTGACACGCAGTGTGAGGCGGCGATTGAACGCGGCCGAGCATCGCACGTGCTTCTGAATCGGGAGGCCTCTCGTGTCCGCCGTGCGGTAATCGCAGAGCATGTGACGGAAGGGCTGGATACGATGGATGCAATCTGGCTCACCGGCCCAGTCTCGGGCGTGCTGAACGATGGCGCCTATCTGGTCGACCCTAATGGCAACCTGGTGTTTTTCTATACCTTCGATCAGGTCGGCAAGCCGTTGCTGGATGACCTGAAGCGTCTACTTAAGGTGTCTCAAATTGGCTAGCTCGTCTCCCGACGCCCCAGCACTCGCGACCGCGCAAAAAACGCTGCTGCGATGGGTGCTCGGCGCTTTTTTCCTGTGTTGCGTCGTGGTGCTGTTGGGTGCGTATACGCGGCTGGTTGATGCAGGGCTCGGCTGCCCGGATTGGCCGGGATGCTATGGCTTTGTTGGCGTTCCATCGAGCGACGACCATGTTGCGCGAGCCGAATCGCTGTTTCCAGATGCGCCCGTCGAGGCGGGAAAAGCCTGGATGGAGATGGTGCACCGCTACTTTGCGAGTGGTCTTGGCCTGGTCATCCTGATCATTGCGGGCCTGTCATGGCGTCGTCGCGCAACGGGGGTTCCGCTAAAGCTGCCTTTGTTCCTGGTGGCACTCGTGTGTCTTCAGGGTGCGTTTGGCGCGTGGACCGTCACGCTTAAGCTCTGGCCCCAGGTTGTGACGCTGCACTTGCTCGGAGGCTTTGCCACGCTGTCGCTTCTGTGGCTTCTGGCGATGCGGCTGGGTATTGGCGGATGGCGCGTTCCCGCGCGAGTAAGAGGGCTTGCGATGGCGGCGCTGCTGGTTGTCATCGCACAGGTAGCGCTCGGCGGCTGGGTATCGTCGAACTATTCGGCGCTAGCCTGTGCGGATTTCCCAACCTGCCACGGCAGCCTATGGCCAGAGGCAAATTACGCCGAGGGTTTCGATATTTTCCAGGATGTTGGCCCCAACTATCTGGGCGGCCAGCTACATATGGAAGCGCGCATCGCGATTCACCATTCCCATCGCATGCTGGCGATGGTGGTGCTGATCCTAACGTTGTTGCTGGCGTTGCGTTTGAAACAGGGTGCTAGCCCCCTGGCGCTGCCTCTGGCGGCAGCTATCCTTGTACAGTTCGCCCTCGGCGTAACGAATGTGCTCGCCGCATTGCCGCTTTGGGTGGCAACTGCCCACAATGGTGGCGCTGCGTTGTTGTTGCTGGTGCTGGTTGCAGTAAACTACCGCGCCCGTCAGCTACCTGGCCCGGGAGCCACGAATGACTGAACTCAGTGCAGTGACCGCGCCCGCCACTTGGCGCGATTTTTACGAGATGACCAAGCCTCGCGTCGTTATGCTCATGCTGCTGTGCGCGATGGTCGGGATGTTTCTCGCCGTACCCGGCATGGTACCTCTGGACACGCTGTTCATCGGGCTGTTCGGCATAGCGCTGGTTGCCGGGTCCGCTGCCGTTGTTAACCATCTCGCGGATGCTCATATCGATGCTCGGATGGCCCGCACCCATAAGCGCCCCGTCGCGACCGGGCGGGTCAGTGTCCGTGAGGGCATCATCTTCTCAGCCGTCACCGGCATAGCGGGCTTCGGCATTCTCTATGCCTTTATCAACCCGCTTACCGCCTGGCTAAACCTTGCAAGCTGGGTTGGCTACGGGCTTGTCTACACGTTCTTTTTGAAGCGCGCGACACCCCAGAACATCGTGATTGGCGGGTTGTTTGGTGCGGCTCCACCGCTGTTTGGCTGGGCGGCAGTGACCGGAACCGTTGAACCCGGTGCGCTGCTGCTGGTGTTGATCATTTTTGCGTGGACGCCGCCCCACTTCTGGGCACTCGCGCTGGATCGTAAGGAAGAATACGCAAGCGTCGACGTGCCGATGCTTCCCGTCACTCATGGTGATGCCTACACGCGGCTGCATATTCTGCTGTATACCTTCATTCTTCTGGCCTCGACGCTGATGCCATTTGCGATCGGGATGTCTGGCCTGATTTACCTTGCGAGCGCGTTGATACTGGGCGGCGGTTTTCTCTATTGGAGCGTTGTCCTCTACCGTAATCGCAACCCGAAGGCGGCCATGGCGACGTTCCGCTACTCGATCTTGTACCTGGCACTGCTGTTCCTTGCCCTCCTTGTTGATCACTACTTTCTGATCAGTCTGGTGCCTGCAGCGGAATCGGGGCCACTGCTGGAATTCGCCCCATTCACATGAACGGAATCCGCAGCACCGTCATACTCTGCCTGGTGTTCATTACCATTGTCGTCGCGGCATTTGTGATGAATGTCATTCGTGGCGATGTGGTGAGCCTGGACGAATTGCGTGACCAGGGCGTTGTTACCCTGCCGAGGCCCAGAGACCTTGGGCCGTTCGAGCTGGAATCGACTGCTGGCGGCACGTTTGGCAACGATGATCTGATCGGTAAGTTCACGTACCTGTTTGTCGGCTTCACCAACTGCCCTGATATTTGTCCGACATCGATGGCGGAACTTGGCAAGGCGCGGAAGCTGATCGCTGATATGGGCAAGCCCGATTTGCTGGAGTCCTATCAGGTGGTGCTTTTGTCCGGCGATCCCGAGCGGGATACGCTGGAGAAGCTTGGCCAGTACACAAGAGCTTTCGGTCCGGATTTTATCGGTATTCGCGGCGATCTTGTCGCGTCTTCCGAGTTTGCCAGGCAACTCAATGCGCGCTTTGATAAGGTGCCAGACGACAGCGGCGGCTACACCATTGACCATACGGCGAACATTGTGATCATCAATCCGAAAGGCCATTACCACGGTTTCATAAAGTACCCCCACCGCGCGGAGACGATTCGCGCAGCCCATGTGAGCCTGAACCACAGCTTCTGATCTGCCTGGTTCCCTAGATATGCCGGTATCTGAAACCACGGCTAAAACGCGTTCACACGAAGAGTGCGCCCCACCGCTTAATCGAACCGACCTGGCGTCTCGCTATCGTGCGATCCGGGCGCGCAGCGAAGCGTTGTGCGCACCGCTCGCGACCGAAGACTACGGCGTCCAGCCGATGGATGATGCGAGCCCCCCGAAGTGGCACCTTGCGCACACTGCCTGGTTTTTCGAAACGTTTGTCCTTAAAGATCACATCGCCGGTTATCAGCCGTTTCACCCAGCTTTTGAGATGCTGTTCAACTCCTACTACAACGGCGTCGGCCAACCGTTTCCACGAGCGCGGCGCGGGACACTGTCCCGGCCGACGGTCGCTGAGATCTTCGAATACCGCCAGTTTGTCGATGAGCGATTGCTACTGGCCTTGCCCGAGCTGAACGAAGAGCTCGCGTCACGCGTATTGCTCGGGCTGCATCACGAGCAACAACATCAGGAGTTGTTGCTCACCGACATCAAATACAACCTCGGTAACAATCCTCTGTTGCCGGCGTTTGATGACAAATTGCCAGAACCACAGGGCGGCTCACTCCCCATGTTGCCTGTCAGCTTTGATGGCGGTCTTGTTGAGGTGGGCTGCGCCGGTGCGGAGTTTGCGTTTGATAACGAGTTCCCCCGCCACCAACAGTTTCTAGCGCCATACGCTCTGGGCAATCGGTTGGTTACTAACGCCGAGTACCAGGCATTTACTGACGACGGCGGCTATCGCACCGCGTCTCTCTGGCTGTCAGAAGCCTGGGACTGGATTGGCCGCGAGTCGATCAGCGCGCCGCTGTACTGGCTTGATGACGACCGCGAGTATCGATTGGGTGGAGCAGGGTCGCGGATTGATAGCGCGCCAGTTTGCCATCTGAGTTTCTTCGAGGCCGATGCGTTTGCTCGCTGGGCCGGAGCTCGGTTGCCCAGCGAAGCGGAATGGGAACATGCGGCGCAGGGCGCACATGTAGCAGGGCGCTTCGCGACGTTTGGCGATGACGACGCGCTGCACCCCCAAGGCGTGACGACTCTTCCCGCCGGTGAGTCGCTCGCGCAGCTCTTTGGCGATGTTTGGGAGTGGACGCAAACTGCCTATGGCCCGTATCCCGGCTATCGTCCGGACGACGGAGCACTCGGCGAGTACAACGGCAAGTTCATGAGTTCCCAGCGCGTGCTGAAAGGCGGCAGCGTCGCGACGCCACCCGGGCACGTCCGTTGCAGCTATCGAAACTTCTTCTATCCCGCAGATCGATGGCAGTTTTCAGGCTTGCGTTTAGCATTTGATCGCTAGCAGCTCGCGCCACACTTTCTCTGACTACAGGTTGCTCTGGATTTTATGGCCAAGAACGCTTCAACGGACCGCCAGGATCAACCCAGCACCAGTGGTGATGGTTCGTTTGAGTTCTTTGACCGTCATCCGGTCGCGAGCAACATGCTCGAGGACGTGCTGACCTCGCTCGCGATGTCACCCAAACGGCTCGCACCGAAATATTTCTACAATGCTCGCGGTAGCGAACTGTTTGAAGCGATTACGAAACTGCCCGAGTACTACGTCACTCGAACCGAGCAGGCACTCATCGCCGAGCGTGGTCTGGAGATAGGCGATCGCATTCCGCCAGGCGTTTGCGTCGTCGAGTACGGCGGTGGCAGCTCAGATAAACTCCGAGCTTTGCTCGGCGTGCTGTCACCCTCGGCGTATGTACCGATCGATATCTCGCGGGACTATCTGCTCGAGCAGGCGCGCGCATTGCACGCAGACTTTCCGAGCCTCAGCGTTTACCCGACCTGTGCGGACTTCACCGCGCCGTTGGAGTTGCCAGAGCCGATAGAAGGCCTGCCTAAGCTCGCCTTTTTCCCCGGCTCAAGCATCGGTAACTTCAATCGTCTGGCGGCGGAGATTTTCCTTGGCCAGGTCGCGCGCGCGGTTGGGCCGGGCGGCCAGATGGTCATCGGCGTTGATCGTCGAAAGGATCCGGAAGTACTGGAAGCTGCCTACAACGACAGCCAGGGCGTGACGGCGGCGTTCAACCGCAACGTACTGGCGCATATCAACTCGGAACTTGGTGCGACGTTCGATCTATCGAGCTATCAGCATAAAGCTCGCTATGACGTTGATGATGGTCGGATCGATATGTTCCTGATCAGCACGCGAGATCAGCAGGTAAGTATCTTTGAGCATCGCTTCGACTTTGCGACCGGTGAGGCTATCCATACGGAAAGCTCATTCAAGTACCACGTGGACGAGTTTGTCGGGCTGGCCGACCGCGCTGGATTCGACTGCGAACTAACGCTTAGCGACGACGAGGAGTTTTTCTCGATCTATCTGCTTCGAGCCAAAGATAGCGCCTGGTAGCAGCGAATGCCTAGGAGGCTTCCAACAGGCGTGGATCCAGGTACAGCGAGTGAGCGGTATGCTGCCGCACCACATCCCGGAACTCATCGGGGTTCTTGACGCGACGCTGGCCGTCCGCCTTGCTCGCCACCGCGACAGAAAGCCTCGACAGCCAGAAAGCGGCCCCCGCGTAGAGCAGGAAGGCGCCGAAGAACCAAACTTCGCCAGCGGTGAGCGGGCGGATGGCGTGGTAGGCGCGCAGCAATTGCATCGTGCGATCGGGATCAAGCACGCCGTGGGAGTCGCTGCACCAATCGTTGGCCACGACGGCCAGATCGAACAGCAGAGTTCCGAAGCTCGCGTGATGGAAATCCAATACGCCCGACAAACCGTTTTCGTTGAACAGCACGTTGTCCCGAAACAGATCGCCGTGTATCAAACCCTGGGGCAGTTCTGCGACGTCGCCTCTCGATAGCAACGCACGCACGCGCAGCACCGTATCGGTGAGCAAGCGGTTGTCGGTGAAGCTTATGTGCTGCCGCCCCACTGTTGCCCGCTGTTCGAGCCAATCGGCATTGCGGGGATACGGTGGCAGCTCATTAGCCCAGCCGTTGCCTGCTATATGCATGCGCGCCAGAAAGCGACCCAGGGCCTGGCATTGGGCTTCGGTCGGATTGAAGACGTGATGGCCCGAAAGTCGTCGACAGAAGATAGCTGGCTTGCCTGCAACCTTTGAGAACGCCTCGCCCGAGTTGTCGCGGATAATCGCCGCGACCGGCAGGCCCGCGTCGTCGCAGTGATCCAGCACGGATACGAGCTGATCCTGAGCATTGGAGGGTTGTTCCAGAATCGTCAGGACCCAGTGATGTTCACCCGAGCCGTCCGGACGAACCGTCGTGACAAAGTAGTTGCTGTTCTCAATGCCATTGCTGACCGGTTTGAAACTCGCCAGTGTGCCGAGGTCGTAACCCTTGAGAAGCGTCTTCAAATTTTTGTCGGTCAGCTCTGTGAAAGCCATGGCCAACGTCCTTGAAGGCGATGCGTGAGAAACCTGCAGATAACGCCGCCCTTAGGGCGACGCAAGCAGCGATGGCGATTGCCGTTAGCGCTGCCTCGCCGTGCGTGTACTGCTAGAAGCGCAGTATGACCCAGCTGGGAAGCAGTGTGTTCGAACGCTCCAGATCCCCGCCTTTCGAGGGGTCTGCTGGCACCAGGTAGTAGGGCGCGCCGATCGCAGGCACAACACGGATGATACGCAGCACGCCGTTCTGCCGGTACTCGTACACCGTCTCCTTCTCATTGGATGAGATGGTGACGTCCGGCCCTTCAAGGCTCTCCTGAGCTGCGGCGGTTACGGGTGTCAGCAGAGCGCCTAGCGCGAGCGCAAAAGCGCCTGCGCGGGCGAGCCGACTCATGCGCTGTGATAATGTTGCGTGCTGTTTCATGGTTCGTAGATGGTGACGGAAAAGATGGCTAACGACAAACCACTTCTGCTGGTGGACGGCTCGTCTTACCTGTTTCGTGCCTATCATGCTCTGCCGCCCTTGACCTCGGATGACGGTCATCCGACCGGCGCCATGCGTGGTGTCGTCGCGATGCTGAAAAAGCTTGCCAAGGATTATCAGGGCAGCCCGATCGCCGTTGTGTTCGATGCTCCGGGTAAGACCTTTCGCGATGACATGTTCTCCGACTACAAGGCTAATCGACCGCCGATGGACGATGAGCTGCGCTGCCAGATCGCCCCAACCCTCGACATGATCAGAGCATTGGGGCTACCGCTGCTTGTGATTCCGGACGTTGAAGCCGATGACGTGATCGGAACGCTAGCTAGTGAAGCAACCGCGTCGATGCGAGATGTCGTGATTTCTACCGGCGACAAGGACATGGCTCAACTGGTAAGCGACCATGTGACGCTGGTGAACACCATGTCGGAATCTGCGCTGGACCGGGACGGGGTGATCGACAAGTTCGGCGTCACGCCTGAACAGATCATCGACTACCTCGCGCTCATGGGCGACACCGTGGACAACATTCCTGGTGTGCCCAAGGTAGGGCCCAAGACCGCCGCGAAGTGGTTGAATGAGCACGGCTCCCTCGACGCCATCATGGCCAATGCAGATGCCGTCAAAGGTAAAGTCGGTGAGTACCTTCGCGAAAGCCTCGAATTTCTGCCGCTGAGCCGGGATTTGACCACCATTAAGTGCGATGTTGAATTGGATGTTGGTCTGTCCGACCTTGTGCCGACCGAACCCGACGTTGACGCGTTGGCTGCGCTGTATCAAACCTACAGCTTTCGCAGTTGGCTTGATGAGTTGGACACCGGCGCCGGCAGTGCAGCGCCGGCGAGCGATGCAGCGCAGATCGACAGTCGCTACGACACCATCGTTAGCCGCGCGGCCTTGGATGACTGGATCGAGCGATTACGCGAGGCCGGCGAGTTTGCCTTCGACACCGAAACCACCAGCCTCAACTACATGGAGGCCAACCTTGTCGGTTTCTCGTTCTCCTGCGAGGCCGGGAGCGCTGCCTATCTGCCGGTTGGCCATGACTACGCCGGCGCGCCGGATCAATTGACGCTGACGGAAAGCCTCGAGGTGCTCAAACCGCTGCTCGAAGACGCCAGCGTGCGCAAGATCGGTCAGCACTTGAAATACGATGCCAACGTATTGGCTCGCTATGACGTGACGCTGGCCGGCGTCGCGTTTGACACCATGCTCGAGTCCTACGTGCTCAACAGCGTCGGCTCCCGGCACAACATGGATGATCTGGCGCGCAACTATCTGGGTGTCAGCACGATCAAGTTCGAAGAGATCGCCGGTAAAGGGGTAAAGCAACTCACGTTTAATGATGTACCTCTCGAGCAGGCTGCGGCCTACGCGGCGGAAGATGCGGACATCACGCTCCGGCTGCATGAGCACCTGTGGCCCAGGTTGTCGGCTGAGCCGCGCCTGGCGAGCGTCTTTACCGACATCGAAATGCCTCTGATGCCCGTGCTGTCCCGGCTCGAACGCAACGGCGCGCTCATTGATGGCGGCTTGCTGGCAACGCAGAGCAAGGAAATCGCGGAGCGCTTGCTGGAGCTTCGAGGCGATGTGCATGTGTTAGCCGGCGGTGAGTTCAACCTGGATTCGCCCAAGCAGCTCGGCGAGATTCTGTTCGAGCGGCTTGAGCTGCCGGTGATTAAGAAGACGCCGGGCGGCAAGCCGTCAACGGCAGAGCCTGTACTTGCCGAGCTGGCGCTGGACTACGAACTGCCTAAACTCATTTTGGAGTATCGCTCGCTCGCGAAACTCAAGAGCACATACACCGACAAACTGCCGTTGCAGATTAATCAGCGTACTGGACGCGTGCACACGTCCTATCATCAGGCTGTTACCGCAACGGGCCGCCTTTCTTCGAGTGACCCGAATCTTCAGAACATTCCGATTCGCACGGCCGAAGGGCGGCGCATCCGTCAGGCGTTTGTGGCAGGACCTGGCCGCTCGATCGTTGCTGCTGACTATTCTCAGATCGAACTGCGCATCATGGCGCACCTGTCCGGTGACAAAGGCCTGACGCGAGCGTTCTCCGAGGGGCTCGACGTACACAGGGCAACGGCTGCAGAAGTGTTTGGGAAAGCCCCGGAAGACGTCAGCGACAACGAGCGGCGCAACGCGAAGGCGATTAACTTCGGACTCATCTACGGTATGTCGGCCTTTGGCCTTGCTCGGCAACTGAACATTGGCCGCAGCGTTGCCCAGGAGTACATCGATCTGTATTTCGAACGCTATCCCGGTGTGCTCGAGTATATGGACAGCACGCGGGCCAAGGCCGCTGAGCAAGGCTACGTCGAAACGCTCTACGGGCGAAGGCTGTATCTGCCGGAGATCAACGCCAAAGGACCGCGGCGACAAGCCGCCGAACGCACGGCGATCAACGCGCCGATGCAAGGAACCGCGGCAGACATTATCAAGCGTGCCATGCTGGATGTTGATGAATGGCTATCGAGTAGCAGTCTCGATGCTCTGATGATCATGCAGGTGCATGACGAACTCGTGTTTGAGGTTGACCAAGGTTGTGTCGACGAGCTGGTTGGTGAGGTCACCGCGCGAATGTCCGGGGCGAGCGAGCTGGATGTGCCGCTTGTTGTGGATGTTGGGGTGGGGGATAACTGGGATGAGGCGCATTAGGTAGTCGGTTGCGGAGCAACCGACTACCGCTGGATCCCCGGTGCAGTGGGTGCTTGGGACGTGTTGCGGGTTTGAGATAGCCTTGCTGATCGGATTCCGGGGTTTGGCTCTTGCTCTTTACCTAGACCGATTGCGAAGGCAATCGGTCACCCGGCAGGGCATTCGTGTAGCGAATGCTCGAGAGGGCGCTGTTCGCCCGTCCTGGGCTCACGCTCTTTCACGA
>CAYGQC010000027.1:0-34442 GCA_964351875.1 uncultured Pseudomonadales bacterium
CCGGCGATGGTTCGCAGCCTCCATAAACTGGCTGACACCGAAGCCCTTTTCCTGATCCAGCAACTCATAGCCGAGCTGACGGGTATCAACCACGCCACTCCCGGCGAGGGTCATTCGAGCTTCGTGAATTCGGTCCGCTGGTACCTGAATCATGCCCGTGCGTTCATCGATGCGAAACGGAATCCCCGATGGCTGTAAAACGTTCACGATCTCGTTTGCTTCGAAGGCCGACACCATTCCAGTCAACGGCCGGTAGTCCGGTGTCTGCATCCACAGCACCACGGCTACTCCGGCGGCCACACTTGCCGCGAGAGCGACCATGAGGCCGAACTGCTTCATGAGCGGCATGCTGCTCGCGCCGGAGAGAAAGGCGCTGCCCTGGACAGCACCCCCGCCGGGAGTACCGTTGGCACCGGCGGCGAGCGCGGGTAGGTTGTCAGCTGCTTCAGCCATCAAGAAATTCCAGGTCGGTTGATTAGAACGGGGGAGTGCTCACAGGCCATCAGATCGGCATATTCATGATGTCCTGATAGGCGCTGACCATCCGGTTTCGAACCTGCAGCGCAGCCTGAAACGCTACCGAGCTTTTCTGGGACGCCACCATGACCTCCACAAGGTTGTTACTCTCGCCGCGCGCGAATGCGGCAGCTTTGGCAGAGGAATCCTGTTGCAGTGCGTTCACGCTAGCGAGTGCATTGCCCAGAACTTGTCCGAAGTCACCACCAGGCTCGCGCAGTCGCTGGGGCGCGATACCAGCGGCAGAGACATCTGGCGCCTTCATCTGCGCGCTCACTTCCGAGTTAATCTCCGCTCGAATCGCGCGCATCTGGGCCAGTACTCCGGCCACATCCGGCCGTCCGACCGCGTTGACTTCAGACATCACATGTTCTCCCGGACAAGATCAACGCCCGAATCCTTGAGGGCCTTGAGTTTGTATCGCAACGTACGCTCGCTGATACCCAGTCGTTGGGCCGTCTCACGGCGACGTCCATCGCACTCTCGCAGAGTGCTGCCAATGAGTGCAGCTTCAGCCGCTTGCCTGGATTGGGCCAAGTCACCGCTTTCATCCAAGACACTTGTGTGCGTGGCAGCTTGCGTAGTCAGTAGCAAATCGCCCTCGGCTACCGCTTCTTCGTTTGTGAGAACAAGCGCCCGCTGCATAACATTCTCCAGCTCACGCACGTTACCCGGCCAGGAATAGCTCAGCAGACAACGTCGCGCGCCGTCCGACAGCGTCGTTCGACTGCGTCCAAAACGAGCGGCATATTCAGAAAGAAAGTGATTGGCCAGCGGCAGAATATCGCTCCGGCGCTCGCGAAGAGCCGGCATCTTCAAAGGGAAGACGCACAGACGGAAGTAAAGGTCTTCGCGCATAAGACCATCTGAAACTACACGGGTGATATCTCGATTACTGGTAGCCAGCACACGTACATCAACCGCTTTCGGCGCATCCGCGCCCAAACGCTCTACTTCCTTCTCCTGCAGAACTCGAAGCAGCTTCGCCTGCAACGGTAAGGGCATCTCCGTAATTTCATCCAGAAGAAGCGTGCCCCCATCCGCGAGCTCGAACTTGCCTGGCCGCGATGACTGGGCACCGGTGTAGGCGCCTTTCTCATGGCCGAACAGCATGGCTTCGAGCATGTTCTCAGGAATAGCCGCGCAGTTAACCGCGAGGAATGGTTTGTCTCGACGCAACGACGCGAAGTGAATCCGCCTGGCAATCACCTCTTTGCCTGTACCGGATTCTCCCGTGATCATTACCGACACATCCGTCTGCGCGACGCGATCGGCTAACTCAAACACTTTGCGAGACGCCAGGGACTCAAACACAACCGTTGCAGAGGGCTCTGACGATGCGACGGGGCGAGAAACAGTAGTTTCGCCACTCTCTTCGCCCATGTTCAGCGGCGCAAGAACTAAGCAGCGCTGGCCTAATCCGCGCGCACCGACCGCGGAGAGGCAGGCGTCGAGCTCTCCGCGCAAGCCGGGACGGTCATGGAAAACCGCTACCAGATTGGGGTCCTCATTGAGCTGAGCGAGGCATTCCTCCGGTTCGTGACGACCTGACAAGCCTCGCCCATCTAATAGCAAGCCTTTGTGCATCAGGAAACTCTCTGCATGCCGTACTTGCGCATCTTCTCAACCAACGTCGTGCGCCGGATATGCAACTTGTCAGCCGCTCGCGCCACGACCTCACCTGTGTCTTCAAGCGCTTGACGAATCAGGCTCTGTTCTAGCGCTGCGAGGTAGTCCTTGAGATCCAGCCCGTTCACCGGCAGCCGAACCGCGTCATCTGACTCGGTTTCCACGCTCCCTGTGACAGTGCTTGCTAAGGAGTCACCACGAACTCTGCGCGGCAAGTCATCCACATCGACCCAGCCGCCGCCGGTTTCGATAGCGACCCGCTCCACCAGGTTCGCAAGCTCCCGAACATTTCCCGGCCAGGGATGCGCTTCCAGGCAGCACAAGGCCTCTTCCGTGAACACAACCGCACTGTCACCGTGTCTGCCTGCAAAGTGATTCGCGAGCAGGCGAATGTCGCCAGAGCGTTGTCGCAGAGGCGGCAGCGCGATAGGAAACACATTCAAGCGATAGAAGAGGTCCTCCCTGAAGGAACCCTCTTCAATCTTCGCCTCAAGCGATTGATGAGTAGCTGCGACGAGTCGAATATCGACATGCTGCGTTACGGTGCCACCTACTCGTTCGAACGTGCGGTCTTGCAGCACTCGCAGGAGCTTTACCTGCATCTGAAGAGGCAGCTCCCCAACTTCGTCCAGGAAAAGCGTCCCGCCTGTCGCAAGCTCAAATCGACCGAGCTTGCGGGCGACAGCGCCTGTGAAAGCACCCTTCTCGTGGCCGAATAACTCACTCTCGAGAAGTTCGGACGGGATAGCGCCGCAGTTTACCGGGACGAACGGTCCGGAGGCCCTTCGAGAAGCGGAGTGGATGCCACGCGCGACGATCTCTTTGCCCGTACCGGACTCACCAGTAACCAAAACCGTAGTTGCCATAGAAGCAACCTTCGCCATACGCTGGCGAACGCCAATCATCGAAGCGTCGGCACCGATGAGATCAGGAGCGACACTCGCAAACGAGCCCTTGCCTTGGGAGCCATCCTCGCCAGAGTCGCGCATGCGTGAGACAGCCTGCATACCTGCCAGCGCGGCAGACAACGTTGCATAGTCCGTTGGCCAGGAAATGGCGAGCCCGAGTTCGTTCGAAGGCTGAAGGTTACTACCGATAAGCAGATGCGGAAGCGAAACGCTTGGACTGGTATCGCTGACGACAAAAGCGACGTCTTTGGAGTTCGAAACGTCTGCAATCTGATAGCCAAAGAGCTCAAATATGCAGCGCGCTTCCTGCCGCTTGTCGCCGTCCCTGACATCCAGTGAAATCCAGTCCATAACACTCACTACTTTCGTTGCTTGATCCTTCGGGCGTTAGCCCGTTCTGGAGCAAGTAAAGTACGAGTCTGGGAAAGGTCAAATTTTTGTCGATCTGACCAGCGGCCTCACTGGAACGGAGGCAAAGTTTTGACGTTCGGCTTGCGCGTGGATGTTTTTCTTCGGAATGTCGTACGAGCTGGCCACCGGGATAGACATGCGGCGGAACCCCACCAGTTTTTGACTGTCCGAAAATGCTTGGAATCAGGTGGCAGACCGAAGAAGCTCTTACCGCCGAGCGATCAAAGCGATTTGACGTTGCTGCAAGCGCCAACGCTGGGATAAGTCGAAACTCATCGTTCGTGCAAGATCAGGCGCGGTAAGCCCTGTTGGCCTGTCGCGTCTGGCCTTGTCTGCGCAATTTTTTGGCCAGCTCTCGCCGGCTGCTACGAACCTGCGCCAGCAACTCCGGGATCGCCTCTCGAAGCAATCGCTGGGTTTCGGCGCTGGCGCCAGACATATGCTGAACGTGGGAATCTGCGAGGGCAAACTCGCCAGCCTCGATAGCACTGGCGACATCGCTGATGGAAATCCCACAGTCCGATACGACCGCACCCGGTTGGTGGGAGATCGCCACTTTCAGACCAGGTCAATCTGGCTTTCGATTGCAATCCACGCGCTGGACAACGTTTCGACCAGCGAGATCACTTCGCGGATCGCTTCGGGGTTGTTTTCAACGTTGCCGCGATGCAGACGCCGTTGCATGTAGTCATACAAGGCATCCAGGTTGCCCGCCAGTTCACCGCCCTTCTCGTGATCGAGCGAACCGCGAAGGCCATCGAGAATCGCAACGGCGCTTCCCAGACTGTCGCTACGGCCCGGATAGTCCTGGCGTTCGGCGCAAATGGCAGCTCGCTTCAGGCGTTGCAATGCACCATCAAACAGCATTCGAACCAGCATATGCGGGTTGGCGGACTCGACCATGGATTCAATGTCGAGCTTTCGATAAGTCTGAGCGGCGGTATTCAACGGTCCACATCCTTGTTTCTTGTTGTTAGGTAGCCTGTACCTATATGTGTCGGCTGCCATGGCGAAATCTTGAATGCCTCTCTGGTTTTTCTGTTCACTGGCTTTCAGCGCCTAGTCGCTGCTGCTGTAGCCCGGCAGCGAACCTAACTGGCTCTCAAGAAACGAAGAGGTGCTGTTGAGTGTTGAGATAAGCGCATCGGCCGCCGCAAACTGGGTACGCAGTCTGGCTTCCAGCGAGTTGACTCGCGTATTGAAGCGCTCCTCCTGTTGATCGATGTCCCCAAGCAGGCTGTCCAGCGTACCCAACTTCGCGTCGATGGATCCGCCGAAACTTAGCGCGCTGTCCAAGTAGCGATCGAGCTGATTCATAAGGCCGCGCACAAGCGTGACCGAACCTCGAGAGCCCGCCTCTCCACCTGTCACCTGGATCTGAGCACCGCTGGCGTCATCATCTACGCGGCCAGCGTTCTCACCAGGCGTACCTAGCCCGACGGTAAGCCCCAGCGCAGCTTCAACGCCGCTGCCGATACTGGAAACAGACACGGTGGAGTCGCGACCTAGGTCGGCTGAGGTAATCGTGAATCGATTGTTAACACCATCGTATGCCACGGACACTTCGCGACCGGAAGCGCTCAACGCCGAATCGGCATTGATCTGTGTGGCCAGTTCCGTCGCCAGGTCAGCACCCGATGCGTACGCAGACTCAGCAAGCGTAATCGTGCCGCTGCTAACGCCATCAACCGAGAGGACAAAGTTGTTGCTGTTCGCATCCAGGGTTTGAGGAAAGCCCGCTGTAGCTCCTCCTCGAAACAACCCGGAACTTGCCGGTTGCGGGCCTACTGGCACTGTCAGAAACTGACCGCTGCCGGTCGCAGAGACGCCATTGACAGTACCCGCCACATCGAGGCCTTTGGTGCTGACCCCATCATCGACGTCGATTCCGAGCGTTACCGCACTGGCGGTGTCCACCGCTGATATGGCGATGGAGGAGCCGGATCCGAATCGGGCGGATGTAAACTCAAATCGCTGATCATTCTCGTTATAGGCAACCGACACGGTTCTGTTGGATGCCTGGATCGCTGAATCCGCATTAATCTGCAGCTCGATCTGGGCAGCCAGATCGTCAGCCGTCGCGTACGCGCCTTGCTCAATCGACAGCGGCCCTGAGGAGACCCCATCGACCTTGATCGTCAATGCGTCGTTGTCGTCGTCAATGGTAATCGGGTTATCCAGCGCCGCCAGTGTCAGAGAATTGACAAACCCCTGAGTCGCCACCTGGGAGATATCGACCTCGTAAGTACCGGCGGCGGTCGCAGATTGGAAACTGGTAAACACAATTCGCTCGTCGGTAGCGCTGGATCGATCCGCTAGAAGCGCTTTCACGTCTTCCGCCGAGCTGCCTAATGTCTGAGCGAACTGCGTTGAGTCAAACTCGAGGAAATAGCCGTTGTTCTGATTGGTCGTCAGGCCGAGTTCGACGAGAGAACGTATCGAGCCTGAACCTAGGCCGCTAAGCGTACCCGACAAGAATCGCCTGAGCTGATTCCGCACGCCGCGAACCAGTGAATCACCTGTCAGAATTGAACCCGAAGCATCGTCCTCGTCAAACGCGGTGAGCTCATCCGCTAAAGCCTTTACATCGTTGAACGCATCAACGAAGGCCTGCATCTTCTCCGCAAGACCCGCGTTATCGTCTGCAACCGATATCGTCGTCGGGCTGCCGCTATTGAGCGATTGCAAGGTGAAGGTAACACCTTCGATCACCTCTGAAACCGTATTCGTCTCCCGTCGAACCGTTATCCCATCGATAGTCACCGTTGCGTCTTCAGCAACGACAGTCTGAGTAAGGTTAGATCCGCTAACGGCGGCGCCTAGATTGAACGCAAGCGCCGATAGACCCGCATCACCGGACTCGGTGACTGTGACCTCCATGCTGTTGGCGGCACCTGTGTCCTCTGAGCTCAGGGTCAGCCGGTAGCCATCACCGTCGTTAACGACGGAGGCGACCACGCCGATACCGGCTTCGTTGATTGCATCGCGGATGCCGGTCAGCGTGTTGTTGGAACTGTCGATGACAATGCTCGCGCTTTGTCGGTCTTCGTTTTCTTCGAAACTGTCGTAGTTAGCGCCAGCGAAACTGGTCGTGCCAAAACGAAAGTCCAGCGTGCCCTCACCCACGACCGAATCCGGGGCCTCATAGCTGCCGGTAACCAGGGAATGTGCCCGGGCAAGTGCCAGGACTTCTACGGTATGCACGGCAGAAGTGGCATCGGGGTCTGCTGTGGCTGTGACCACTGCCTCGTTGGCGGAACTTACGGTCTTCGATAACAGTGTCGACGAATCCGATAGCGTGGACACTGCTGTTCTAAGAGAATCGAGGGAGCTTCGCACCGCGCCAAACGCCGATATGCGCGCCTCATATTCAGCGCGCTTCACACCAAGGCGCAGATCTGTAGCTTCACGCTCTGCGGAGATGATGTTCTCGACAAGTTCGGTGGTGAGTAGTCCCGAGCCGACGCCGAGTGACTGAATGGACGCCATGATTGTCTCCAGGGCTACTAATAAGGGCGCCAAACTGAACGACGCGCATTGTCTGGATGGAGATAGGGGAGCAGGTACCGAACCCCACTTACCTAGTGGGGTTCGAACCTTTCGGTCAGATGCGGGTGTTCACCAGATCCAATTGGCGAACTTCCGCTGTCTCGCCGTATCCATCAACGGATCCCTGAGGTTCACTCAAGTTCCGTGCCAAGCGAAGTGCAACATCGCTTGGGATCTGGCGTACAACCGTTTCAGTAGACCGGTCTAGGACCTGAACCACTGGCTTACCTGTTGAATCATCAACAGAAAACTGCAGATCACGTTGCAACGACTGTACGTAGTCGTTGAGTTTCGCTACAGCCTGGTCGACCTCTTGCGTGCTTTCTTGCTCGCGGGCCTGCTTCGTACTGTCCAAGGAAGGGGACTCTGACGGCAATTTCTTGCCATCACCCTGTCCTGCCTTTGCCACCGGCGCTTGCGCACCACCTGACGAAAGCACCGCGTCCTTGCGTTGCTTATCCGTTAACACAGCACGCGAGCTCTCTATGCCTTGCGTACTTAGTTCGTTCATAACGGACCTCTGGGCTTAGCCGGGGTGAGACACCGTCTCACGCCCAGCTAATTCGCCCTGTCGCTTACTGGAGGAGAGACAACACCAACTGGGGTGCTGCATTCGCCTGGGCCAGAATGGAGACGCCAGCCTGCTGCAGTACCTGAGTTCTGGAGAACTCGGCGGTTTCTGAAGCGAAGTCAGCATCCAGGATTCGAGAACGCGCTGCTGACAGGTTCTCGACGTTGATTGCCAGCGACGTGATGGTTGAATCCAGACGATTCTGGATAGCACCAAGGTTCGCTCGCTCCCGGTTCACCGAATCGAGGGCGTTATCGAGAGCGCTAAGCGCTTTCTCAGAGCCTTCGACCGTAGAGATGTCGAGTTCCGACAGGAACTGGCCATCGGTTGCGCCACCGAACGTGCCTTGGGTGAAACCAACAGACGTCACGCCTGCATCGCCGCCTGAGCCCGATTCGATCGTGATCGCGCTGGCAGACTCCAATGTCACCTGTCCGTAGGTGGTTTCAGAGCCGTCATCGAAATCAGTGTTGGCAGCAATGGTTGCAATGCCATCGACACCGTCATCGAGGCCAATCGCGTCCGCGAACGTAGCATCACCCGTTACCAAACCGACAGAGATGTTGCGGCCATCCGCAGCCGTCAGAGTGATCGAGGTGCCGTTGTCGCTGGCAACCACGCCAGACTGCCCGCTTACCGCGTTGATCGCGTCAATGGCAGTCGCTCGGTCAGCTTCGACATCACCAGTCGTCGTGACCGTAGCGCTCTCTACGCCATTGATCATGATCGTGCCGGCATCGCCCGTGCTAGCAGCGGTTGTAGAACCACCGTTAACAGTGGTTGTGCCGACAACTGCGGTGACACCCGTCTGCTCGCTAGCGCGATTGATCGCGGCGGCTAAAGCAATAGCGGAGCCGGCTGCATCGCTCGAAAACGAGGTGGTGTCGGTAGCAGTATCGTCAGACCCTTTGGAAGCACCGATAGATACGCCATTGATCACTAGATCACCGGCAGACAAGGAGTTATCAACTGCCGCTACCGCTGCTGCTTCAAAGTCCGTCGTGGAGGTAATTGCAGCACTCGTGCCGTTGTAGCTACCTGAAGACAGGCCAGCGTTGGCCAGGTCGCCATTGCCAGTACCGTCGCCACCACTGATGCTTATGTCGTTACCGTCTTCCGCAACCAGTGTGAAGCCGCCTTCATAAGTGACCGAAGCACCGGCTGACAGGTTGAGACCCGTAACAGCCGCGGTCAGGCCTGACGTGGCAGAGTCATCGATCTGGATGTTTCGCCCATCAACTGACTCGAGCGTCACGCCACCAACATCGGTGCCTGTGTCTACCGCAACAACACCTGTCTGGTCAGACTTGGCGTTGATTGCCTCAACAACCGCCGCGCGGTTAGCGCTCTTCGAGGCCGTACCAGTAGCAATCGAGATGCTGACGTCATTGATCAGGATCGCGCCGGACTGTGCAGCAGCCGCCGTAGCGCTCTGATCCACACCAGCGACTGTGTTGACGTTAACCTGCGCGGACACGCCTGTTTCGTCCGTTGAGCGATTGATCGCCGCGGCTTTCGAGATGGCACTCGCACCAGCGTTATCGGTAGAGGCTACGTCATCAGATGCCTGAGACGGGCCAATCGCTACGCCGTTGATGATCAAGTCACCGTTGCCGAGCGCGTCATCCGTACCACGAGCTGAAACGCCCGCGCCGATGCCACCACCCAGGTTCTCGGCGGTCACTTCAGAGATAGAGAAGTCAACGACTTCGCCAACCTGCGTACCGATCTGAACGCTTGAGCTGAAGGAGCCATCAAGCAGTTTCCTGCCGTTGAAGTTGGTCTGTTCACTGACTCGGCGCAATTCGCTGATCAGCTGGGACGCTTCAGCGTTTAGAGCTGCACGGTCTGAATCACTGTTGGTCGCGTTCGACGACTGCAGCGCCAGTTCGCGGATACGCTGCAGGCCTTCTGTCATCGCGCCGAGCGCGCCTTCAGCAGTCTGAGCAAGAGAGATGCCGTCACCGGCATTTCGAATAGCGACACCGAGGCCTCGTACCTGAGCGGTAAACCGCGTCGAGATAGCAAGACCGGCAGCATCGTCTCGGGCACTGTTGATTCGCAGACCAGAAGACAGTCGCTGCAGTGCGGTCAAACCGTCCTGCTGGGTTGTCTCCAGGTTACGCTGAGCAATCAGCGACCCGATGTTGGTATTAATTACCTGTGGCATTGGTTTCTACTCCGTTCAACCCATCGGTTTCAATTTGAATCCCTTCGTATGCGAGGGGTCTCAAAAGGGTTAACGGCGCAGATCAGAATACCTTTAGCGACTCAGTTCACAGTTGCTGCAAAGCGGCTTGGTCGTCGACGCTGTAGAGAAGCGGATCGCCAACCGATACCTGCATAACGAGAGCAACCTGAACCGACGGGAAATTGACGCTGATCGATTGCACCCATGACGAGGGCTGCAAACCTCGGCGTTTCGCCAAATCAGGCCTAAAGCGAATTGAACAGCGACAGGTTTGCAACGCGCGCAAAGCTCTGCTGCGCGGCTTCCAGGACAAACGAGCGAAGGCTAAGCTCGCTCACTGCCTCTGCATAGTCGAGGTCTCGTACATCTGCGAGCACCTCCTGGGTCTGGAGCTTCACATCAGCGTGGAAATTCTCCTTGGAATCCAGCGTGTTCAATCGCGCACCGATATCAGATCTAACTTCGAGAATTCGAGTCTCGGCGTTTTCCACAACTCCGACTGAATTGTCGAGCAGCGCCTGCAGCGACTCCGGCGACACCGAAGGATCGATATCACGCAGTCCCTGAGCAAGCTGGCCGACCGCAGACAGAATGTTCTGCCGTTGGGTGCTGTCGATAACCAGTCGGTCACCGGCATCCGGTTCGCCGCTGAGGCTGAAACTCGCTCCGGCAACGTTAACTTGCATGCCTGATTTGAACGGCACGCTGTCGTAGCCTTCCAACACCCGCTTGTCACTTGCACGTCGTATCGTCACCGTGGGCTGTGCGTCGGTGCTGCTATTGCTGGGGGAAAATTCGACGACAAGCTTGTCCGGATAGAATTGGTTAACCGCATCCTGATCCTGCACCACAAGGCCGCTGACTGCAGCGGAACCGCCGTTAGACTGTCCAGGCTCTCCCGGACGCAAGCGCACCAGGTTGGAATCCACCGACTCGAACACTCGAGCACCGGAGTCGCTGCTTGCAACTCGGTGTCCTTGACCAATCTGCACGAAACGTTGTCCTTCATCGCCACGATAGACGGCTTCAACGCCCTGTCGCTGGAAGGGCGCATTTTGCGCCTGAAAGCCGGCGAAGACATAGTCGCCGTTGCTGCTTCGGGCATTCATCAGCGTAAACAGTTCTTCCGCGCGCGCCTCAATCTCCGTGGCGAGGAAGCCCCGATCGATGTTGGTTTGAACACCGTTACCCGCTTGAATGACCAATTCGCGGATGCGCTGCAGCAGGTTAGAGGTCTGATCGAGAATCGTTTCTTCCTGAACCAGTTGGGCCTCGGCAAATCCAATGTTCTGTGTGTACTGGTCCCGCAGACCAATTTCTTGCTCAAGCCGCACCTCGCGGGCCGCGCCTATCGGGTCCTCACCGGGGCTCGTGAAACGACGGCCGGTGCCGATCTGAAACTGGCTAGCCGCGACGTCTTGGGACAGTCGCTGCATCTGCGCAGCGTTTTGGAGCGTGATCTGACTGGTCGAAATTCTCATACACTCACCTTCGCTACAAACAGCCAAATGGAAACTGACAAACCAGCCACTTACTCACGCAACCGTGTTGAAAAGGATAGAAAACATCTCACGCGCGACCGAGATAATCCGCGCCGAGGCGTTATACGCCTGCTCGAAACGAATCAGGTCAACAGCTTCCTCGTCCAGATTGACGCCGGAGACGGACTCTCGCTGCGCTTTTGCCTGTGATAACAGGGCATCGGCCGCATCTCTGCCAACTTGAGCTTCTTTACTCGCGGAACCGACGAAGGCGACAAGCTCCCCATAGGTCTCTGTGAAGGTAAGCGGCGGATCGCCGATGATCGACGCGGTTCGCAGATCTGCCATGTCCAACGCGTTGCGCGAATCCGACAAGCCTGCTTCGTTAAACAGAATCTCGAACCGGTCACCCGCTTGTGGCCTTCCCGACAACGCGGCTGTGAAACCGAAGTCCGCACGCGCCAGATCCGGGGTGCCGGAGAATACGCTGTTGCTGTTAGACCGCAGACTCACTCCAGGGTCGAAAATCAGATTTATCGTGCCGCCTACCGTCGCGCTCTGATACTGATCCTCACCACTTGCTTGCGCATTCACGAGCCCAATCTGGCTGGTGAATGCCGTAGATGCATTGGTGATCGCAAGAAGCGCGTCATCACCCGGGCGGACTGATTCGAACGTCAGCTCACCACCACCACCTAGTGTCGCCGTAACAACGCCTGCTCCGAACTGAGCATCAAGCTCAGCCTGAACACCGGCCACAAGTGCTGTGCCGTTGGCGTAAGCCGCCGTAAGAGTGATCGTTGACGGCACGCCAAGCTCGGTTTCCAACGCGAAGCTGTAGGGTCCACCAACACTGAAATCGTATCCGGCGGAGAGATCCACAGTACCGGCCAGCGCGGCTGGATTACCGGGCCCTACTCCACGCAGTACCGTGCTGTTGCCAAAGCTATCGTTCACGATCAGTTGATCGGCGGTATCACCCGTTACCGCCACGCTTACGTCGTCACCAAGCGTCGAGCGCAGGACAACGCGCTCGCCGTCGCTGCTGGCCTCGATCTGTAGCGCTTGAAATCGCGGATCGTCGTTTACTGCATCGGCAAGCGAGTTGGCTCCCACCTCGCCGTCGAGATTGATGCGCAGGCCATTGACCGCAACGACCATTTCCGCGCCACTGCCGTTGTCGCTGAATCCGGTCAGCGAAAGCTCGGTTCGGGAACTGGCTGAGACGCCAGCAATACCAGAAATGGCGTTAGCCGTTTGCCGCGCCGATTGATTGCTCGGCAGGTCGAGCCTGACATCGATGACGTCTCTCGTGATCGTCAGTGTTTCCGCATCGTAGCCATTGACTGGCTGGTTGTTCAGAAGGCCAGCGCTAGCACTGGTGACCCGTCCGACCCTGTCCCCATTCGCTTCCAACGCGTTAAAACCGAGAGAGTCAGGCAATAGCTCGTTGCTCTGCCCCGGGACGAACGAGAGTCCAGCAAGAGGCGGTTGTAGAGGCTTGGGGTTGATGGGATCACTGTTGTCGAGGATGTCGTAGCTGGACTCCGAGTTGAACCGCACCAGCAGAGGTGGAACCAGTGTGTTGTCCCTGGAGAAGACGGGGTGCTCGACGTCGAATACCTGCCCCATCACGAGGGTACCGGAACCCGAATTAGCTTCATTGGTTGCGATTCGGACAGGTGCGGCGAGAGCCAGATCCTCAACCCGAGTGACGGCCATGTTAATCAGGCCAGCGCCTGACCGGTTCGGCAATATGGCGAACCGATCCCCCGCCGAATAGTCATCGGACTCAAAGACAATCGACAAACCGTCAAAGCTGACCGTCTCTGGTGGTGCTCCAGTCAACGCGCCCTGAGCCACGGCGGCACCATCGGCTCGTCGAATCACACTGTACGTCGAATCCGTTTTGAAGCTGAGTTCATATTCATCAGCGTAGCCACTGCCGGGCTCGTCGATAAGCACACGCAATGAGCCAGCAGACTGTGCCGATTGGCCGGAGACCGCTTCGATTCGCGATCGCGTCGCTGCATCGGCGTTGAGCTCGCTGAACAACGGGCCACCAAAGTTGCCAGCCAGATCAACGCCGCGCTTGTGAACGTCATTCAAGCTGGAAGCAATAGAATTCGCGAGCTGTCCGAGTTGATCAAGCGTGCTATCGAGAACCTGCTCTCGAAACTTGACCAGGCCGCCAAGCTCTCCGCCATCGACGGACCCGGTGATCTGTAACCGCTGCGTGCTGCCAGCCGATAGATACAACTCTCCGTCGGATGCGGATAGCTCATTGGCTGTGGTGCCTAGAACGAGTGCCTGCCCCTTGCCCACGAAGACGTTCAATTGGCCATTGCCCTGGGAGCTCGTGGTGACACGGATCAAACCCGCGAGCTCCTCAAGCGCTTGATCACGCTGGTCTTTCAGGGAGTTCGCCGTACCGGATCGACTCTGACCATCGGCAACCGCGATACGATCGTTGAAGTTCGCAATAGTCGACGCGAGTTCGTTGACACGCTCGGTACTTTCAGACAGCACCACATCGATACCACGGCCAATATCGTCCAGCCGAGTATCAAGAGACTGGAAACGCTGGCTGAGCGATTGCCCCTGGCTCAGCAAATACTGCCGAGCTGGCACGCTGCGCGGCTCGTTAGCCGCCGATTGCAACGCGGAAAAGAACTCCTGCAGAACACTGTCTAAACCCGCGCCCGCGTCACTGAGAACCGTTTCGACCTGCTGGGACAACGCGGACAGGCTGTCCATTTCCGAAAATAGCGCGGTATCCGTTCGAATCTGACCGATCGTAAACTCGTCAACCAAGCGAGTTACATCGCCAGCACGGACTCCGGCTCCCGAAAACTCGCTGCCGGAAAGCGTGGAGTTCTGCGGTTGTATCTCCACTCGCTGTCGAGAGTAGCCAGGCGTGCTCGCATTGGTAATGTTCTGGCCTGTGACCGCTAGCGCCGTTTGCTGCGCCCGCAAGCCGCTGATGCCGATATCAAAAAGCGATGCCATCTCTATCACGCTCTAGTTGGGAAACAATGGACTGGATCTTTTCGGCATAGGCAGGATCGGTGGCGTAGCCAGCCTCAGCCAACGCATCGGCATAGCGTCCAGGCTCTGCAGCGACTGCCACCGCTTCCTTGTACCGGGAAGAACCTGTGATCAGAGAAACATAGTCGCGAACACTCGCCTCAATACTGTCGTAAGCGCGAAACTTGTCTTCTACGGCAACCATTCGGCCACCGAGAAACTCGTCACTCTTTACGGACACCGTCTCGCCCTGCCACGAGCTGCCAGCCTTTATGCCAAACAGGTTATGACTGGACATCTCTCGCCCCGCGGCCATGACTTTGTCACCCCACCCCGTCTCGAGAGCCGCCTGAGCCAGCAATGCAATCGGTTGAAAGGGCGTACCGGCGACAGCACGACGAACCGCAGCCCCGACCTTGCTGACGAATTCATCTTTATCCGCGAACAGGGGCTGGCGCGCCTCGGCGGTTTGGGCGCCTTTCGATGTTGAACGATCGCCGGCATTCACAGCATTGGTGGCAGAACCCGTGAAGTGCTTCGCGGGAGGCACCGCAAGAGACATCGCGGCGGCATCCGGTGCGCTTCGGCGCTCAGCGGCGCCGCCAAGCTGACGCAATATCGCCTCCGCGAGGCCTACGCCTCCAGAGTCAGCAATACTGGTGGCGTACTGCTGATCCAGCATTTCCTGATGGATCTCGACCGCGCTTGACGACAGATAGTTGTCCGGGTTCAACGACGCCGTCGCCGAGCGCATGTTCTTGAGCATCATGTTGAGGAACAGCGACTCGAACTGGCTTGCCGCCTTTTCCAGATTGGCCGAGGAGTTCGCGCCGTCCGCGCGCATTCGGATATCGGCATAGGCAACGGCGGGCAGAGACAGATCGCTGCTCACGGATGAAGGCGTGCTCATCAGATGACCACAATCTCAGCGCGCAAAGCACCTGCCTGCTTCAACGCTTCGAGTATCGCCATCAGATCACCCGGCGCCGCGCCGACATCGTTCACGGCATTGACTAACTCAGAGAGCGCAGCCCCGGGGGCAAAGTAGAACATGCGGCCAGATTCTTCGGTGATCTCAATATCCGTGTTGGGTACTACCACGGTTTGCCCTTCTGCCAGCGCGTTTGGCTGGCTGACGGCGAGGTTCTCCGAAATCATGACGGACAGATTGCCATGGGTAATCGCCGCAGGGAGCACCTGGACGTTCTCGCCCATGACGATCGTCCCGGTGCGCGAATTGATGATCACTCTGGCCGCCGTTGCGCCCGGGGTAATCTCAAGATTCTCGATGACCGAGAGAAAGGAGACTTTCTGATTGGCGTCACTTGGGGCGCGCACCTGCACCGATCGGCCATCCATTGCCGCAGCCACACCCCCGCCGAAAGTCAGATTGATCCGCTCTGCAAGCCTTCTGGCCGTCGTGAAGTCGGATTCGTGCAAATTGAGAATGAGTTCTGGCCGATCGCCGAAACCTCCTGGGGCCGGCCGTTCAACCATCGCGCCACCGGGAACCCGCCCGACACTCGGCACGTTGACCGTGATCGAAGAGCCGTCCTGCCCCTGGGCACCAAAGCCACCGACGACCAGATTGCCCTGAGCAATCGCATACACGTTGTTATCAAGTCCTTTCAACGGCGTGACCAACAGCGTGCCACCCCTCAGCGATTTCGCATTACCAAGTGACGACACGGTGATATCAATCGTTTGTCCGGGTTTAGCGAATGCCGGCAGTTTCGCGTGGATAGAAACAGCGGCAACGTTCTTAAGCTGTGGACTTACGCCTGGCGGCATCTGTATCCCGAATTCGCTCAACATGTTGCGGAACGTCTGAACCGTAAATGGGGTCTGCGACGTTTGATCACCACTTCCGTCCAGGCCAACAACAAGGCCGTAGCCGATCAACGGGTTGCTTCGCACTCCGGCAACGCTTGCGAGATCCTTGATGCGTTGACCAAAGGCATCTGCTGACGACAGCAGCAGTATCAACGCAGCGACAATCGTGAGTACTCGGGTCATATCAGAATCCCAATAGCGGGCTAAGGAAGAAGCGGGCAAGCCAGCCCATGCGATTGCTATCCGCAAGGCCACCTTTGCCGCCGTAGGCAATACGAGCATCCGCAAGCTGCAGGGACGACACTTCATTGTTGAAGCCAACATCCTCCGGCCGTACAAGGCCACTGACCCGGACGAACTCCTCGCCCTGGTTGAGGGTCAACCACTTCTCCCCTTCCACTCGCAGCAAACCGTTCGGATACACCTCGGCAACAACCACGCTGACTGTGCCGCGTAGCGAGTTGCTCTGATCAGACTCCCCGCTGCCCGTGAAGTCATTGTTCGATGAGAGGCTTGTGGCGATGCCAGCGTTGGCAGCGACACCTCGAACCAGTGAACCGAGAACGGTTGGTTCGGCCATCTCAACGCCCGTGTTTTTGGACACCGTTGTTTCAGCGCTTTTGCTCGAGCTGGTGGCCTCCTCAAGACGCACGGTGATGATGTCACCCACCTGACTCGCCGTACGATCCGTATACAAAGCGACGTTGTGCGCGCTCTGGAAGAGAGAGCCGTTACTGACCGGCTGCGCTGGTTGGGAGATCGCGTAGGTCGGTCGGTAACTCGCATGGTCTTCCCGCTCAGGCGGCGCGCTGATACAGCCAGACAGCGCGAGTGAGAATCCGGATACCAGAATCAATGCCCAAAACTGTTGCGCTAGCGTCATGACGAGCCTCTAAATATTCTGAGTGATGTACTGGAGCATCTGATCTGCAGTCGAGACGACACGAGAGTTCATCTCGTAAGCGCGTTGCGTGGAGACCATATTGACCATCTCCTCAACAACTGAGACGTTCGATGCTTCGAGCATTCCCTGCTGGATCGATCCCAGGCCGTTCTGACCAGGAGTTCCCTGCTGCGGCGCTCCAGAGGCTGGGGTTTCAAGCAGCAACGTGCCGCCCGCTGCCTGCAAGCCGCTGGGGTTGATAAAATCGACAAGCTGGATGTTGCCCAACTGCGTGGCATTCGGATCACCAGCGACCATCGCAGTGACCGTTCCATCGACGCCCACCGTCACCGTGCTCGCGTTGTCAGGAATGTTGATTCCGGGCTCTACCGGATAGCCCTGGGAATTTACGAGCCGGCCATCCTGGTCGACATTGAAGTCGCCGTTTCGGGTGTAGGCAACGGAGCCGTCAGGCCGCGCAATCTGAAAAAAACCACGACCATCGATAGCGAAGTCCATCGCCTGCTCTGTTGTCTGCATACTGCCCTGCGTGAATATCTTCTGGGTCGCGCCGACTCGCACGCCGGTTCCCAACTGCAGCCCGCTCGGTAGAGTCGTGTCCTGGGAGGACAACGCGCCCGGCTGTTGCTGAACCTGGTACAAAAGGTCTTCAAAGCTGGCTCGGTCGCGCTTGAAACCAACGGTAGACACGTTGGCCAGGTTGTTTGCCGTGACTCGCAGCGCTTCGTCCTGCGCGCCAAGCCCGGTCTTGCTTACCCAAAGTGCATTGTTCATCTGTTTCTATCCTTGACGCCGTTTGGATCCGGCGCGGTTGCCAATCGGTTTCGCTAGCCGATTTGAACGAGAGCCGCTGAAGCCTCATCCAACTGTTCAGCGGTCTTCATGAGTTTCACCTCGATCTCAAATTGCCGCGCCAGAGAAATGATCTCCGTCATTTCATGCACAGCATTCACATTGCTTTGCTCAAGCATCCCTGAGACCACACCGATCTCCGCGGACGCGGCTTCGATGCCACCGTCGCGACGTCTGAGAACACCGTCCTCGCCCTTGGTCAGCTCGCCCGGATCGGGTGCGACCAGTTTGATTCGCTCAACCTGGGCAAGCGTCTCAGGCCCCTGGCCTGCGGGAATTATCGAAATCGAACCATCGGCACCGATGTCCAGACTGCTGTAGGGAGGCAACGCAATCGGCCCACCGTCGCCGAGAACAGGCAGCCCTTTGTTGGTAGTCAGTTGGCCAAGCGCATCAACCTGCAGTTTTCCAGCACGGGTATAGCCTTCGCTGCCATCAGGCATCGCCACGGCGATGTAGCCGTTACCAGACACTGCGACATCCAGAGAGCGAGACGTACTCAACAGTGCACCACGTGATTGATCTGTTGCCGGATTCTCTGTAAGCGCATAGACGCGACTAGGCATACCCTCACCAAACACTTGCATCGCGCGCGCCTGCGCCATGTCGGCCTGGAATCCATCCGTGCCGACGTTAGCCAGATTGTTCGCGTGCACAGCCTGGGAGCGTTCAATGTGTGAAGCACCCGTGCTGGCAACGTAAAGCAAGCGATCCATGGCGAAGCGTCTCCCTGACTAGTGCTTACTATTAGAGGTTAATGATGGTCTGGGTGATTTCATCAGCCGTCGAGATTGTCCTGGCGTTACCCTGGAAATTTCGTTGGGCGATGATGAGCTGAACGAGCTGTTCTGAAAGCTCGACGTTCGACTCTTCCAGCGCGCCCGAGGTGATCGCGCCAAGCGATCCAGAACCCGGTGCTGAGATTACCGGTTCGCCGGAGGTGTTGGATTGCGTCCAGGCGCTGTCTCCTAGAGACGACAGGCCTTCGACATTCGCAAAGTCAGCAATCGCCACCTGGCCGAGAACCTGGTTCTGACCATTGGTAAACCGAGCACTGATGACGCCTTCTGTATCGATATTGAGACCAGACAACTCACCGGAGTTGTAACCGTCCTGGTTAAGGGCATTGACCGCAAAGTTCGCACCGAACTGTGTGGACTCGCCCAGTCGAATCTCAAAATTGGAACTGACCGGTGGATCCAGAATGGGCAGAGCGCCGCCGTCCAGAACATTGATCGAGCCCACCGCTCCGTTGGCGTTGCCATCGTCATCGAGAGGCGTCCAGTTGGAAATCAGCATGCTATCGGTACCCGCCGGATTGAGCGTGCCGTCAGCATTGAACTGGACCTGATATCGAGCTCGAGTGGCTTGGGCGTTTTGCGGCGGAGGCAAGTTGGGATCAGGGTCACCGACATCCCGGCCGTCAATCTGCGCGAACATCGTCCAGCTATTTGCCTCCTGAGAAGCGATGTCCTCGTTAAACCGCTCTTTGACGAAATACATGGACAGTACGTGCGGGTTACCCAGGCTGTCGAAAATCGTCAGCGATGTCGCCGAGTTATAGGTGTCCTGGTTGGTCGGATCGAATTCATTGAGAACAAACTGCGTGTAGGCCGCCTCATCGAGTGCGCCGAACAGGTTTGCGCCAGCAGGGTTGGCATCCGTGAGCCTGATGCCTTCAGAGAGCGTGAACTCTACCGAGCCACCAACGGCGGCCGCCGGAGTTCCGCTTGGCGAGACGTTGACCACCGCTCCAGACGGCCCGACAACACCCACGCTGTCCGCCGCGCCGCCCGTCACAGAGAACACGAGATCGTTACCAACCTGATCCGTAACTTGCAGATCGCCATTGCTATCCACAGCCGCAGACACTGTGCCCAGACCCGGCGTCGTGTTGATCGCGTCGGCCAGCGCCGTGAGCGTTGAGCCAGTCAGCGACACACCATTCAGAGAGATCTCGAGAGTCGCACTAACATTCGAGAAATCGGCGCTAGTCAGGGTTGCCAGCGTCGAAGCCGCTGCTGATACACCTGGCAATCCAGCCCCGCCGAACAGGCTGGCGATTTCCCGCGCCGTCTGTCCGTTCGTTGTTGATACGCTATCGATGCTTCCATCGGGATAGGTAACGTTGATCGACTGAGCGAGATAACCGTTACCGACCGAGGCCGTACCGGGCACTGAGATGCCAGTTGCGAGGTTCAATGTGTTCACCAGATCAGCCTGCGTCACACCGATGTTCGAGGTGTCCAGGTTGGAGACGGTGATCGCTGAGTTCTCGCCAGCTATGGTTGAGAAAAATTGCAGCTGACCCGGGTTGTCTGGATCCTCCTGAACATCCACGGACAGCGACGAAGACAGCAGGTCGTCGCGAATGTCATTGATCAGGTCATTGACGTCGGTGATGTTCGAATCGAGCGTCACCGTTATCGTGCCGTTACTGCCACTCGATCCAGCCATGGTCAGATCAAAGCTGGCGGCCGTGATATTGCCGACTTCGCCAATGGTTGCCGTGCCGCCATAAGGGTCTGGAGCCGTGTTACTCGCGCCTGCACCACCCTGGCCTAGCGCGATGCCACCAAGCACGGCCTCAACGTCCGCCCGAGTAACGCCGCCGCCGAAGCTCGCGTTGTCAGACGGGTCTATCGTGATGGTCGATGCCTCACCGCTGTTGATGGCGACAAACTCGAGCCGCGCCAGCGCCGCAGGGTTCTCGCGGACGCTGATTCCAATTCCGCTGCCCGCCAGGTCGTCTTCGATATCGCTGATCAGATCCTGGAGATTGGCAATGTTCTTATCGAGCGTGATCGTCACTGTCGTGTTTTCACTGCCAACACTCGAACCGGCGAGGGATATCTCAAACGTGGAAGCGGCACCGCCACTGAAGTCGAACGGGGTGATGGCGCTGCCGGCTGTGATGTTGGACGCCAGATCAATACCAAAATCAAAGGGCGTAGGTGCGGCCGAGGTTTCCAGGACCGATGGCGTGGAAGCCGCCAGACCCGTTTGCGCCACGCCTACCGCACCGCCCGTGGTGGAAATCGTATTGCCAATTTCCGACAGCACCGTCGCACGCGCATCGAGATTGACAGCCGCGCCAACAAGCGTTGTCTGGGCCGGCTCAAGATTGTTCGTCGTTAACTGTAGATCGCCGAGAATGCCGGACAGCGATCCTGTTGAGCTGGCCGTGAAGCCTTGAACGCGAGCACCCGAATTCGCCACGACAAAACCTTCATCATCCACACCGAACGCACCGGCACGAGAGAAAACGCGTGAGCCGCCGTCGCTCAGGACAAAGAAGCCATTGCCGTCAATAGCTAGGTCCAGGCTGTTGTTCGTAAAAGAGATATTGCCCTGATCAAACTGCTGAGCAACGCTCGCGAGCTTCACACCACTACCGATCTGGTTTGAGCCTGCACCCTGCAAGCTCGCGGAAAAGACGTCCGCAAATTCCGCCCTGGACGACTTGAAACCAACCGTCGATGCGTTGGCAATGTTGTTACCTGTGATAGACAACTCGCGCGACGCCGCATTCAGTCCACTGAGAGCTATGTTGAACGCCATGTATCTGTACTCCGTTACTCAATCGAATCAGGCCGTCTAGCCTGCGTTGTTCCTTGCCCTGTCTTCTCGCCAGAGCGCTACTGAATCTCTCGAATTTCATTGACTGACACGTCTGTGCCACCCGCCAGATTAACCCTGGCCACTCCACCGTTAAGGCTGACGCTTACGACCCGCTCGGGTAGCTGAACCGTCTGCTCAACGTTTTCGCCACCCAGAACGCTGGACGCGCGAACGCCGTAGATTCCAGGTTGCATCGAGTTGCCGAACTCATCGGTTCCGTCCCACACGAACCGCAACGATCCTGCGCTCTGCGAGCCGAGATCCAGCCGCCGAATGTTCTGACCCGCCTGGTCAACAATCTCGATAGACAGATTGCTGGTCGCCTGACCAAGTTCGATGTTGCCGCTGAAGCCAGCGCCTTCCATCAGTGTCTGATTCGTCGGCACCAATACCGAGCGGCCGACAAGCGACGCGGACTGAAGCGTTAGCTGCGCGTTGATGGCAGACGACACCGTCGCCATCGACTCGTTCAGATCCGTGATGCCTTCGAGGCTGGAAAACTGCGCGAGCTGCGCGACAAATTCTTCGTTCTTGGCTGGATCCAATGGGTCCTGGTTACTTAGCTGTGCCAGAAAAAGCTCCATGAACTCAGCTTCGCCAAGTTCATCCGTCGGCTCGGATGCGCCACTCGCAGCGTTCAACTGCTCCGCGCTCCTGATTCCTGCTATCTCCACGAATACCTCCTTTTGCTTTCCTGGCGATCAATCAACACGCGCTACTGCCCGAGCCGCAAAAGCCGTTCCGTCAGCGACTTCGCTGACGTCATCATGTCGACGTTCAACTCGAACGAGCGGCTGGCTGAAATCATGTTGGCCATCTCTTCGACCACGTTTACGTTCGGATAGGCCACGTAACCGTTCTCGTCTGCCATCGGGTGTTCCGGCTCGAACCGCATATCAAGGGGCGTATCGCTCTCGACGATGCCCAATACGTCGACACCCGCTGAAGAGGCGTTGCGCTGATCCATGGCATCGTTGAGCTGAGCGGCGAAAACCGGATGCCGCGCCCGGTAGGTTTCGTCAACACTGCTCGCAACGCTCTGGGCATTGGCGAGATTGGACGCGGTCGTATTCAGTCGCACCGTTTGCGCTGACATCGCGCTGCCGGACACGTCAAAAACATTCAGTAAAGGCATGGCTATTCTCCTTTCAGGGCTGAGATCAGCCCTTTGAAGCGGCTGTCCGTGAAACGCAGGCTCGCCTGGAACATCACGTTGTTACGTGCGATTTCGGCCTGTTCCCGCTGAACGTCAACGGTGTTGTTGTCGAGCGAAGCAGCAGAAGGCGTTCTGTAGAGAAGGTCTTGCTCACCCGACACCAGTTGGCTGCGATCCGCCGCGCTGGAGTTCACGCCGTAGTGACCAGACTGTGTAGCGTTCAGTTGCCCGCCGCGCTGACTGCCTTGAGCACGGGAGAGCGCGGCGGCAAAGTCGATGTCCCGGGCCTGGTACCCCGGCGTGTCGGCATTAGCGACGTTGCTCGCGAGCATCTCCAGCCGTTGTGCGCGTAGCGCCAACGCCGCCGGGTGAACGCCAAGTGCGTTGTCGAGATTGATCGTCACGTCTGCTGCCACACCTTGTGCTGAAAACTATCTGTAGCTGGAGCCGATCCGACGTTGCGAACAGCGACGTCACGGCGACGGACAGCAGGACAGCAAGTGCCGTGCCAATAACGATTAAACCGCTCACACCGATTAAACAGATGAAGGCCGAGCGAGTGCATCTATTGGCGTAGCGGCGACAGAACAACAGCGTCTACGCCTTAAGGCTGATGAGGGAACTGCCTTTCATGGGCGAGCGTGTACGCGGCGGTATCGAGCCTGGATGGCAGAGTTTTGCCGGTCCGTTGGCAAGCGACTGCCGGGCTAATCCTCGCCATTTGCGGCAGGCAAAGCAGCAGAAACAGCCAGATTGCCGGCGGCAACGACGCAATAAAGCGTCAAATCAACGCCTGTTCCACCAGGCCTGAACTGGCGCGCTTCGGTGTGTGTGCTATCAATTGCGCATGCAAGAACTCACAAGCAATACCCGCTCATCCAAGCTGCTAACCGCTACCCTCATTGTGCTGACAACCTCTTTCGCAGCAGCGCCGGGGTTCACTGATACGCCGCAAAGCACTCTGGTTTGGCTGCCGCAGGCACAAGCCTGGCTAGATGAACAAGCTCAGCAGCACCACGCCGAGGCCATCGTTACCTCGGCAATACTGCCTCTGGATCCTCGCTTGCGATTGAAGCCTTGTACTCAGCCCACCTTTCAAATGCCCTCGGGCAATCTGCGCGGGCGCGTCTCACTGAAAGTGTCCTGTCAGGACGGCCAGACGAACTGGTCGATATTTCTTCCGGCCCAGATTTCCCTGAGCGCAGACGTCGCCATCACCCGGCAGCCAATGGCGCGAGGCGCTGTACTGCACGCCGACGACATCAGTCTCCAACATCGCGATGTCACTCAGCAGCGCAACGGCTGGCTGCAGCCCGAACAGGTAACAGGCATGGCGCTGAAGCGCCCATTGCCCGCCGGTAGCCTGCTCAACGACAGCGTACTCGAGTCTCCCGTGCTGATTCGACGCGGCGACGCGGTCGTGGTGCGCTCAAACCGTGGCGGCATCACCATCGAGGCGGCCGGGGTAGCACTCGCAGCCGGCGCCGCGGGTGAACCCATTCGAATCCGCAACGATCGTAGCGAACGAGTCGTCCGAGGCTGGGTGGCTTCCGCCGGTGTCGTCGCGACCGACCCGCCAAACTAGCGACTCCAAACGTATGCATCCGCAAGGCGGACAATCGGCCCTGGACAGGGTTATCCAGGAAATTTTTCAAAATTGTTCTAAAGTTTCTCCCGTTCCCGGCCGATACCGTCCTTAGGTAATACCGCACTGAGTGATGAGCATGGATATCAACAACATAGGATCGAATCAGATACGCGATCGGGCTGTACGAGAGTCCGGTTCCGAAGCCTCCAGGCCTGAACAATCAGGGACCGGAGCATCTGGAACGCGTGTCGAGGTCGATCTGAGCGGGGACGCTAGCCGTTTGACGCGTCTGGAGGCTGAGGTACGTGACCTGCCGGAAATAGACGAATCCCGGGTGGAGGCGATTCGCGCGCAGATTGCCGAAGGTCGATATCACGTCGATCCGGAACGGCTCGCGGAAAAATTCATTGCGCTTGAGCGCGAGCTCGCAGGCACTCAAAGCTAGTGGCGAACGGCACGTCGATCGATGTCGCAACGCAGGTCGCAGATCTGCAAAGCGCTCTGCACGAGTTGGTTCTGGAGATCGCCACCGAGCGCGACAGCCTGGCGAGTCGCGACGCAGACCAGCTAGCCGCCAGCACTGAGCGCAAAACCCACCTACTGGAACAGGTAAATCAGCTCACCTCGCAGCTTCCAGCCCCACTGCCTGAGTTGATTGCTCGCGCCGAGGGCGAGCAGCGCTCCAAACTTGAAGCCCATCACACTTCTCTTATCAATCTGGCGGAGCAAGCCAGAGATTCCAACGCAGTTAACGGTAAGATCATCGCGCGCTCACAACAATCGGCTCGTGAACTTCTGGCGATGATGACCGCCTCCGAAAGCCCCGGCCTATACGGGGCGAGTGGACAGTCTGATACTCCTCACAGCGTGGGAGCGTCCGTCAAAGCCTGAGTTCCATGAGCGCGATAGCACATCACGTGCGTCGCATCGAATTCATGGGAGGACGCCATGGTGCGCGCTCTGGCCACGGCCAGTTCTACATCAGCTTCGACCGCAGGCAGAACGGCAGGGCCAGCGGGTAGCCGCTACTTCAACGAGCCGGAAGACATCGCGCGAACGCTCAAGCTTTTGCGCGACACGCGAAGTACGCTCACCCTGAATTTCGACGGCGATCCATCGTCCTACCAGGCTCGAATTCTAGACATCATCGGGGAGACATTTCTGCTCGAGGACATCATCCCGCGCAGCGGTCACAAACACCTTATCGAGAACAGGGAGTTCACGGCGACAGCTCGCATGCAGGGCATGTATGCGTATTTCGCTGGCAACCGGGTCAGCGAGAGCAGTTCCGAACGCGGCCTGCCCTACTATGTTGTACCACTCCCCAACAAACTGCTCTTTCAACAGCGACGCAGAGCCGCCCGCTTTCAAATCCCGCTGAAGGTTGCGGGCAACGGCGCATCGCTAACGCTCTCTGGACGCCGGCATCTCGAAGGCAGGGTTGTCGACATCTCTGCAGGTGGTTGCCGGGTCATGTTTCCAGGCCCTGTCGATCCGCCGCTGGCGGTGGACAACACAAAAGAGCTCTGCGAAATCGATGTTCCAAAATTACTCCAGCTTAAGGCGACCGGCGTCATCCGCCACATGCATGGCAACCGGGACGGCAGCGAGATCACGTGCGGCATCGAACTGGTCGAGATGAGCATCACCGATCGGCGCCGACTTGAGCAGTTTATTCAGTCGATCTCACGGGCCAGCCAGCGCTCGTAGTCCTCGCTCGTATCAACATCCCACAGCTCATCCAGCTCGGTCAGGCTCCAACCCAGCTCGGCAATACGATCTCGAGTAATTTCCGCGACCGAGTCCGTACTCCAGACGATGTTCTCGAATACGCGCTCACTTAGTCGTCTCAAGCCGATCAACACATAGCCACCATCCGCTACCGGCCCGAGTACTGCATCGTGAGTACCGAGACCCGCAGCCGCCTTAGCCAGATATTCCTTTGTAATCTGCGGGCAATCCGTACCGATCAGCAACACTCGCTCAGATCGAGCATCCCTGAAAGCGCCAGCCATTCGCGCTCCGAGATCACCATCAAGCTGGTGTTTGATCGGCAAGTCCGGCCAACGCTCGCGCCAGCGGGCGACGCTGCGATGACTGAGCGAGCCAGCAAGGCACAACACCGGCGACACCGCGTCACAGTTAACCGCCGCATCAACCGTACGAATGAGCAAACGCTCGTAAGCAACGCGAGCAGCATCGACGCCAATGGCAGCGGCCAGGCGGGTCTTAACGGGTTCGGACAGACTCTTCCCGAAGATAATCAACGTGGCGGCCGTCAGAATTGTTCTCCCGTCGGTGGTGACGCAGATTCGGCTCCATAGTAGTCAGCCGCGAGGGCTGTTGGTGAAGCGCCTGCCCAGTAGCGAAGTCGAAACCACCACATCTGCAGGACGCAGACAGCGATACCGCGATTCATCCAACGGCGAGACGACGTCACGATGGGCTCGCGCAACCGCGCAGGCGCGCCGCGACGCTTTAGCCGCCTGGACAGCTCAATGTCCTCCATTAGCGGCTGATCTGGAACGCCGCCCACCGAGCGCAAGGCCTCTCGGCTTACGAAGATGCCCTGATCGCCCGTACATATGCCGGTCAGGGCAGATCGAGTGTTAGCGAACCAACTCACAATCGGTAATTGGTCGATGGCGACATCAAAACGACCCCACCGGCTCCCAGGTTTATCGAGATAGCCAACCAGCTCGGCCACCACTCGCTCGCTTATCACGCTATCGGCATGAACCAGCCAAAGCCACTCGGCGCTGGCCATCTCCGCGCCCCTTCTCAACTGCTTGCCTCGTGAAGCTTCCGTGCGAATCCAGCGCACAGACCCGGGTAGCTCATCACGCAGCAAATCATGACTACCGCCGTCTACAACGATGATCTCAGCAGCCGGCAGCAAGCGTTCGAGAGTGCCGAGCAGCGCGTGCAGCCGAGGCGCGTCATTAAGAACCGGAATGACGATGCTCAGCGCCGGGTTTTTACTCTCTGGAGTAGCCAAAAATGCACCGAATTTCATAGGTTCTGGGACAAGCGTGACAGGCTACCCGGTTCAGACCTGTGGCAGTTCGTAAAATTCCGTTCTTGGTTGGAAATCATCAACTAGGCTCTAAACATGAATCGTCCGATTGCAGGCCTCGTCGAAACTCCGGTGCATCAACTGTCTCCCGGAATGTATGTCGCGGAGCTCGACAGGCCGTGGCTCGAATCGCCATTCATGGTGCAGGGCTTCTACGTTCAGGACGACGACGACATCCAACAGGTCGCCGACGTTTGCGAGTTCGTCTTCATCGACCCACGGCGCCAGGAGCGCTCGAAGCGGTACAAGCCCAGAGCCAGCGTAAACGCCGTCGAGTACCGCAATCGCGTATCGATGCGCGAAGAATACAACCTCGTCGCCGTTAACTACGACAGCGCGTCCACCGTCATCTCCAAAACCTTCGAAAACCTCCGAACGACAGGTCGCCTCGACGTGGGTGGCATGCGGCAGGCGCTCGACCCAGTTATCGATAGCGTTCTGCGAAACAACGAAGCGGCGACCGCGCTGGCCCGCATCAAACGCAAGAACGATTACCTGTTCAATCACTCGCTGGCGACGGCTGTCTGGGCCAGCGTTCTCGGTCGCCAGATCGGCTTGCCAAAGCAGGAGCTGGGTAATCTCGCGCTGGGTGCTGCGTTGATCGACGTGGGGATGACCGTCATTCCCGATGAGATTCTGAACAAGAGCGGCCCGCTGGAAAAGCTCGAACACGCGAAAATGCGGCGTCATGTCGAGCGCGGTATCGATCTATTGTCCGAATCTGGCGAGGCCAATCCCGACGTCGTAGAAATTGTGCTCCACCATCATGAACGGCACGACGGTAGCGGCTACCCAAACGGCGTCAGTGGCCTGGATATCCCACTGTTCGCACGAATCGTTGGCATCGCAGACTCCTACGACGCGATGATCACCAGCCGCCCCCACGCGTCTCCGCGAACCTCATTCGAAGCGGTACTCGAACTGAGGGATTTGGCTGAGCGGAACTTTCAGTCAGCGCTGATCGAACAGTTTGTACAGGCCATTGGACTGTTTCCGACCGGCAGTATCGTTCAGCTAAGCAATGGCTGTGTCGGCATCGTGGTTGTGCAGAACACCACCCGTCGATTGAAGCCCAAGGTCATCGTCGTTCTGAACAAGGCGCAAAAGCGCCTGCCTGAACCGGTCATGATCGACCTGGCAAAATATGCCGGTGGTGACGAGCGAACCGAACAACTCTGGATTGAAAGAGAGCTTCCGCCTGGCGCTCACGGCATCAACGAGAGCGAGTACTTCCTCTAGTGGCCGGCAAGGTCCTGCAAGCCGCGCTGGATAAAGCACTGGCAAGCCTGGATCGAATTCGTGAGCACGCCCCAGAACGGCGAGTCGAGATCGCCCTGCTTCTCATTCGTCTGCACGGCCTGGATGAGTTCAGCGCCCGCACTGGCGGAGCGACCAGCGAGTTGCTGGCTTCAGAGTTTCTCGATCGCGTTCGATGTACGATGCGCGAGCAGGACGAAGTGATCAGCATCGAGCCGCGCACATGCGCCGTGATACTCAAGGGAATTCGCAATCGAGAACACGTCAAGTTGGCCGTCAGCAAGCTCGATCGAGCCTGCACCGAGCCGGTCGAAATTCTGGATGATCGGCTGACGATGCGTACGACAACCGGCGTCGCGATAACCAACCCAAAGCTCACCACCGCCTCTGCGCTGTTTCGAAGCGCCGCTGAAGGCATGAAACTGGCCCACGCTCGCAAAATGAGCCACGGCTTCGGTGACAGGACAACCGAAGAGCCGAGCGTCGACAATGACAAGATCGCCCGACAGATCGGCGAGGGGCTGAACGCTGGCGAGTTTGAGATGTACTTTCAACCCAAGGTCAGCGCTGCATACAAGAACATCATCGGCGCAGAGGCACTCATTCGCTGGCACCAGTCCGAGAAACGAGTCGTTGGCCCAAACGAGTTCATTCCTATTGCGGAGGCGTCGGGCCACATTGGCGCGCTCACATCGTTCGCCATGAAAACCAGCATTGCCCAGGCCGCGCGCTGGCCCGGCGAGCTGAGCATCGCCGTTAACATTCCACCGAGCGTAATGAAACAACCCGATCTAGCCGTCAGCCTTGGCGACATGCTTTCCATACACAACCTCCCAGCCGAGCGCGTAACGATTGAGATTACGGAAAGCGAGCTGATGGCAGATCCCGAATCAACGAGCAAAGCGATTCGTCGACTTCGGGAGTTAGGCGTGCGTTTCGCTCTTGACGACTTCGGTACCGGCTACTCTTCTCTAGCCTACTTGCAGGATTTGCCATTGGACGAATTGAAGATCGATCGAGCTTTCGTTTCACGCATGGACAAAGACGACGGCGTCATTCGGTCCGTCCTGGATCTGGCAAAGAACTTCGGCCTCAAAGTCGTGGCTGAAGGTGTGGAAACCGAGGCACAGGCAAACAAGCTCAAGGAGCTGGGCTGCGACTATCTGCAGGGCTATCTGTTTGGCCGGCCGACGCCGCCGGTGGAGTTTCGGGATTTGCTGGATAAGAGGATCAAGTAGCGAGAAGCCTTCGGTCCGTGGACAGAAGGCTTTTGTTTCCTCGACGTGAGAGGGGCAAAAAAAGAAAGAGAGGAGAAGAGAGAAGAGAGAAGAGAGAAGAGAGAAGAGAGAAGATTCGGGCTTCTCGACGATTGTCTCTATCCGCTCGCTTCAGCGAGCGGATAGAGACAATCATCTGCCAGCCTGGAGAGTGTTGAAGTGTGTGACGATTTTCATCGGAGCGGAGCTCCGGTGAAAATCATCTTAACTCGCCCGCAACATGCGGGCCTCTCAACGACTTTCCTCCGGAGCAAAGCTCCGCTGGGAAAGTCGTCTGCCGGCCTGGAGAGTGTTGAAGGGTTTGACGACTTTTATCGGCGCAAAGCGCCGGCAAAAGTCATCTTAACTGGTGCCCCGGCCAGGATTCGAACCTGGAACCTACCCCTTAGGAGGGGGTCGCGCTATCCAGTTGTGCCACCGGGGCGAGCGCAGACAACGATACGCATACTGCTTAGTGCCGCAAGCGCTCTGGGTAAGAACGCTCTGGATAATAAATAGGCGCTTCCGAATAACATCGGCGCAGTGCACTCCGATCAGCCAAAGGCTACTCATCGTTCATCGACGAATCGTTCGAATTGGCCCCAGAAACCTCCACCAGACTGGAACAGATCAGAATCGAAGCCATTGAGGGTCAGCGGCGAGCGTCGACTTTCTCAACTGCAATACCCTCTACTGCAATGCGAGAGGTGCCGGCTGAGAAATTCGACGTCGCAGGTGTGAAGCCCGTTTTTTAGACAGCTTCGATCTTAGCGGTGGGCGCGTTCTTGGCAACGGACTTGATGCCGTTAGCGCATGCGGCGGGCGACTTATAAGTCTCGCTCGTACCAACCACCCGGCCGTTGACGGCAACAAGATTGAATCGATGCCCCGCCTTGGTTTCCTTGGTTTGGAAACAGTTGCTCTGGGCGCAGTGTTTCTGAACAGATTTGATGCCGTTCATCGCGCCGCCGCGAGAAGCGTAACCCTGGCTCGCAAGGATGATCTCACCATTGCCGGCTTTCAGTCGGAAACGGAACTTGCCGCCCTTGTCTTTATACAGCTCAAACTTTCCCGCCATCTTTCTACTCCGTGAGGTGCTCTGTGTTGAGTGACGCGAGTGTAGCGGGAAAAGTTATGCACATGCTATGTACTTTACTAACGGAAAAACGACGGATTTGGGGGTGTGGATCAGCTTTCGGATTGGCGCGCCGTTAATCGACGTGCATTAGATTTGCGCGGAGTTTGGAGTATGCAAGAACGGAAAAGAAGAAATCGGCAGCAAATTTGCTGCCGATCGAGCCAACAACATCAGGCGCTGTTCGCGGCCTCCGCAGCCTCACTGGTCATGTCGCGAACCGCAAAACCGAGATCACTGACTTTGCTTTGCCAATAGGCAAGCTGTCCTTCGAGCAGTTGCATCTTCGCCTTGAGCTCACTCACATCATCGGTATCGCGGGCCTTCACCTGTTCCAGCAGAGGCGGATTTTCAGATTCGAAGTCCGCTCGTTCGGAAGCGATATCCTCTTCATCGAAATGTTGGTTTTTCACGGCAGACAACTCACGAGTCAGCTTGTCCTGGCGCAGCGCCCAATCGCGATTAGCACCGCGCAACTTGTCTAGTCGTTCCTGCCAGCGGCTGAGTTCGCCTTCCAGCCCAACCAGGTTTTGCTTACGCAGCCGCACAACGCCCGACAGCTTCCGGCCGAGCTGCCACTTCTCATTCAACCGCTCACTGAGCTGGTTGATGCGAGCATCAAGATCCCTGGTCTCGAGTTCCAGCGTAGAACTCTCTTCCTCGAACGCGGCAATGCGCTTGCGCAGTTGCGCCACTTTGACGCGCCGGGTATGTACATCATCGAGCAGCTTTTCCCGCCTGGCAGTTTGCTCACCGTAGATTTCCAGGAGGTCACGACGATGGCGCCTCCAGGCATACAGGCCAACGCACGCAGCCAGCACGCCAACCAGCAAGACCACCAGGCTCACTGAGGTAGCTTCCATCATGACTGCTCTCCCCCGCGACGAGCTGAATCAGCCGCCGCTGAGACCGATCTGATGCTCGATGAGTCGCGACGCTCACCGTACGTCAATCGCCTTACCTGGCGGCGCGCCTCACGAGCCTGCTTCTGTACACGGCGTTCTTTGGCGCGAGCATTCAGCCAAAGCCCTCCAGCCAACATCCCGGTGGCCAGCAGTAGTGTGAGTATCAGTTGTGTCGACGGATTCATGATTTCCCGCTCTTCTTATTGTCGTGTGTTGCGTCTGGGCACGGTCTGGCTCCCCAATATCCGAAGCGCTTTGCGCGTCGACCCGCCTGTGTCGTCGTTCCAGCACAGTGCTGAGCGACGGGATGTACTGTACAGAGCCAAACCGCAATCGCTGTGTCAGGTTGCAAGCCAGTTGTGACGGAAGGCGACGAAATGTAGATGAGCGGCTCAGATCTGGCCGTTTTTCAGACAACTTTCTGCGATCTCGAGGAGAAAAAAGACCTACGAGGAAGTGCTGCGCAGCAGGGTCTGACGTTCAAAGGCAGTCGCTGGCGGATGTGCGCTATGCCAAACTGCGGCTTTGAAGCCGAGGCCGCTACCCAGCCTATGTATAGCCTGCTGATCACATTCTTTCTGATCTCAATCATCACGAGCTTTCTATGCTCGCTGTGGGAAGCGGTCCTGCTGAGCATCACGCCCGCCTACGCCGAAACGGAACGCTCCAGCGGCTCCCTGCTTGGTGCGCGCCTGCAGAGTTTCAAAACCAACATCGATCGTCCTCTGGCGGCCATCCTGACGCTGAACACCGTCGCGCACACGATCGGAGCGATCGGCGTGGGTCAGCAGGCAACACTCATCTGGGGTGAAACCAACGTCTGGCTAACCAGCTTCGTGGTACCGGCGCTGATGACCCTGGGTGTTCTCGTTCTTTCCGAAATCGTCCCGAAGACCATCGGGGCTACCTATTGGCGGCGCCTCGCTCCTCTCACGGTGAGTTGCCTGCAATTCCTGCTTTGGATACTGGCGCCGCTAGTCTGGGCAAGTCAGCTTATTACGCGCCTGCTCAAACGCGACAAGCATATGACCGTGTTCAATCGGTCCGATTTTCTCGCCCTGGCCGAGATTGGCGCACAGGAGGGGGTGATTGAGTCCAGTGAGTCGACGATCATTGGCAACCTGCTGAAGCTGAAGTCAATCGAGGCCAAGGACGTCATGACGCCGAGAACGGTGATCCTGGCCGCACCGGAGGAAACCGGCATTTCTGACTGGTACGACGCCGAGGGAGCTGATGTTCGGTTTTCCCGGATACCCGTCTATCAGAACGGCTCGATCGACCAGATCACCGGCTTCGTCCTGAAACAGGAGCTGCAGCAGGCCATCATCGAACAGCGTGGCAGCGACACTCTTGCCACCTGTCGACGGCCAATGATGGTGGTATCCGAACACACGCCGCTGCCCGAGCTGTTTAGTGCCCTTCTAGAGAAGAAGGAACACCTGGCTCTGGTCATCGACGAATTTGGCGGCACCAGCGGCATTGTCACGATGGAAGACGTCATCGAAACCTTGCTGGGCCTTGAGATCGTAGACGAGAGTGACCACACCGACAATATGCGCGCTCTGGCTCGACAGCACTGGCACCAAAGATCCGGCAACCTGGACGTTGTCGGCCGGGATCGAGGCGAGTTGGAGAGGGTTATCGAGCCGGAAGCGCCTGCCGAGCCACCCGGCGAATCTCCGCGGGCGAATAAGCCTCCCGATACCGGTGCTGACAGCTAGACCGAGTACGCCTCAAAGATATTGTGCGGCGCAGCAAAATCGCCCTACTCCGGCACCCATGACGATTTGACAGCACCTAGCCAATAGGCCCACCATTCAGTCGCTCGTATTTCGTCACCCGCGCGTACTTTTTGGGAAAGGGAACGCTCCGGGAATCAGAACGATACGATTTACTTGCGGCTTGGATTTGCGTTATGCAATGCAGCTTCAGACCGTGTTTTTAGGGGAGTTCCGCAGAGCTGATTGGCTTCTGCGCGCGCACCTTTTTGTGGGAGGGGATACACCAATGAGTAGTACCACCTGCGCCCGTTCGCCATCTAAATTGTGGCTAGCGGCGCTTCTGCTTCCTGCCGGCTGGGGCAGCACCGTTAGTGCTGATGACCAGGGCGTCGAGGAAGTTATCGTAACCGCCCAGAGAGCCGAGGAAGGCATTCAGGACGTTCCGATTGCTGTAACGGCATTGAGCGGCGAGATGATGGAGGATCGTCAGATCATCTCCACCACCGACCTTCAGCTCAACGCACCTAACGTCAGCTTCACCGCCACCAACTTCGGCGGCAGCAGCTTCTCTATTCGCGGCATCGGCCGTCTCGTGATCTCGTCTTCCGGCGAGAACGGTGTTTCAACGCACATCAACGAGATCCCGGTGAGCTCAAACCTCAACGCCATCGAATACTTCGACGTGCAGCGGGTTGAGATTCTGCGTGGGCCTCAGGGCACCCTGTTCGGTCGTAACGCTACGGGCGGCGCGATCAACATGGTCACCAACATGCCTGACTACGAGGCCATTAGCGGTTCGGTTGACCTCGAACTCGGTGACTACAATCACCAGCGCATCAAAGGCATGCTGAACGT
>CAYGQC010000028.1:0-2096 GCA_964351875.1 uncultured Pseudomonadales bacterium
GGACACACGGGAAACACGAGGACACACGCGCCCAGGACACACGAGGACACACGGGACACACGAGGACCCACGCGCACGGGACACACGAGGACACCCGCCGCAGCACACATTTCACCCCTTCTGCGACTACGGCTTCTACCGCATCTGCGCTCGTATGGCCTTTATTCGAGCGTCGAGGCCAAAACAAGCTGATACAGGGAATCGAATCGATCAACCGCTCCATCGAACATCGGATCGCTCATTTCGTTGGCCCGATCTTCCAATTCCTGCCAGTCCCCGATTGAAAACAGTCGCAGTGCCATCGGGAACAATTGCTGCTCTTCGCGGCTAATGTGGCCATGCTGTAACTGGCTGTAGTCCAGCAAATCCTGGCGAACGCGTTCGGTTGGAACCACGACGTCACTTAGGATCAGGTCGACATCGTTAGCCAGCTTCTGTGTACGTACATATATCTCGGAATGCTCAGCCATGTTTCGACTGACAAGCGACCACTCACTTGGCTTGAGGCCACTGTTAACCAGACGATCGAAAAGCTCGTCTTCAAACCGGTGATGCACAACTTCTGGATAGCCCGAGAGATACTCTACGATGTCGCTGAGCACTAAATGATCGGCACCCTCACCGGTCAATGCGTCAATCTGCGCATCGAGCAATTGCAGAACACGACTGATGCGACGGTGATCCCGACGTAGCAGCGTCATCAGGAATGGCGTTTCGTCATCCACAGCAGTCCAGAACCAAGAGTACGAGAACAAAATATGGAATGCTTGGCCGCTAGCGAATATAAGGGGTTACCCGAATGTGGGCGGCGCTTTGACAGGTTCATTCATCCGTCCACCTAGCACCCTGATTTCGTCGTCTCGCCGCTTTGATCAGGACGCTACGATCAGGACACACACAGTGACTATTGCTCTGGCGCCTCGCAACCGAGGGCGAATGCCGACGCAAGCGATGGTCGATCTCGCACCGTGCAGCGACGCAGGTCCTTGTAATCTGACGCGATGGCAACTCCTCGCGCACTACTAATCGATAGCGAAACCGCTGGCTACTATCACCTGATCTCCCGGTGCGTGAGAAAATCCTGGCTATGCGGTCGAGTCGGCACGCGCAATTTCAACCATCGCAAAGCTTGGCTCGTTGAGCGCCTCAACCGGTTGGGAAGTTCATTCGCGGTTGAGATTCATGCCTACACAATAATGAGTAACCACTTTCACTTAGTGGTCCATAGCGATCCAAAGGCCCCATACGACTGGACCGATGAAGAGGTCGTTGCTCGCTGGTTGACGAGTTGCCCGCCTCGCCGGCCTGGCGGCGAAATCGACTCCAGACGCTATGAAGTTCAGCGCCAGGATTTGCTGAACAACCCGGACAGACTGGCTCAGGTCCGAGCCAAGCTTGGTTCCGTATCGGTATTTATGAAACTACTGAAGCAACCCGTGGCGCGGCGAGCGAATCTCGAAGACGATTGTACCGGCCACTTCTTTGAACAGCGCTTCTATTCCGGCGCATTGCTAGACGACGAAGCGATCGTTGCGGCCATGATGTACGTCGATCTAAATCCCATTCGAGCAAAGATCGCCAAGTCGCTGGAAGACAGTGACAACACCTCAATCCAATATCGCCTCAGAAACTCAGACGATGCGATCAACGAGTACTTAGCTCCCGTAATCTCTGGCCTAAGCGGCCCGTCAGCGGCCCCAATCACGAAGCAAGAATACTATCGCCAGATTCGCGCCCTCACTGAAGCTCAGCCCAAGCCGAAAAGGCAAGCTGTGCTAAGTCGACTTCAGGTTCACGTAACTGGAATGCGCCGGCGTCAGCGAGCGTATGGCGCACTGGGCACTCTCACTGATTGGGTTCTAAAACGCAGGTTTCAGTTGCGCGAGCGCCCGCTCGTCTGAAGCTTACGAAAGAGCCGATGTCCTACGAGGATTTCGGATTTTCTCCGTGCTAACAAAGACAATCTCGTCGATTTAGGCCGCTTGGCTTCCCCTACCCCGCATCACGATCCGAAAAAGTGTGTCCTGATCACCCGATTAGTCTCTCTCCCTTGATCTCGTGTGTGTCTACCGCTCGCTCGTGTGTGTCTTCTGCTC
>CAYGQC010000028.1:2196-33360 GCA_964351875.1 uncultured Pseudomonadales bacterium
TTCAGCTTCTTTCTTGGCCGCGTCGCGGGCTGACACCATCCTCACAGTCCGAGAGTTCAGTTACGCGGCTTCGAATAAAATCTTCATACGAACGAGATCCGCCAGCGTTCGCGCCTGCATCTTTCGCATGACTTGGCTGCGGTGGATCTCGACGGTACGCTCACTGATTTCGAGTTCGATTGCGATCACCTTGTTCGCCTGACCGGAGGCGACGCGCTCGAAGACCTCCGACTCTCTAGGCGTCAGCGTTTCGATCGAAGCTCGAACTGCCGCAAGTGCGAGCTGTTGATCGTGATCCGTTTCCTCACGATGCAAAGCCTCATGGATTCGGTCCAGCAGTTCCTGGTCACGAAAGGGCTTTCGAATGAAATCCACCGCGCCGCGCCGCATGGCATCGACAGCCATCGGGATATCACCGTGCCCCGTGATAAAGATTATCGGTAGCGTAGAGCCTCTCTCCGCAAGCACTTGCTGGAGTTCCAGACCACTCATCCCCGGCATGCGGATGTCGAGCACAAGTGCCCCGCGAAGTTCAGGGCTGAACACAGACAAAAATTCCTGCGCATCAGCAAAAGCCTGATACTCGATATCCACCGTATCCAGCAGCAATCCGACGGCGTCTCGGACCGGTCCGTCGTCGTCGACAATAAATACTCTGCCTGGGTTACTCATCGCTGATCCTGTGTAGCGCTCGTTTGTTAGTTTCGAAAGGCCGGTGATTGGCAGCCTGCCTAGCCGCCTTCTACTGTCCCGTCGATTCGATCCGAATCATCCGCGAACGGTAGCCAAAAACGAAACGTGACGCCGGGACCGGAATTGTTTTCATAGCCCAGCTCGCCACTGTGATCGCGGATAATGGATTGGCAAATCGACAACCCCATGCCCATACCATCACTCTTTGTGGAGTGAAATGCTCCGAATACAAGGTCTTGCTGATCATCCATGATCCCCGGTCCGAGATCCGCCACTGACACCGCGACGCCAGAGCGCTCCTCCGATACCGATACGTCAATGCGATTGCCATACTGACAATGGACTTCATCCATCGCATCGATTGCGTTACGCAACAGATTCAGTGCCACCTGCTGAATCTGGACAGGATCGCAGAACACTTTCTCCATAGCACCGTCGACGCTATACACAACTTCGATGCCGTGAGCTCGCGCATCACCAGCGGCCAGATGTTGCAACTCGGACAACAACCCAGGCATGTCCACCATTTCGCGCTGGCCGCCCTCATTGCGCACAAAGCGCTGTATTCGTTCGATCACCGACCCAGCACGCAGCGCTTGAGTATTGAGCTTCTGCAGTGCGCCCGAGATCTTTTCCCGGTCCAGATCGCTACGCTCTAAAAGCTTGATACAAGCTTGCGCATACATCGCGATAGCCGTCAGCGGCTGATTGATCTCATGGGCGATGCTAGCCGTCATTTCACCCATCGTACTCAACCGACCAACCCGCGCGAGGTGTTCTCTCTGCTCGGCTAACGCGAGTTCCGACTCCTTCTGGAGCGATAGATCCCGCACAATTCCCGTGAAATAGGTTTCACCGTCACCTGGAAGGGCCTTGATCGCCAAATAGATAGGGAAAACCTCGCCCTTTGCTGTCACGGCGGTAAGCTCTCGTCCAATTCCGATAATGGTCGCGTTGCCAGTCTCTAGAAAGTGATCTACGTACCCCTGATGATTGGCGCGATAGGGTTCGGGCATGAGCATCGATATCTGCTGCCCCAGCAAGTCGCTTTCCCGATAGCCAAACATCTCGAATGTCGATTGATTAGCCGACAGTATCCTGCCGCTCGAGTCGATGGTGATAATCGCATCAACGACGGCGTCGAGCACGCTAATCGCGTTGTCCTGCAGCCATTGCCTGGCAGTCTTGTTCATCTATATCTCTGCCTGAGGAACTCTGCGCAACCTGAAGCGTCAGGCACAACACCCGTCAACAACATAAACGACAACGCGGTCCAGCCGCATTACTGCAACGATCATCACAGCTCGGCAGCGCACACCGGATAGCAGTTGCCGAGGGTCGCAATTATCGCACCGTCGAGCGCAGCAAAGAAATAACAGGCTGCGAAACCGTTGTGCATCACATTACGTACTTTCCGATGCGAACTCTGTGGCGTTGCGGATAATCAGCACACTTCGCACCCGATACCATCACCTCTATCAGTCAGACCCTGATGCCGCGTGTACACTCCAGGGTGATCATCGATCGCAATCAAGGCGGCCCGAAAGCGGTTTTGCCGCCCGATCGCCGAAGCGCGGTACGGTGAAGGTTGTTTCTGAAACCATATAGAGGTCGATAAGATGCCTACTAAACAGCATTACAAACACGTTCTGGTTGCAGTCGATACCACCGACGAAGCAGACGAAGTGATGGCCGCAGCTCAAGCAGTGATACCCGAAGGCTGCCGAACCTCCGCGGTAACCGTGGTAAAGCCACTGGCTAGAGTCTACGGCGGGCTGGACATGTCTACCATGGCGGATACTTCCATCACGTTTGAACAGGAAGCGCTGAAACAGTCAGCGGCGTCTCTGACCAAGCTGGCAGGCGGCTACGAGATCGCGGCTGAAGACTGCCACGTCCGCCTGGGTACACCCGCTCACGAGATACGCTCCCTTGCGGAGGAGCTTGGGGTTGACCTTATCGTTCTCGGCACACACGGCCGGCACGGCCTGGGCCTCGTGCTCGGATCCACCGCTAATTCTGTCCTGCATGGGGTGAAGTGCGACGTGTTGTCCGTGAAGATTCACCCGATCGACGGCTGATCCTCAGAACTGGCCTCCTCTTCCGGAGCGAGGATCGGCTCGCCGGCCAATGCCCGCTCACACGCGGAGCCCGCATTGGCCAGGCGCTTAAACACGCCTTCGGCCAATATCGATACGCCGCCGGTCGACATGGCCGCACCAACGGCCACGCCACTCTTCAACAGACCCGCGGCGTCTGCAGTGGGTCTTGGGTCGGCGAGCGTGCCGCCGAGTTTGAGAAACTTCACCAGCGATCCGACATTGACGCCAACTCCCGCTCGTGACGATGGGCTGAAACCTATCGACAGCGTTTCGTCGCTGAGATCTATCGTGCCATCGCCGATGATCTCCATCTTTTCAGTTTCAACAACGAGTGAGCTACGTGCCGTCATGACGCCTTCTACAACGTCAAACTGCACCAACGCGCAGTCGAGCCGAGTGGTCGGATCCGTCTTCGCAAAAGGGTTGAGCTTGTTCAGCGTTTCCATCAACAAATCTGAACCGATCAACTCAAAGGTATCGTTCTGAACGACAGCATCCTGCACCGTTACCAATATTGAGCCATCCAGCGAGGCAGCCAGCTCAGCAACGCTGACGCCTTCTCCCGTCAGTCCAATGCGCGCAATCAGAGCGCCGCCCGTCAGCTCTTCTTCCGGAACAAAACCGAACGCCTGCAGATCAACACCGTCAAGATCAAAATCCGAAGACAGGGCCACACCTAGCCCCTGTTGCGTCAGCGTCAGCGAGCCATCAAAACCACCATTACCAAAACTGCCGTTCAGAGGCGCGATGGCGAGTTCGCCCTGGTCACCGGCGACCGTAAGCTCAACATCGGTAAAAACCGCATCCAAAACATGCAGCTCGAGCACGGAGAGATGCACATCCACGGACGTTGTAGAAAGCCAACTCCAGTCAATGGGCTCAGCGGAGAAAACGCGAGCACTCTCGGGCGGATCGCCCTCACCTTCGAATTGACCCTCGTCGGCTTGACCCCTAGGAAGGTGCAGCGCAACGGCCAGGAGCTCCGACTCCACGCTGAGCGGCGCAAAGTCGAGCGAGCCAGAACCGGCGAGCGAATTCGGCCCCCAATTCGCTTTGGTGAGCTCATACGACAATCGATCAACGCCTCCTTCGAGTTCGATCGCTATCTGAAGCGGGAGAAAATCCTCCGTTGCCAACGGAACCTTCCGCCGTAATCCGAGCAGCTCGTCAACGCGCAGCTCGACGATGAGCGTTGGCAACGAGAAAAGCGCCTCGACACTCAGCGCGCTATCGCCCACCTCCGCGACATCCAGGATCAGCGATGCGCCGGCAAGCGGCCTGAGATCAAAGGGTCCTTGGCGGTCGCGTTCACTGGCAACAGAGTCGCTCCCGTCGGCCGAGGGCTCTTCTTCAGCAGCCAGCACCGGCGAGAGGTCAATCCGCTTGGCGGTGAGGATCAAGCGCGGCACAGCGGTTTGCTCCACTCGCCCGCTGACATCAACCGCAAGATTCAACACGTCGCCCGCGACTGAGAAATCGAGCCCCCGGCGGGATGCATCGACGGTGTACGGACCAACGCTGCCAGCAAGCGCGAGAACCGGCGCAAGGCCAGCGCTGCGGACAACGCTGACATCAGAGAACACCAGGCGTTTTAGCTGAGCCAACGGCGACAGGTCGAGCTCGGTAGCAGTGGAGTCGGCAGCAGGTGCAGCGGCGGTTGGCAGCCGATCCAGGTAGACCAGAAGACCCGAGAATTCGCCGTCGAGCCAGGCTTCGTCGGCAACAAAGTCAATAAGCGCCAGCGACACGTCCGCTTCCGCCACCGTCACGAACGGCTCTATCGCCTCCCTGCCGGCGACCTCCAGATTCACAAGACTTGCAGTCAACGGGAAGTAGCTGACGCTTATGTCGTCAAAGGAAACTCCGTATCCCGCGCGCTTCGCCGCTGACTCAATAGCCGGTGTAAACAGCGCGGGTGCGAAGCGCACTAGCCCGACAACGGCAACAACCAGCACGAGCAAAGCGATAATCAGCCCGCGAAGCGCTCGTAGCATAGTGTTTCTCCGATGAGTCGTTGCAAACGACGGCGATTTTTGGATCACAGCGCGGACCAAACCAGCCGGTCCCTACCTGGTCGGCGCAAGTTACTGCCGAGGCGACAAACCTCGGGCTATTCGGTCCGACACCTCGCAGACAGACGCCCCAGCATATGCCAGCATTACGACACAGGCGTCAAAACTGCATCAAATCCGGCGATGCGCGATGGCGCACCGGCCTCAAGATGTCCAGCGCGCTGCGACATTCACAGTGACAACAGCGGGGACAAGCCGCAAGCCATGCCAGATTCATCCGAGACAACATACGTTTATCGTCGCGAAGTCAGAACCATCGGGCTCGTATGGTCAATGCTCACCGCGGCTCTGATCGCCGCCGCAGGCACCGCAATGGCGGGCAAGCCCGCCGCGATAGACGGTCACTGGCGGCTGGACAACGACGCAACGGTTGCGGTTCAGCCGGAAGACGCACGTAAATCGAGCTTCGGGTTCGGCCGCGTCAAACCGACCATAACCGTCGGCGGCGTACCCATTCCCCTACCTGGAGACAGCGCTACTCAGGACCTCGGCCAACCCAAAGATCCGGAGGAGCTGCACTGCCAGGTGCTGACGATTGCTACCACAGACAAGTCCGTTGAGCTTACCTACGACGGCGACGCCAGTTCTCGATGGCGCGACGGTGAGTTCCGCGGCATGACAACGCGCTGGAGCCGAAGCCGTCTGACCAATCGCTATCAAACCATGTCCAGAAAAGTGAGCAAGCGCTTCGAACTGCGAAGCGATGGCATGCTGGAGGTCACGATCGTCATCAAACCAAAAAGCGGTAAGAAGGTTACCTACAAACGAGTCTTCCAACGATTCGATCCCGCGAGCGAAATCGCGCCGGACGAACCTTCTGTCGCGCCAACAGCCTAAGACGCTCAACCGCATCAATCACGGCTAACACAACACGCGTGTGTGGCGTCAGACGAACTCGATCAAATGACCGATCGGCATCACTGACGACTCGAAGCCCTGTTACAGTCTGCGCATGCGAGTGCTCTGGCTGATCTTGGGAATTCTGGCGCTGGTGTCCGGCATCATCGGTCTGGCCGTCCCATTGTGGCCATCAACGCCATTTCTGTTACTCGCCGCGTTTGCTTTCTCCCGCGGTTCTGAGCGGCTGCACCACTGGTTGCACCACCATCGGTATCTAGGCCCGCCCATACATCAATGGCGCGCGCACCGAGCGATTTCCCGCAGCAGCAAGATAACGGGTGTCGCCCTCATGCTGATCGCCTTTCTCAGCTCAGTTGCTCTGCAAGTCCCCTGGTGGGCGCTCACCGCGCAATTCGCTGTACTCCTACCTGTCGCGTTCTTTCTAATGACGCGGCCGGAACCTCCGATCGATCTGGGTCGCCAACTGCTCAATCACGACGCGTTTCCCCACCCCGTCGACAACCTCCAGCTAATTGAGACTCACCTTTCCTGGGTCGTGTTAACTGGCTCCTACGCCTACAAGATCAAAAAAGCGATCAAGCTGAATTTCGTCGATTTCTCCACCCTTGATGCTCGTCGCGAGAGTTGTTTCGAGGAGCTGCGATTGAATCGCCAGTTCACACCCCAGCTCTACGTGGACGTCGTGCCAATTCTGGGAACACCGAAGGCGCCGCGTATCGGGCAGCCGGAGGAGAGTGCTAACGCCTTCGAGTGGGCTGTAAAGATGGTGCAGTTCAATCCGGACGATGGTCTCGATCGAGCGATCACCGACAATCGGCTGACTGCTGATCTACTCGCTGGCTTCGGTTCGCGGCTCGCCACCTTGCATAGGCAGCAGCCGGCTTTGTACGAGCCTGAAGTCACCAGCCTTGACGCGCTAATCAAACCGATGACCGACAACTTTGCCACCCTCAGATCAAGCCCGGCAGGTCGCGAGCACGAACAGGTCATCGCGGCTCTCGAAGAGCAGCTCGACGCTGACGTTCTGGCGCTGGCCGGCCGGCTGGTGCGGCGCGCGGACGATGGCTTCATCAGGGAGTGCCACGGCGATCTGCACCTGGGTAATCTGCTACTGACCGCTGATGGCGTTCAGCCGTTCGATGCATTGGAGTTCAATCGGCGCCTGCGCTGTATCGATCCGATCAGCGATGTCGCTTTCCTGTTTATGGATTGCGCGGAGCACGAGCGAGAAGACCTCGCTTTCGCGTTCGCCAATCGATACTTCGACACGAGTGGCGACTACGACGGCATGGCGCTATTGCCTCTGTATACACGATATCGCTCTGTCGTCAGAGCCAAAGTTGCCGCCTTGCAAGCCGACCAACAATTGCCGGGTGCACGCAGAGATCTGAAGCGCCGGCTGGACTGGACCCTCAAGCGAAGCTCCAGAACCCCTGGCTGCCTGATTCTCATGTGCGGATTATCGGGTTCCGGTAAATCGTATATCTCAGAGCGACTGCTGCACCGCAATCATGCCCTGCGGATTCGTTCGGACATCCTGCGTAAACAGATCGCGGGGCTAGCGCCATTGGAGCACTCAAACTCCGGTACAGATGCTGGGATATATAGTGCTGATCGCGGTGACGCCACGTACAAAGCTATGGCCGAGTTAGCCTCGATACTTCTCCGCGAGGGCGAGAACGTCATTATCGACGCTGCCTGCCTGCTGGCCTCTCAGCGTCAGATGCTGACGAGCGCCGGCGAGTCCGGGCTCTGTGTCATCGTCTACGCAGACGCACCAGGATCTGTACTGCGGGAGCGCATCTGGCAACGCCAACGCAGCAGTGATGATCCGTCGGAAGCAACCGTCGACGTGCTGAACAAACAACTGCAGCGATTCGAGCCGCCAAAAGGCGACAACGTCATTCGGGTAGATGCTGGCACACAGATTGATTTCGACGAAGTCGCCGGTCGGATACGCGGCGAGATCGAGCGTCAACGTGCGCAGGACGTAGCCGATTGATCCAAGACAGCCCGCAACCTCTCCCACAGCGCTTGGTTACACAAAGCCAATTCGATCGCTAACATAGCTGCATGAACTTACTGCCTGGCATTCCCGAAGACGCTCTCGAGTGGCAATTTGTTCGCGCCAGCGGACCGGGTGGCCAGAACGTGAATAAGGTCGCCACCGCTGTCCAGCTACGCGTGAATATCAACGCGACTCAGCTATCCGAGCCTGTACGTCGTCGCCTGCTCGCCCTTGCGGGTAGCCGCGCAACGCGGGATGGTTTTGTCCTCATCAGCGCCGAGCGCTTTCGCTCCCAGGCCCGCAACCGCGTGGATGCCCTCGAGAGGCTCTCCGATCTCATCGAGCAAGCTAAAGTCGTACCGAAAAAGCGAGTGGCGACAAAACCGAGCCGTGCGGCAAAAGAACGCATGCGAACCGGCAAGAAAAACCGCGCGAAACTGAAATCGAATCGCCGCAAACCCAGCATGGACTGAGCGTCAAACACCGGCGTCACCGCTTCGAAGACTGCAATACGCCGATCTTTCAGGCATTGTGCTTCGCCGTTACCCAACATCGATCCGTAGCACATTCATCATGTCACCGCGCGCGCTTTACCTAACCGGAACGTTCACCTGGTTCTCTGCTTTCGGCATTCAGGGTGTTCTGTTCGCGTGGCTCGTGACCATGGTCCTCGACCAGAGTGCTGCCATGGTGGGTTTTGCGCAGATGGCTCTGCTTCTACCCGGCACGCTATTGATGCTGTTCGGCGGCGCGGTCAGCGATGTACTTGGCCCCAAGCGCGTGGTGATCTCGGCTCAGTTCTTTGCCCTGGTGCCGCTGCTGTTTCTGATCTACGTCCTGTCGAGCGATACGCTCAGCTACAGCGCTATGTTGATCTACGGCGTTCTCATGGGGGTGGCCCAGGCCTTTGTCACGCCCAGCCGGGATGGCATGCTGAACATGGTGGCGGGCAGGCGCCTGCAACGCACCGTGGTGTTCGCGACCATGATGCAGTTTGGCGGCCAGATCGTTGGATTCATTCTCGCCGGTTTCGCCGATCGTTTCGGGGCTGTGCCGATCGTCATCGCCCAGTGCGTCCTGCTGTCCGCCGGCGCGTTTGCGTACAGCCGAGTACCGGTCAGCTACCAACCACCCGCGCGCGAGCACAGTTTCGTTCGTTCAATGGGACGCTCGATTGCCGCCGGCGCGCGAACGGTCATCGGCAATTCATCGATGGTTGCGGTCATGGTGCAGAACGTCGCCATGGCGATGTTCTTCATGAGCTCCTACCTGGTTGGCTTGCCTATTCTCATCCGCGAGGTCTTTGACGGTAGCGCCCAGGATCTGTCCTGGATCAACATGGCCAACTCGGCCGGGCTGGTTTTAACAGCCGCTCTGCTTCTTCCCTATGGTGATGTCAAACGACCAGGTCGCACTCTGCTCCTCAACCACGGCATCGGGGCGCTGACCCTCGCCGCCGGCGCGCTCTCCGACTCGTTCGTCTGGCTGGCCGTATTCATCTTCGCCTGGGGGATCAACGGCGGTTTCGCCATCGCGATGTCGCGCTCAATCATGCAGCAGCTGGCGCCCACGGATCAGGTGAGTCGCGTGATGTCCTTCTACAACCTGTCCTTTATGGGTGCCGGGCCGATCGGCATGCTGCTCGGCGGGTTTCTCGCGGCTCAATATGGGCCAGCCAACGCGATTGTCATCAGTTGTGCTCTGATGCTCGGCGTCAATCTGTCCACAATCGCATGGTCACCGTTATGGCGGCTCAATCTGGACGAGGCCGCGCCGGCGCGCGACCCGGACTAACCCATACGACAGGAGACTGAATGTGACCAGCGCCCTTGTGACCACCCTGGCTTCCCGTTGCGAGCGCCCTGACCCAGACGCTCTCACCGCGGCTGTGGAAGGTGCACAAGCAGGTAGCGACCAGGGACGTCTGGACGTTTGCGCCGCAATGCTCTGGACGGCGTTTGCATCACCAGCCGCAACGACATCAATTTTTGACGCCATCAGCAGCGCGTGGCTGAAGCAGCCGCAGGCAGATTCGCAAGACGCAGATTCGAAATTCTGTTCGCTGGCGGAAGGCTTCTGGCAAGCGTTTGACACGGTCCTGGAAGGTTCGGACACGGGTTACGATGCAAGCAGTATCACCACAACCGTTGCCGCGCTGAATGCCCATGTTCACGAGCAGTTTGGCGAGCTCGCCGAATTAGCCGCGATCGACCATCCAGGCTCCGACCACGCAGAGTTTAAAACTGCACCCGGGCTGCTCTCCCTAACCGAACTGTCGCAGCAACCCCAGGGCTCTCTCGCCCGCGAACTGCACAGTATGTGGGTCGACAACGGCTTCGACCCGGAGGTTCTGGATCGAGACGCCATCGGCCTTTCACAGCTACCGCCTGCACTGCGCTATCTCAATACACGCATCCTGCAAATGCACGATGTCTGGCATCTGGTAGCCGGCTATCGGACGACCTCGCTACACGAGATCGCCATATCCGCGTTTCAGCTCGCTCAGTTTGGCCACAACTACTCTGGGCAGTTCCTCGCGACCGTCGCCTGTATCAGCCATCGCAACGCACCAGAAGGCTTTGGGTTATTGCTGCAAACCATCGCCGAAGCCTGGCAACACGGCCGGCGTGTGACGCCGTTCATGGCCATCCAATGGGAAGACTGCTGGCACAAAGACATCGCGAGTCTGCGCCAGGAGTTGTCCGTGCCCGCGTTCGAAGGAAGCTTCCCGGCCGACCTGATCGAGCAGCTTCGCGGCAACGCCGCCTGACGCGCTACTACGGCGCGCATAAGAGCGAAACTCGTCGACTAACACCCGTCAGTTCGGCCGATATTCTTACATTGCCCATACAAGGCGTGAAAACACAGGGTTTCCGCCGTACGTCTTACATCTTGGTTGCACCAGCGGCATCGCTGGCACAGATCAACGTTCGCCCTCTTGCCATACTGCTGCGGCATCGAACGCGAACTTTCAAACAGAGGCAAATCATGAAGAAGATTCTTTCCACAGCTCTGACCGCAGCTACGCTGATCGTGGCTCCAAGCGCCATGGGCTCACTGCTCTATGAGTACGACGTAGGTCCTGGCAACTTCGGCAACGGTGGCCTGAACGCTGATCAACGCGCCTACGATTCGATCAACGCCAGCTACAACACTGACGGCACGCTCACGTTTGCAACCGAGTTCGGTGCAGAAGCTGCAGACGGATTCTGGACAGTGTTCTCTACGGGTCCTAACCCGAAGCGACACGACAAAGAACTGGCCATCCTGTACGGCGATCTCGCTTCTGGCGATCTTTACGCTTATGAGTACAACGGTCTGAACAGCGCCAACTCCTGGAACACCCCAGGCAACCTGCTGGATTCGTTCAGCGGCGCTATCACCAACACCGGCTCAGGTTTCTCCCTGTCGATCGACGCGAACAACATCAACAATGCCAACCTGTCCAGCGATTGGACTGGTGTCGAGTTCGGCGAGTCCATTGGGCTTTGGTACCACCCGACCTGGGGCACGAACATGACGACAGATCCGTTCTCGTTCAGCTACAACAATCAAGGTTGGTACGACATCTCGAACCACACCACGACTGTTACTGATGTTCCCGAGCCAGGCACGGTGGCTCTGTTTGCAAGCGCGTTGCTTGGCCTGTTCGGCTTGCGCCGACGTCGCATCGCAGCTTAAAACAACAACAAACTCGCGATCGATGTTTAGCGGGCTTCGGCCCGCTACGACGCCGGCCTTCAAAGAATCGCCCCGCGATTCTTCGAAGGCCGGCGTCGAACTTTTATCCCCGCGGGAGCGGCTGTGCATTCTCTAAGTAGTGCTAAGCACTTTTTAGAGAATGCTCGAGAGCGCCCACCCCCTCAACGCTCAAATTCTCAGTCTCCGCGTACTTTTGGAGATCGCCGCGCTGCGTTTTCGGCAGCCCGCAAGCGAGCGTTTATCGCTGGTAGAACGCACAGCGTTCGACCCTGTTCGCGAAGACGGCGAAGGCATACTCACCGCCCTCAACCACACCCAACGTAGGCAACCGCCTCAACACCCCGTCTTCACGAGGAGGTGCGAAGCACCGACGTGGTGATCTCCGTCGTCATTAGATCGCATCAATCGGATTACGGCCTTTCCCGACGACAGCATTTAGATGCTCACGCCCCACCTTTGCGGCCCATCATCCAGATGTGTTGCAATGACGCTTGAGGATTTAGAATTCGGGGAGCCGCGGTGAACGCGCTGAGCAACACAGAGATAAACACGGCCATCGAGCTGCTCCCGGGTAGCGACTGGGGCCTTGTCGACGGCAAGCTCTACGCCGAATTCAAATTCGATGACTTCGTATCTGCCTTCGCGTTCATGTCAGCGAGCGCTCTCATTGCCGAGCGCATGAACCATCACCCCGAGTGGTTCAACGTCTACAACCGCGTCAACGTCCACCTCACTACCCACGACGCCGGTGGTCTAACCAAACTCGATTTCGAACTGGCCGGACACATGAGCCGGCTTGCCGCAGGCTAACCCACAAGCCAGCGCGACACTCTTACCAACGACAGCGAGCTTCCTATCGATACCGCAGGCCTGGATTCCACGATCAACACGCTCATGCGTCCAGTTGCAGACGCTGCATCGAGCTTCATCTTCTACTCGGTGCCTATGTTCGGCGCGGACGTACCACTAATCGTGCTGTGGCTGGTTGCCGGCGGGCTGTACTTCACCGCGTACCTGGGATTCGTCAACATTCGCGGGTTCAGCCACGCCATCCAACTGGTGCGTGGCAAATTTGGGAGTCATCGCGATCCAGGTGAAATCTCGCAATTCCAGGCGCTCACCACCGCGGTCTCCGGCACCGTTGGCATCGGCAACATCGCAGGGGTCGCAGTCGCCATATCGATCGGTGGTCCCGGCGCAACGTTCTGGCTCATCGTTGCCGGGCTACTCGGCATGTCCACCAAGTTTGTCGAATGCACGCTGGGTGTCATGTACCGGGAGGAAAGCGACGGCGTCGTATCCGGCGGGCCAATGTATTACCTGCAGAAAGGCCTGGCAGAGCGACGCTGGCCGCGCCTCGGGCGCTCACTGGGCAGCTTCTATGCGCTGTCGATGGTCATTGGCTGTCTTGGCATCGGCAACATGTTCCAATCGAATCAGGCTGCCGTGATCCTGATCGACGTAACGGGTGGCGCTGGCAGCCCATTCGCGGGGAACGCCTGGGTAATTGGCCTGATTCTCGCCGTCGCTGTTGGCCTTGTCATCATCGGCGGTATCCGAAGCATCGCAGCAACCACGTCTCGACTGGTGCCCGGTATGGCGCTGCTCTACGTAGTCTCCGCGTTGATCGTCATCATCATGAATGCTGACGAGGTGCCCAGCGCCTTCGCGGCAATCTGGAACGGTGCCTTCAACCCGAGCGGCGTCGCGGGCGGACTGATCGGCGTGATGATCATCGGCTTCCGACGCGCCGTGTTTTCGAACGAAGCCGGGCTTGGCTCGGCCGCCATCGCACATTCGACGGCTAAGACAAGGGAGCCCGTCAGCGAGGGTTATGTTGCCCTGCTTGAGCCGTTCATCGATACCGTTGTCATCTGCACGATGACCGCACTGGTCATTATCACCACGATCTACGATCCGTCCCTGGCAGGCACCTCCGTCGCCGGAATCGAACTCACAACTAAAGCGTTCGCCAGCACTATCCCCTGGTCAGGCGTGCCACTGGCAATTGCTGCGATTCTCTTTGCTTACTCCACGATGATCGCGTGGTCGTACTACGGCCTCAAAGCCTTCACCTACCTCGTCGGCGACTCGAGAGCAGCGGACATCGGATTCAAACTGTTCTTTCTGTTGTTTGTCGTTCTAGGCAGCTCTATCCAGCTCAGCGCCCTGATCGACTTATCCGATGCGCTCGTTTTCATCGTGGCGATACCGAATCTCATCGGCCTGTATCTGCTGGCCCCAATCGTGAAACAGGAAATGAAGCGCTATGAATCTGAAGTCATTGAGTAGGTGCGCACTAGCTGCTCTCGCGGCTCTACTGCTCACGAGTTGCGCGAACACGCTGTCGAGTAACCTGGAGGGAACCCCAGCCGACCGCATTCTGTTCAGCAACAACGTCATCACGATGGCGAGCAAGACAGTCGAGCCAGCGACGCCTGCCGCCGTTGCCATTCGCGATGCCGAGATCGTTTGGATCGGCAAACGCGCTGACGCCGATGCCTGGATCGGCAGCGAGACCACCGTTGATGATCTCGGTGAGGCTGCGCTGCTGCCCGGCTTCATCGACGCCCACGGTCACATCGCCATGCAGGCAATGATGATCAATCTGGCCAACGTCGCCTCGCCGCCCGTAGGCCCTGTGCAATCGCTATCGGATCTACAGGAAACACTGCGCGCTTTCATCGCCGAGAACGATATTCCAGCGGGTGCGTGGGTTTTAGGCACCGGCTATGACGATTCGCTCATCAATGAGCAACGCCACCCGACGCGTGACGATCTGGACGCGGTCAGCCGTGACCACCCGATTGCTTTGCTGCACGTCTCAGCTCACCTCATGAGCATTAACTCTCAAGCGCTCGCAAAGGTAGGCATATCCGCCGAGACAGCGAACCCGCCCGGTGGCGTCATTCGCCGGCATGAAGGCACAAGCGAGCCAAATGGTGTGTTGGAAGAAAGCGCCATCTTTCAGTTCTGGCCAACATTCGCTCAGGCAATGGGCAATCCGATGCAAGCCCTTGGGAAAGCGCTTGAGCTATACGCAAGCAATGGCATCACCACCGCACAGGATGGTGCCTCCAACCCCGACTCGATTGCCCTGATTCGAGCGGCGGCGGCACAGCAACTACTGCCCATTGACGTTATCGCCTACCCCGTCGTTCGCGGCACCGGCGAGTCCATCGTGACCAGCGAGAATGTCGGGGTCTACGACAACGGCTTCAAACTCGGCGGCGCGAAGCTTGTCCTGGACGGCTCGCCCCAGGGCAAGACGGCCTACCTGACCCGCCCCTACTTCCAGCCGCCACTGGGGCAGCCCAGCGATTATCGGGGCTATCCAATTTTCGACTCCGAACAGACCACTGCGCTGGTACACAACATTCTCGGCGCCAATGTTCCATTGATCGCACACGCGAACGGCGACGCAGCAGCCGACATGTTGATTGAAGCGGTGGCAAGCGCTGCGCGCGCTGATGATCACCGAACCGTGATGATTCACGCCCAAACCGTGCGCGAGGACCAGCTCGATGACATGAATGAGCTCGGAATTATCCCGTCATTCTTCTCTGCGCATACGTTTTACTGGGGCGACTGGCACCGGGACAGCGTGTTTGGAGTGGAGCGCGCACGGCGCATAAGCCCCACCGCCACGACGCTCGCTCGCGATATGCCATTCACGGTCCACAACGATGCACCCGTGGTTCCACCGGATATGCTGCGCCTGTTGTGGGCGACGACCAACCGCCAGACACGCAGCGGCAAGACACTCGGCGGTGAGCAAGCGATCAGTACCTATGACGCGCTGCGCGCCGTCACAAGCATGGCGGCGTTCGCGAACTTTGACGAAGACTCAAAAGGGAGCATAGAAGTCGGCAAGCAGGCTGACTTCGTCGTGCTGAGCCAGGATCCTCTATCCATCGACCCGGCCGAGTTGCAATCACTTGATGTGCTCCGCACTTACGCGCGCGGTGCCCAGGTATTCCCAACGCCTTAGCCGGCAAGCCGAAGCGAGGCAAGTCAGTCGCGCTGACCTGGGCTTCACAGGGCGTAGATGAAGATCTACGTCCATGCATGACATGCCTCCGCCCATAACCCGCTTGCCAGCCAACGAGATTGCAAACCATGCAAGGCGAACGCGCCGCCGGAGAAAGCCGTGACTGAGCTCGTCTGGTTTCGCAACGATCTGCGAGTCGGTGACAATCCGGCATTGAGTGCGGCGATGCACGCCGGCCCGACAACTGCGGTGTTCTGCTTGAGTGAGGCCCAGTGGCGCAGCCACGACGTGGGCGACGTTCGACTCGGCTTCCTGCTGCGTAGCCTCTCGGCGCTGAAAGCCCAGCTCGACACCCTCAACGTACCCCTGCGGATCGTTCACGCTCCGTGGTTTGCCGATGTCCCCGAGAGCCTCGCGCAACTGTGTCACGAGCTAGGAACCCAGCGGCTCTACTACAACGACGAATACCCGCTGAACGAGCGCCGACGTGACCTGGCGGTCGACAGCGCGCTGGCAGAGATAAATGTTTCGAGCATGCGCCACGCCGGTTGCGTCGTTCTGCCGCCGGGAGATGTGCTGACGGGCGACTCCCGGCCGTACACCGTATACACGCCGTTTCGAAAGCGTTGGGGTGAGCGCGTGTATCCCGGCGTGATCGCAGCGATTCCGATGCCGGAGCCACAGCGCGAAGCGCCTTGCGTGAGTGACCCACTTCCCGACTCGCTCGACGGCGTGCCCGAGGCCCTAATGGCAGAGGACTGGTCCGCCGGCGAAGCGACCGCTCAACAACTGCTCGAACACTTCGTGAGCCAGCGCGGCCGTCCGTACAAAGATCAACGCGACCTGCCTGGCGTGAAGGGAACCTCCACGCTCGCTCACCATCTTTCCGTTGGCTCGATCTCGCCCCAGGCATGCCTACGCGCTGCCGCGGCCGCAAACGGCAATCAACTCTCGGGCAGCAATGAAGGGCTAAACACGTGGGTGAACGAGATCGTCTGGCGAGAATTCTACCGCCACATCATCGCTCAGTTTGATCACGTATCAAAAGGCGAATCGTTTCGCCGCGACTACGATGCGATCAAATGGCGGCAATCAGCAGAAGACTTTGCCGCTTGGAAAAACGGGCAGACCGGCTATCCGCTCGTCGACGCCGCCATGCGTTGTCTTAACGCAACCGGCTGGATGCACAACCGATTGCGAATGGTAGCGGCCATGTTTCTCACCAAACACTTGCTCATCGACTGGCGCGAGGGCGAGCGGTACTTCATGAACAAACTGATCGACGGAGACTTTGCGTCCAACAACGGCGGCTGGCAGTGGAGCGCATCCACTGGAACCGATGCAGCGCCGTACTTCCGCATCTTCAACCCGGCGAGCCAGGGCAAGAAGTTCGATCCGAAAGGGTTGTTCACCCGGCGCTGGGTACCGGAACTCGCCGGTGTGCCAGACAAGTTTCTGTTTGAAGCCCCGACCCGCGAGGGCACGGGTTACGTGGAGCCCATCGTCGATCACAAATTCGCTCGGCAGCGAGCGCTCGATCTGTTCAAAACCCGCTAGGACACCTCAAGCTGCCGATGCTCGCGGCGATGCAACGCCACATCCATCGCCAGCTTTAGCAGCACGAGTACAACAAGCATTGCGACCGGCTCACCGAGCGCCATCACCCCCATGCCGCCGAAGATAATGGCGACGTGCAGGATGACGATGCGTTTATAGGGTGCAGTCATAAGCTTGCTGAGCGTCATGCGGCTGGATTCGCCAGTGCCGAAATAGTTGAACACCAGCGACACGCCATGACTGACCGCGAGCGCGGCGAACACCCAGAGCCATTGGCTGGGCGCGTTAGCCAGCACGCTGTTCACGACGTTTACCAACAATTCTACGAAGACCAGCAGAAACGGCCAGCTATCCCCTTCACCAAAGGGATCGCCATCAACATTCAGCATGAGATTGAGAATAAACAGCCCATGTACCGCGCAGAACGCGCCGTAGTGGAACAAAAAGAAAACCGATTGGAACAGGCCTTTGACAGGCGCTTTCGCCAACATCTTGATTAAGGTAATCGCGCCGAGTATCAGGTTTTCGGACCAGTACAAAACGACGATAGCGCCGACGTCCCAACCCCAAAGCAAAACACCAAACAGCGGCAGAAGATTCACGACGATTAGCGACGCCAACGCAACCCTTGGGGGTGTTTCATCAGGCATGAGCGAGCCGAGCCAGCTACGATTGCGCGCCAGATCAACCTGTCTTTCGTTCGGAGACGTCACCGACACAACTCTGCCCGCCTTTGCGCTCGCTTTTTGCGAAGCGGCAAGGATAGCACCGAGCCGCAGGGTCCAATCGACGGTGTGAGTTGCAGCCCACAGGCCGCTACCCCTAGCATGGTCGTCTGATTACCAATCGACAAACAACATGATTCCACCCACTCAAACTTCAATGGATGCGCAGCCGGAAGAAGCTGCTGAACCCATATTCATCGAGCCTATTGCCAATCAGATCGGTGACGTCACCGATTGGATGCCGCAGGCGCTTGTGCCCGCGTGGGAGACCGTCGCTACCTATCCATTGATCGGCGGGTTAGTCGTTGCAGCAGCCTTTTTCATCCTGGCGATCGCTGTTCGCTTCGTCATTCTACGCAGCCTGGGGCAGATCACTTCGCGTACCAAAACCGAGCTGGACGATGCGTTAATCGACGACCTGCGCAGTCCGATATTCAACACCGTTTTCCTGTTCGGCCTGATTCTCGCGATCAACACAGCCGGCCTCGGCACTAGCAGCGGGTGGCTGATCAACCTCTTGCTGTCCCTCATTGTCGTCAGTTGGATGCGCGCCGCGCTTCGACTGTCGAGCACTACGCTGGATTCGTTCGCACGCAACCCACAATTCAAGCTGATCGAAGCACGGACAATCCCGCTCTTCGATCTGGTACTCAAGCTTCTCATCATCCTGTTTGGCAGCTACACGCTGCTCATGATCTGGGGCATTAATCCCGTGGGTTGGCTGGCATCGGCCGGCATCGTCGGTATCGCGGTCGGCTTCGCCGCCAAGGACACACTCGCGAACCTGTTCAGCGGCTTCTTCATCCTTGCCGACTCACCCTACAAGGTTGGCGACTACGTCAACCTCGACAGTGGAGAACGAGGCCGCGTCACTCACATTGGCATGCGCAGCACTCGCATGATCACGCGGGACGACATCGAAGTGACCGTCCCCAACGCCATTATCGCAAACGGCAAGATCATCAATGAGAGCGGTGGATTGAATCCCAAGATGCGCATCCGGTTACAGGTGGGTGCAGCCTATGGCAGCGACGCGCATGCGGTGTGCGAGCTGCTCGAGCGGATCGCTGTTGAGCACGACAAGATCTGCGCCTACCCAGCGCCACGATCGCGCATGCGCGCGTTCGGCGGTTCAAGCCTGGACTTCGAACTGCTCGGCTGGATCGATGAACCAGAGAAGCGCGGCCTGGTTCTGCATGAGCTACATCTCAAGGTCTATGACGCATTCGCTGAGGCCAACATCGAAATCCCGTACGCGAAGCGCGACTTGTACATCAAGGAAATGCCGGCTTTCCCCGGAACCGCCGAGTAGGAGCAGACAAGCTCCTAGCCTAGGGGGCGCTGTTGAGCGACCAGTCGTAGTCGTAGCGCACTCGCTCCGCGAGTTCGGGATCATCCTCTAGCCAGCGACTAAGATCACTATGGTGCTGCTGCAGATAGGACAACAACGCCGCTTCGGAATCAGCAAAGTCATCGCGATACCACCCGAAGATGCTCGATAGCTGCAAGCGACCGTTCATCTTGCTGACCCCGCGCAGATCATTGATATAACTGGCCTCCGCCGCGGCTAGCTGCGCTTCGAGGGTCGAAGCGGTGAACGCGTCCGGGGCCAGGTTTGGGCAGCTGAAGCTGGCGCAATTGACAACGAAGTGAATGCGATGGTCCTGCCAGATCGGGCGCAGGATGCGATGTTCGATATCGTTGAGTGTCAGCGGGATGCCGGCGACCGTCAGCACCTCGTCATCCCAGGGGCCAGTAGGCAGCCAACCACCACCCATTTTGAGAATGCTGCGCTTGCCAGGATTGTCGAGGACAACGGATACCGTCAGCGCGTTGTACAGATTCACCCAGTAGGCCATCTGCTCATCTGCGGAGAACTCTCGCGGATCAACCGCCGCCGCGGTTGCGAGGTAGGCCTGCAGCGTAGCCTTCCCCTGCGATGAGACTGAGGCGTAACGAACGCGATGCACGCCATCCGAGCCGACCATCAGGTATTCATCGAGCCAGCGCTGCCAGGGCGCGTGGTCGAAAGAGATCTTCGCATCGTTATCCCGCTGGTCCCAAATCGCCCAGCGTTCGGATTCCGGCGCCGCGGTTGCGCTCGGCGCTCCGAGTGCGAGCAAAAGCATGCAGGGAAACAACATCGAAGAAGATAGCTTGCTCATCGCTGGCCTGTGGCAATAGAGGGAATGGTGTCTCTTTGACGCCAGGGCGCGCGGTTAGTTCGAAACGCAGGCGAGCTCAGGGTTACCAGTGGGCGGGCAAGCCCGGCTAGTCGGACAGGTAGTACTCGAGCGTGGAGACAACTCGCACGCGCTTGATGTGCGGATTATTCGAATCCCGGTCACTGATGGAAAATTGGCCCTGGCGCGCGGATCGAATCTTGCCGAGCTGGCTGCCTGAGTCCTGCGCAAACTTACCCGCGACCTCGCGCGCATTGCGCGTAGCCTCCTCCACCATGTCCGGCTTCACGTCGTTCAGGCCGTTAAACAGATACTGGGTGCGAAACTCATAGTTGTCCTGGGTGAAAACCACCCCCGCTTTACCCAGTTCTATCAATCCAGCACCCGCCTGTCGCACTCGCGCAACGTCGCTTGAGTAGACCGTTACGACGGACGTGGCGGAATAGCGAAAGCGGAAATTGGAGTTGCCCCAGTCCTGGGCTTGTTTGTCGACGATACTAGGCGCGCCAATCGTGACCTCATCGGCGCTGAAACCCTGATCATTCAGAAACTTGATCACCTGTTGCGTCTGCGATTCCACATTCGTCAGCAGATCGGGCAGCGCGTTGTCAGCAACCAGAAGCTGGATTGGCCAGATCGCGGTATCCGCGGGCACCTCTCGCTCGGCCAGCCCTTTCACGACAACCACTCGGTCAAGCGCACGCGCATCGACGAAACCGGAACCTATGAAATAGCCTGCACTCGCAAGCCCTGCCGCGATCAGAAGCGCACCGATGATTCTCATGTTTCCGCCTTTGGCAACAATACCGGGCTAGCAGACTAGCAGGCGCAAGGCGCGAGGCAAGCGCTGCGTGACAGCAACCTGAGGGTGGCAATGCAGAACGATCGAAGGGTAAAGGGTAGAAGGATCGGTCAGGCGGCAGGCGGGCAGCGCATGCGCACCTAACACCTAATTAGAAGCCTGAGCGGCCTCTTCACGCGTGTAGAAAACACCCTCTCGCAGGAAGCCAGAGATAATCGTGGTCTTAAGTTCAGCCGGGCGGCCGTCATCGTCCAGGCGAGTTGCCCAGTCTACCGGCAGCCCTTCCAGCACGTGCAGCGGCGCAGGGGAGCCATTGGCAAAGCAGGAAATTTCCACATGTCCGGATTCGGAATCCTTGAACGCGGGAATGAAACGCTTGCTGCTCGCGAGCTCACTGACTCCAGTGGTGCCAGCAAAGCTGTCATTTTCGAGCTCAAGTTGCGATTTACACAGGGCATCGGTCATCAACACTCTCCTTCGGAATCGCTCGACACGGTCGCCGCCCAACAGGCCGCTGAGCTCTGCTCAGCATCTAATGGGTAACAGCATCGTCTCGTGTCGTTTAACTCCGATACTTCTGAATAGCGCATCCCTTTGGGAGCGCGCTTGTCAAAAAACCTAACGATTCCAGAGCCAGTCTGCTCAACCGGCGCTGAATATCAGCTAAATGCCCGGCCAACAGGTTTATTCCCCGAGACCCACACACCGCCTTCCTTTCCGAACATCCGTGTAAACGCCGCAAACAGGCGGTCAAACACACGATGCTTTAACAATGCTCTGCATTTTCCCTGCCAGCGCGTGACCATGCGCTCGAAACCTGCGCCTCTGCGCTCATCGTAGCTCGCCAGGACAAACGTTATCAGCTTGTTATTAAACGCTTTTTTGGTTCTTTAGCTCGATTAAACCTGAGATTGAACACGCAGTAGAGAGAAGCGCTCACCAGCAGGATGAGCCCCATACGCCGGTGACGAAGCTTGTTGAACAGCGTAGCAATCGCGTTGGAGTGTCCTAAAGCGGCAGATATCCCCCTACCAAGCCAGCTTCACGCCCGAACATCTGAAAGACAGTTGCTCGATGCCCAAGGCCTGAGGGCGGCGATAATGTGCCGACATTACCGGGTTTGCATCCGATTAAATCGATGCGATTAACCGCCTTCTCGCATCGAGTCAGACAATCGTTATCAGGCCCAGACCGACGCAAAGGGCAGCCGTCAGTTGCAGCCGCAGCGGCAGATACCACTCCGGGTATACCGCATCGCCACGTTCAAGCCATTCATAGGCAAGTAACAGAACCAGGCCGATCATCAGAGCGAACGCACTAAGCAATAGCGGCAGGCTTAACGCAACCGCCATCCAGATTGGCGGTGTGACTCCCACTGCGAGGCGCCGCAGGCGAGCGAGCGCACGGCGACTGGCCATGGCCAGGCCCCACTGGATACCGCCGAGAAAGCTGAGTATTCCACCCGCGTAGATAACCCCGATTCTCTGCAGATAGGGGCGCGTCTCCGGCCAAGCGAGTGCCAGCAGGAACAGCACAGGCAACACAGCAGCACCCAACCAGCCGAGCAGGCGTGCATAGCCTTCGCGCAGGGGCAGCAGCTGAGACCAGGCGTCACCGCTTTGTCCCGGGTCAGTGCTCACGGCAAGCTCCCCGGTGACCGCAGGCTATCGGGGTAACAGAAATAACAAGCCACGCTAAGCAGCACTGCAGACGGCGCGCGCCATCGCCTCGCCGCTCAAAAAAGCATGCTCAGCATACGCGCCCAGACACCAATCACCGCAGGCTCCAATGCCTAGCTGTGCATCCCACAAGCAGTATTCGCCCAGCGGCTGGCTCGCTTCGGCGTAGCGCCATCGATGCGCCGCGACGCTTGCTGGCTTCGGCAATTTCTCGGCGCTACCCAGGCGGCTCGCCAGCGTGTGCAGCAAAACCGGCGTGATGTCTTTCCGATCGGTCTCGATACGCTCCAAAGACCACTGCGCGCCGAATCGAACGACATAGGCCAAGCCATCTCCTTCGCGGGTGATGCTCTCAACAACATAATCCAGAGGTAGCCGATCCAGCAGCGGCACCTCTTCGTCGAAGGCCAGCAGTAAACTCCAGTTGCAAGCCATGCGCACCTGTCCGAGCTGCTCGCCGATGCTGACTGCGCCCGTATCGGTCGCAGCTTCCAGCACTCGCTTGGCCTGGGGTGCAGGCAGCGCCAGCACGACACTGGAAAATGGACCGCGCTCGCTCGAGTCGTTCGCGACCTTTAGGAACCAACCCCGGGAATCTCGACGAAGCCCCGTGACTTCCACCCGGGTTGAGATCGATAGCCCAGTGCTGACACCACGCAGCATCTCCCGCATGTCAGGCAGGCCCCGAAAGCCCAGCTCGCCCCGCGGCAGCCGGACGGGGTGAGCAAACCCGGATGCCTGCTGCTCCTTCATGAATGCGACGAACTCGTCGCTACGGGCCTGCACGAACGGCGCCCCGTGATTCCACCGCAGAGAGTCCCGGCGGCGGGTCGCCAGGCGGCCGCTGATATCACCACTCTTTTCGAATACCGTCACCGATCGCCCTGCCGCTGCCAATCGACGCGCGCAGGCCAGCCCGCTTAAACCAGCGCCTACCACAGCGACGTCCGCGAGGTGTTCGTTCTCCACCGTCATCTAGGGAACCTCTGATTAACTCCTGCAATTTACCACCCGCCGAAATAAACAGGCCGTGAAAACCTTTAGTTGGCACGAGCGGCACACGACAAAGAGAGGAGCAAGCGCGTCCGCGCTGGCAACGCTACCACGCAACCCCAGTGGTCACAGAAGCGCATCTACTGACTGTCATCTCTACGGTCGCGCTAATGAGTCCCACAGATGCGCTAGTCTAGGCGCTAAGCGGGACATGCTTGAGAGGAGAGCGTCATGGCCGAGAAGCGATTGCAGGACTACAACCTGATGCAGGACGACACCCGAGAGTGTCCGTTCAAATACTTTCAGACAATTCGCCAGGAGCAGCCGGTCTACTTCATGCCAGAGCTGGGCATGTACTACGTGTCGCGGTATGAGGACATTCGCTACGTAAAGAAGAACCCACAACTGTTTTCCAACAACATCTACGAATTCGGCGCGGAGCGCGGAACCAGCAGAACGATTGCGGAGGCGTACCGGGCGGAAAACGGCTGGGCACGGGTATCAACACTGCAACGTACTGACCCGCCCGTTCACACGGCCTATCGCAAGCTCATCAACCACGCGTTCACCGTGAAACGCATACGGTTGATGACGCACTACATCGAGACCTGCGTAAACGATCTGATTGACGGCTTCATAGATCGAGGCGAGTGTGACTTTGTCTGGGACTTTGCGGTACCCCTGCCCTGCACCGTGATCGCCGATCAGCTCGGCGTGCCGCGCGACAAGATCTGGCAGCTTAAGGAGTGGTCAGACGCGATGCTCGCGCCAGGTGGCGGCTTTGTCGATGACGATGCTGCGGTCGACTGCGCGAAGCTGGTCGTGGAAGCACAACACTTTTTCGCGAGCGTCATCGAAGCGCGTCGCGACAAGCCCGAGGACGACATAATCACTGAACTGGTCCAACAACGGATCGAAGACCCAACCACTGGTGAGTCGAGACCGCTGACGATGCCGGAGCTTCAGGACCTGCTGGATCAGCTTCTGACCGGTGGCAACGAGACCACGACGAACGCGATCGGGTCCGCGCTCATGCTACTGCTCGAGCGGCCAGATGCCATCCGGGCTATGCGCGACGATCCAAAGCTCATTCGCAACTTTATCGAGGAGTCGCTGCGTTTCGAAACGCCAGTGCTCCACCTGTTCCGCGTCGCTACCCAGGACACCGAGGTCGCTGGCATCAAGATCGCGAAAGGCAGCACGCTCGCGATTGGCTACGCCTCTGCGAACCGCGACGAAGCCGTTTTCGATGACTCCGAGGACTTCGATATCGCTCGCAGCAAGGCGGGCGCTCACCTTGCCTTTGGCTCGGGGCCCCATCATTGCCCTGGAGCCGCGCTTGCACGTCAGGAAATGTACTCGGCGTTTGTCATCCTGCTGAATCGGCTGGACAACATCGCCTTGAGTTCGCCAGAAGAATCGTTGCAACACGTGCCGAGCAGTTTTCTACGCGGTCTGGCCAAGCTTCCCATCAAGTTTGACGTTCGCAATGCTGAACGCTACCTGCCCGGGGCCAGCGCATACTGAAGGCGCGGAAGGGTTTGTTACCATGGCGGCCGTGCACCTGACGCACGAATTCAGAACACGAGAAGAGAAAACCTATGCCAGACGTAAAGTGGTACTACCACCGCAAGGGCTGAACCAGCTGCACCAAAGCATCCAAGTTTTTGGAAGCCGGTAGGGTCGCGATCAAAGAAACCGTACCCGCCAGCCGAAAGCTGCAGTCAAGTGATGCCCGCGACCTGCTAAAGAGCGCGAGCAAACTGATTGTCGCCAAAGGCAAGAAGGTCAACACATTCACTGGCGTCAGCGACGAGGCCGTCGCCGCGATGCTCGGGCCAACCGGCAATCTGCGGGCGCCCACTCTGATCGTTGGCAAAACGCTGATCGTCGGTTTCAACGACGACGCGTACAGCGAGATCTTCGGCTAGCCGCCAACCGGGTCGTGAGGCCCGGCCGCCACCTAAACACAGCAGCAATCGGGAATCCCCATGACCTCGTCGCCCCCCCACTCGCAAGCCACGACATCCTCAAGCAACCTGGATGAGACACTGCGAGCGGATGTCCGACTGCTGGGGGAGCTGCTGGGCCGTGTGATCGAGCGGGATCGTGGGCCTGCGTTTCTCGCGACCATCGAGACCATTCGGGCACAGGCGAAATCGGCGCGCGAGCCAGGTGGTAGCTGGCAGGCTCTGGGCAAAACCCTCGAATCTCTGGACGGACAGGCTCTGGTTGACGTAGCACGCGCCTTCAATCAATTCCTGAACCTGGCCAACATCGCCGAGCAGACGCGCGATGCAGAAGAGAGCTACAGCATTCAGCTGCCAGACCACCCCGACGTCCTCAAAACACTTGCCAGCATGAACATCGAGCTCGTGTTGACCGCGCATCCAACCGAAGTGCTGCGCCGGACGATGATCCAGAAATACGATTCGATTGGCGCAACGCTAGCGAGACGCTCGAAGCCCAGGCCCGAGAAGCTGCAGCGCCTGATTGCGGAAGCCTGGTACAGCGACGAGATTCGCCGAGACCGGCCCAGCCCCCAGGAAGAAGCTCGGTGGGGTTTTGCGGTTGTCGAAAATTCGCTTTGGCATGCGCTGCCCCAGGTAATGAGGACCCTGGACGAGGCGTTGTCCGATGCCGGTATCGATGCGCTGCCACTGACCACAATCCCCATTCGCTTCGCATCCTGGATGGGCGGCGACCGCGACGGTAATCCGAATGTTACCGCCGATGTCACGCGCGAGGTCCTGATGCTCGCGCGCTGGATGGCGGCCGATCTGTTCATCCGCGATCTGGACGATCTGCAGGGCTCATTGTCGATGACCCAGGCGAACACCGAGCTTCGCGCCGCCGCTGGCACCGAGCACGAGCCCTATCGGGCTTTGATGAAACAGTTGAAGGAGCGCATGGCTCGCACGCGCGACTGGGCTGAGCGATTGGATCCAACACCCCCGCCAGAGCCCGAGACGATTTTCCTGACCACCCAGGAACTACTCGAACCGCTACTGCTTGCCCACCGATCGCTCACGCAAGGCGGCATGGATTTCATCGCCAACGGACCACTGACCGATACCATTCGACGAGCCTGCGCCTTTGGCATCACGCTCACGACGCTGGATATCCGACAGAGCGCAGACCGACACACCAGCGCCCTGGATGAGCTGACTGCCTATCTGGATAGCGCGGGAGACGGCTCGAGCTTCGAGCAATGGAGCGAGCAGCAACGATGCGAATTTCTCGTCGCTGAGCTCACGAGCCGACGGCCACTGGTGCCAGGCCAATGGCCGCATAGCGACGCCACCGCGGAAGTGCTTAACACGTGCCGCACCATCGCCGCCGTCGGCGCGGCAGGCATCAATGAGTACATCATCTCTATGGCAAGCACGCCGAGCGATGTGCTCGCCGTCATCCTGTTGCTTCGCGAAGCAGGGCTTGAGACAAACCTGCCGATCGTGCCGCTGTTTGAAACCCTCGACGACCTGGACAACGCGCCCGCAACGCTCGATGCGTTGCTGCGCAACGATTGGTACCGCGCGTACACGGGCGGCCATCAGCAGGTCATGATCGGTTACTCCGACTCGGCCAAGGACGCCGGTCAATTTGCCGCCGCCTGGGCTCAATACCTCGCCCAGGAAAAACTCGTTGCGGTCGGTGCTGAGCACGACGTGTCGCTGACGCTGTTCCACGGTCGCGGCGGTGCGGTTGGCCGCGGCGGTGGCCCGGCGCAGTCGGCAATCCGATCCCAACCGCCCGGCTCCGTCGACGGGCGCCTGCGCGTTACCGAACAGGGCGAGATGATTCGCTGGAAGTTTGGCGCACCCGATCTCGCCGCGGCCAACATGGCTCGCTATGTCACGGCCACGCTGGAAGCAACGCTGACGCCACCGCCCGCGCCCAGCGCAGAGGACCGGGCGGCAATGACCGCCATGGCTGACAAAGCCGTGCGCAGCTATCGCGCATCCGTTCGCGACGACCCTTCGTTTGTCGAACTGTTCCGGGCGCTAACCCCTGAGCAGGAACTCGGTATTCTCGCGCTCGGCAGCCGACCTGCGCGCCGGGCACTCCCCGGAGTTACCGGTGATGTGGCAAGCCTGCGCGCTATTCCCTGGGTCTTCGCATGGACTCAGGTTCGACTCATGCTGCCGGCCTGGCTAGGAACCGACGCGGCCCTTGCGGACAGCGAGTCGAGCGCGGCCGCCAAGAACATGCTCGATTGGCCATTCTTCAAGATGCAGATCGACATGCTGGAAATGGTGCTCGCCAAGGCCGATCCGGGCCTCACAAGCTACTACGCCGAGCGTCTGGTTGAAGCCGAGGGACGGGGCGCCGTAAACGCCTTCGGCGATCGGCTGCGCCAACTCACTGACTCGGTACTCACTCTGCGCGGCACCGACAGATTGCTGGCCAACGAGCCTAACCTTGCAGACGCACTGAGCGTGCGCAATACGTATCTCGACCCGCTGCATCTACTGCAGGCCGAACTGCTTGCCCGCTATCGTCGGGAACCCGACAATGATTTCGCCGCGCAGGCATTGCAGGTCACGATGGCTGGAATCGCCAGCGGTTTGCGCAACACCGGCTAAGAGAGCAGGCGTATTGCGCGCAGGCCTCCAGGCCCATTACACCTCAAGAAGTTTCTGCATCCGCGGCAGGTATAGCGCGCAGCGTGTTCGCCGCCCATCGAGCGCGCGTAAGAGGTGCGCATAGGTCGCGAGCTGTGCGGCGTAACGCTCCTTTTCGCTCTCGTAGAAGATCTCCAGATCACCGCCTTCGTGGTAGCTGGATTTGAAATCGATAATCCAGCGAACGTTTTGCTCATCGACAAATGTTCGGTCGATGATTCGATGAATGATCTCACCGCGAAGCTGGCCCGACACCGCCAGCTCACAAGCCGCCTCGCCATGTTCGCCACTGAGTAACCAGCGTCCTGTTTCATCTGCTAGCGTCGCCTCAAACGCCTCACGCACAATGGCGACGCGCGCATCATCGCTCGCGACGCGAAGCCCCTGCCAGGCAAGCAAACGCGGAACCTTGCCCAGCAGACGCGCCTGCTCAGCTTCATCAACATGTTCTACGCCGAGCCGCCCGACCCACTCGAGCAGCCGGTGTAACACCGTCCCGATACGGCGCGCGTCAGCACCAGCCCAGTTGTATTCAATCTCATCGCCCGGCTGCGACGGAGCTCGTGGTGCGATCCATTCAACGGCGGGACGCACTTCTGGCCGCCAGGGCAACGCGAACCGGCGCAGACGCTGGTCGGGCAGTACAGGCTCATTGGATTCGATACTGGGCGAAGCCGTGAAGTCATTCGAGAACGCCTCGCCACAGGTGCGCCAAAGCACAGACGCAAGAGAACGCTTGGTCACTTTGAGTTCGACGCTTTCTGATTCCTCGCTCGCCTCCTTGTCTGGTTTCGCATCGAAACGAGCGCTGAGAACAAGCCGGTGCTTTGCCCGCGTCGCCGCTACATATAGCAGCCGCTTACGTTCGAACTCTGTGCGATGTTCCTCTTCTCTTCGCATCAGCTCGATTAGCGGGTTCTTGTCGTTCGCGGCTCGGCGGCGGGAATTGATCGGCGCGACAAGCATCTGCATATCCGGCGTGGTCTGCCAGTGCACCAGCCCCGCCCTGTCCGAGCCCGGTCTACGGTTCAGACCCGGCAGAAACACCAGATCCCACTCAAGACCTTTCGCGCTGTGCATCGTCAGCACATCGAGCCGGACGTCATCCCGGTCCGGATCGCCTTCGGTTCGCTGTTCGCTCAGACGAGCAAGAAACTGATGCCAGTCCGACAGGCTGCCGTCGGCCTCCGCCTGCGACAGCGTCCCAAGATAGCGCCGAACGTTGCGCTGCCGTGACTCCGTGAGCGCCAGCAACTCCGGACCGCCCAGCCGCTGCCATAAACCTTCGACAATTTCCGCAACGGGCCGACGCCGCCAGCGATCCTGTGCTGCGACAAGCGCGTCCATGGCAATGCGAAAGCGGACCACCGAGTCCGGAGCAAGGCCAGCGAGAATCGCCTCATCATCGGCGGCCTGCCAGGGATCCTGGCCGTCCCCCGCGACGCCAACAAGATCAGCGAGCGTAAGGCCGACCATCGGTGAGCGCAGAAGCGCCACCAAGGCAGTCCGGTCCTGAGGATTCAGCACAAGGCGGGTGAGGGATAGCAAATCGCCTACCTCTGGCTGATCCGTCAGCTTGCCAAGCTTCAACGCTCGGTAGGCGATTCCAGCTTCAGCCAGTGCCGGCAGGAGGCTGCTTAAGTGGCTGCGTGCGCTGACGATAATCGCGGCGCGGTAGGCGGGATCGTCAGCGTGGTCAGCGAGCGCGGTCTCGAGAATCTCGACAATGTGCGCAGCCTCCTCAGCATCCGTGGCAAACGAGTTCACCTCTACTTGGCCACCGTCACCGAGAGCCGGTTCGCTGACGGCATAGCTCACCGCGCCGCGGACAGCGTCCTGCTCCGACTCTAAGGGGAAGATCGGCCCAACGTGCTGGTTCACCCAGTCGACAATCTCGCTACGCGAGCGAAAGTTGCGTGTGAGCTGAGCAAATTCCAACCGCAGTCCGCCGATACCATGCGATATAGCGCTCAGAAACAGACCAACGTCCGCTTCACGAAACCGATAGATGCTCTGCATCGGATCGCCCACCGCAAACAGCGTTCGTCCGTCGCCGGGCTGCCAACCCGCTGTGAGCTTTTCTAACAGCGCTATCTGCCCCTGGTTCGTGTCCTGAAACTCATCGACTAGCAGATGCGCGATGCGGTGATCCAGTGTCAGGCCAAGATCGCTAACACCCCCGGGCGCGTCCGGATCGCCCAGGCCTTCGAGGGCGGCCGCCGCGATCCCAGAAAAATCAGCCTGGCCGGATTCGGCAAAGACGAGTGCCAGCTCGGCCGCACTACGCCGCAGCACTGCAACGAGGGATTCGAGCGCACCCCATTCATCGTCCACGTAGTGTGGAGTTGGAAGCTGGCGCGCATGGTTCAACGCCGAGGCAATCTGGTCTGCATGGGGATCCGAAGCAAATGCGTCGAGCAGCCCCTTGAATCGCACCTTCTCTGGCGTGTTAGGCGGCCACCCGTTCTTCTTGTCGATCGCTTTGCGTAGCTGTGGCGGGCTCGTTTTCGCCGTCAGAAATTTGTCTGCCAATGCCGACCAGGCAGCCAGTTGCGCGCCATCGGTATTGGGAAGGTCTCCAGACATCACATCGATTTCGGGAACTGCGTAGCCGCCTTCAATCATATTTTCGAAGGATCGGTTAACGAGCTCTGACAGTTCAACCGGAGTAACACCCGCGCTATCCAGCGCGGCTCTCAGTGTCGCGTCGGCTTGTTGCAATCCCCGCTCGACCATGTCGCTCAATAGCGACTCAGCCCCCACGCGATCCAACTTGCCATCAAACCCAAGCGCTCGCAGCCACTGTTCCCGCGACGCCAGCACATCCGTGAGGATGTTCTCCGCTCGCTGGCTATCCTGGTCGAGCCAGACCAGTAGCGCGCCGACGTGCTGAGCGGCCTCGTCCTGGGCATCCACCAGTTGCAGAACCCGCCTCGCCGCTTTCCTGTACAGGCGGGTCGCGTCGTCCGTCGGCGCAGGTACCGGGCCCAGCTTGGTCGCCACCGGCATGGACCGGGCCAGATAGTGATTGAAGCTGTCGATTGTGCGGATGATCAGGCGTTGGGGATTCGCCAGTAGCTGCCACTCAACCAGCTTGCCGGCCAGCGCCGCCGCCGCTTCGCCTGCCTCGCGCTCATGACTGGCGGGCACGAAACCGGGCTCTAGAAACTT
>CAYGQC010000029.1:0-32995 GCA_964351875.1 uncultured Pseudomonadales bacterium
CGGCCAATAGCGGTCGTTTGGTTTCTGCTCCAAGCATTTACCCTTTCCGGGCCATCTCCGCCGCTCGCCAAAGGTACCAACTAACGATGCTCCGATAGGGGCGCCAACGCTCTCCACGATGGTCTATGGCCTTGGCAACTGGCTTATTTGTCCTGCGAAACGAAGCGCTAAACCCCTGTTGTATACCTAAATCGTGAGTGGGTAAAACATCAAGCCGTCCCAATCGAAAGATCAACAACATCTCCGCGGACCATCGGCCAATCCCACGTATTTTGGAGAGACTATCAACGATGCTCTCGTCATCCATTTCTTGAAGAGCTTCAATCGTGGGCACCTTTCCAATGCAGGAGCGTTCTGCTAAGTCACGTACAGCAAGCACCTTGGCTCGCGAAAGGCCAGCCTCTCTAAGCGCAGTGGGTTCTAAGCGCAGAAACAACTCTGCTTCTAGGGTTGGAACGAGCGCTCGAAGTCGCCCGAATATGGTCGTGGCAGCTTTTAAGCTTAGCTGCTGATGCGTGATCGCTTCTAACAAGGCCTCGAATGTTGTTGTCAGTGGCTTTAGCTCATTGCCGAGACCGCAGGGGCCAACCCGCTCTATTAGGCGCCCGAGAACTTTGTCGTCCGCCGACAACTCCCGACTTGCTTGCTCATAGAAGCGTTTACTCTGTGCTCTTGATCCCGACATGCCCCTAATTAGTTTTCTTATTGGAGCACTGCAGAATCGAAGATCACTTGCTCATCTGTCGCCATGCCGTTCTTGATGAGAAAGCGATCGACACCCAAGTATGTGCGTTGCTCTCCATTAATCGATACCGATGTTTCCCAAGCGATATAGAGCCGATCCCCGTTGCCTGCGCAATCCAGCGGTGTGACTTTCAAATCGACCATCGTAGAAAGCATTTCCGCCATCACATTGACGTACTCAGCCCCTGAGAACGTGCCAGCGCCAGTGAAATGAATAGTCGCATCAGGCGCAATCAATTCCGGTATGCGCGACCCCGACGGGGCAGCCCAGAAGGACTTGAAACGCTCGTAGAAATCCTGATGTTCCGGTGTAAGAGAAGTTGCAGGGTTGCTCGACATGTGTGATCCCGTTTTTTCTTGGTGATGCATAAATTATGTGCTCTACGCACATAATCGGTCAAGTTGAGATTCGTGCACTCCGCACATATTATGCGCAGCATGGATGACTTTGCTGCCAATCTGCTCGGCGTTGTAGGGCTTGCGGTCGCCGACCGCATCAAAGATACGGCGCGCGACGTTCTGAACCATGTGGGCGAAACTCCGGCAGCGGTCGTCGTCATCGGATACGGTATGGGGCCATCAAACGACGAGTTGCGGGGCATTCTTGGCCTCTCTCACCCTGGCTCGGTGCGGCTTGTTAACCGACTTGTGGCGGATGGCTTAGTCGAGCGTCGTCAAGGCCGCGACAAACGGGCGGTTGCCTTGTATCTCACAAAGCCGGGAGCACGGATTCGAAAAAAGCTCCTGAAAGGTCGCCTTGCTGCTGTTCATCCTTTTATGGAGTCCTTTACAAACTCCGAGGTTGAAACGCTGACCGCACTCCTACACAAGATGCTCTCCACACTTGAGACCACAGATTTGGAACGCTGCACACTCTGCAGATTATGTGACGATAGCGTCTGCGCAAACTGTCCGATCCCCGCCGATTTTAGAGGCGAGCCCCTCCAGGAATCGTGAGTTGCTTTGAGATCTTCCCGATACATTTAGGACCGGGATCGCTTTTCAGGGTTGTCAAAATGGCGGCTGAGAAGCGAGGTCCGCTGTGGGTCGAGCTGAGACCTTCCTACCTAACCTGTGCGAACGTCCGCTTTAAAGAAATCTGACACTGTCTGTCAGTTCAGATACGAACTATTACACGTCAGCGCAGCTCAAACCCTGTGTATCCGTTGTCGGCGCTGTTGTTGCAATGTTCCATGTAGCTCTTGCTGCCCATGTAAAACAGCATCTGTCGCCGCTTACCTGGAATATTGGCGCCCATGTACCAGGAGTCTGCTAGGGGCATCAGCGTTCGAGCGCCCATCTCTTCCATGTGCTTGGACCATGTTTTTGCGGCTTCCGGCTTTGCCTCGATTCGATTGATGCCGTTGTCGCGTAGATGCACTAAGCAGTTAACCACCCAGTCACCCTGGACTTCTGCGCTCGCAGGGCCATTCCAGAATGCAGTTGGACTTTGAGGGCCGTAGAGCATCAGAAGGTTAGGAAATTCGGGCACGCCCAATCCAAGTTGGGTATCAACTCCGTCTTGCCAAATGTCTTTCAACGATCGTCCGGACGTCCCGCGCAAGTCGATCTGAGTGAAGCCGCCCGTGCTGGCATCGAACCCCGTCGCCAGAACCAACACATCAAGATCGTATTTCCTTTCTGACGTACGAACGCCACCCGGCTCGATCTCGGTTATCGGCGTTTTCTTGATATCCACGAGCGTGACGTTGTCCTGGTTGAACGCCTCAAAGTAGTCCTGCTCAAGCGATGGCCGTTTCGCGCCAAAGGGATGTGGTGGCTCCTCAGGGGCAAGCACTTCGGCAGTCACTGGGTCTTTGACTCGAGCGTGTACTTTGGCGCGCCAGAAGTCATAGGCTAACCGGTTAGATCTCAGGTCAGTGATGATGTCGCTGAAAGAGCCTGTCCAGAAATGGAAGCCGCCTTTGGCCCAGGCTTCCTCAAACACTCTGTCACGCTCGCCCTTCGGCACTTCGTGTGCGTTGCGTTCGTCCATTTGCAGATCATGGAAACCACCGCTCGACGCGTTGCGAATGCGGAAGGTTTCTTTGAGCGTCGGCTTCTTCGCCAGCTCAGCTTCCCGGCTTAGCTGTCGTTGCTGCATAGCTAGCGCGATCATCGGCGTGCGTTGGAAAACGACGAGCTCATCCGCAACTTTGCTAGCTTCCTGGATGACTTGCACTCCGCTGGCGCCAGTACCGATTATACCGATGCGCTTGCCGGTCAGCTCCAACCCGGTCTCGGGCCAGTGCCCGGTGTGCAGCGTCTTGCCCTCAAAGCGGTCTAGCCCGGGTAGCGTTGGGGTATGAGCTTTTGCGGCGAAACCCATGCAGGTCAGAACAAACTGCGCTTGGACGGTTTCTCCGTCTGCACACGTGATCTGCCAACGACACTCGGCCTCATCGAATGAGGCCCCAGTTACTGGTTTGTCGAACTCGATGTCGCGCTTTAGCTCGAGCTTGCTCTCGACGTGCGCGAAGTAGCGTCTTAGCTCTTGCCAACCCGGGAAGCGCTCACTCCAACACCAGTCTTGCCAGACCTCCTCCATGGAGTATTCGTAGTTGGGGACGTGCGAATCAACGCGCGCTCCCGGATAACAATTCCAATGCCAGACGCCGCCGAGATCGCTCCCCGCATCGAAGAGCCTGACGTTAAAACCGAGCTTGCGCAGCCGGTACAGCTGATAGAGACCGCTGAACCCAGCCCCAATGATGAGGACATCGAATCGCCGGACGCTTTGGTTTGCTGGAGACATGTCAGCCTTCTCCCCGAGTAGCCCCTCGTTGGAGCTGAGCTGCCTAGATTGAGAGGCAGATTACAACAGAGAGGTGTTCTGACGAAGGTCTGCCGCTGAGCCGTTTGCCATTGCGGGTTCGGTGAGGCGAGCGTTCGAGCAGGCCAACATGCGCAAAAGCCCTACCGTTTGCCCCATCGCTGATTAGGAAGGTAACTTGATATTGAGGTGGCTTGCCGCCGGATGGAACACTAGACTGGCCCACGTCTCTCGCCCGCCGTGGTTGCCTTTCGTTGATTCATCGTACCCGCAAACTGATCGCTCTCGTGACGCTGGCTTTCGTCGGCGCGAGTGCGATGGCTGAAGCCGAACGTGTCAGCGAATCCGGCGGGGACACGTTGCGGGTCCTGGAGCACGAAGACATTCGCGACGCGGTGGCAAAGAATGAAGCCGCTAGATACCGGCTCATGCTCGCCCTGCTAGAGGTCGAGCAAGACGTTGTCCAGGCGACCGCCCATTTGGATAAAGCGCTGGCACTGGCTAAGCCGCTGAGCGATGAAGCCCGCCTCGCTGCCATGCTCGAATGCTCGTTTTCTGAGCTGTTAGGTACCTCGATTGGCCAGTCAGATTGCCTCGAGCGTGGCGAGTCGATCAACGCGATTGAGCATCCATGGCCGGCAGCACTGGGTCAGCTGCATCTTGCGATCTGGCTGGCGACCAACGGCCGATATGAAGCTGCCTTCAATGCGAACCGGAGAGCGGAAGAGTTCGCGCTCGCCGCTGGCGATATAAGCCTCGCGGCCACCACGCAAAACAATCAAGGGGTGGATTACCTCATCAGAGGGCTGCCAACCCAGGCGCTGAAGAAATTTCAAGCGGCGTTGGAGCTTCTGCGCGACCCGAGTGTTTCGGATCAAGAGTCGTTTCTGAGTTTGCTGGGTTCAAACATCGCCTCAACGCATATGGAACTTGGCGACTATGAAACGGCCAATGCGCTTCTGCAGACCACCATTCACAGTGAACACTACGATCGCCATAACCCGACCAATCTGATTGATGAAGTGATTCTGGCGAGGGCGACGTTTGCGCTAGGCCGTCCTCAGGAAAGCTACGACCGGCTCAGCGAGGTTTTGCAATCCATCAGCCCCCACGGCGTCACCGGTACCCAGGCGTACGCGCGATCGGTGATCGGCGAACTACAACTGGTGTTGGGTAATACCGACGAAGGCATACAAAGCTTTGAGCTTGCCCAGGAGTACGCCGAGCGCAGCGGCGATCCACTGCGTGTGAACAAGGTTGATGTCCACTTCGCCGATGCGCTCATCGGGCTGGGACGGTATGAGCAAGCTGAAGCTCTTCTCGATGCGAATATCGAAGCGCTAGAAGAGCATGGTCCCAGCATGATTCTTGCCCAGGCTCTGGATCTGCGAGGAGATCTGCTCAGAGCGACAGACCGTCGGGTGGCAGCGAATATTGCTAAGCGGCAATCACGGCAGATGCAGACCAATGTTGTTGGCGCGGAAACCGATCTCGACCTGGCAGTACTCGAAAAATCTCTGGAGCTTGCTAACAAGGCCAATGAGTTAGCTAAGGCCCAGCGAGAAGCGCGTGAACAAGAAGTTCGAACCAACAGCGAGATAGCGCTTCGGAACGTGCTGATCATGACGGCTCTTCTTCTCGCGCTCGTTGTTTATCTTGGACTGTCGCGGCGTTACGCGCGCAAGGTGGCGAAAACGATTCAGACGGTGAATGCTGAGCTGGAAGCGAAGGTTTCTGAGCGGACGGCCTCTCTGGAACACGAGATGGCTCAACGCCTGGCAGCGGAGAACGAACGACAAGCGCTTGCGAAAAACCTGGCTGAGAGCGAGAAACTGCAAGCGATTGGACAGCTCACCAGCGGTGTTGCACACGATTTCAATAACCTTATGACGGTGGTCACTATCTCCGCGGGTATGTTGCGGGACGCCGATAGAGCGGGCAATGGTTCGTCGACTCCCCATCTCGACAATATCCTCGCGGCTGCCGAGTCCGCATCGGATATCACTGCGAGCCTTCTGGCGTATGCGCGCAAACAACCGCTCACGCCCCAACCGACGAACCTAAAAACCTTTGTTGCTGATTCGCAGGCTCTATTCGACAGCACCCTCAGCGAGGGCATGTCTCTGCATTGTGAAGTGAGCGATTGCAGCATTCTGGTGGACCGAGGACAACTCACCACAGCCATCATCAACTTACTGCTTAATGCCAAGGAAGCCTTGGCTGGCCAGGGGGGAGTTCGCCTTAAGGCAAGCCAGCTTGAGCAGGTAGGCGAGCAGGGTGAGTCAGAGCAGTGGGTGTCGATATCCGTCGCGGACGACGGTCAAGGCATGACGCCCGATGAATTGAAGCGAGCTACTGAACCTTTTTACTCAACGAAGCTGGAACGTCATGGCACCGGTTTGGGATTGAGCATGGTTGACGGGTTCACCAAGCAGTCGGGCGGCTCGTTAGATATCGATAGCGCGAAAGGCGAGGGAACCGTGGTCACGCTGCTGATTCCCCGATACCAGGGCGACACCTCGATCGAGGACAACAAGGGTGGCAGCGTTCAAGATCCGCTAACGGAAGGGCTGGTTATGGTGGTCGACGACCAACCGGCGATTCGTGAAGTCTTGTGCTTGCTGTTGCAGAAGATGGGTCAGGAGACGATAAGCGTTAACAGCGGGGCGGAAGCGCTACAGATGCTGGAGCAGTCGGTCCGGCCAAACCTTGTGATCACTGACCTGATGATGCCCGGAGAGTTAGACGGGCGAGGGCTCGCGGCAGAAATACGCAGGCGCTACGTTGATCTACCCGTTCTGATTATGTCTGGCTACACCGATGTCACTGAGCTCGACGTCGAGTTCCTGCACAAGCCTTTCTCCGCGGACAGCTTGCGCGCAGCGATCACGCGGACCATGAGTCAGAAGCTGGATTGCGTAACAGAGAATGGTACGGATGGAGAGGTGGCCGGGCGCGCGACGGGTGGTCAAGCGTTGCTGGAGGCATCGCGCGAGAGCACGGTGAAAGCAGACTGACCTGCGCTTAGATCCGTAACGAGCCGTCGATTGACGGATTTCGCCTTTCAATGAGCGATGGCTATTCGGTCACATGCGAGTATGGTCAGGGTTGTTCACTGATACGGCTGGCTCACGAACGCGACCTCTCGCTTTCGGCTTGCTGAAACTGGTCACTCGCTGTCCATTGAATAGGTCCGGATTGCTACCGGAATTTCTGCGCCATGCCTTGGTTAGAGGTGGCAATGTGCGGAAGCCTTTCAACTGGACTATCCATGTACGACGCTCCGCAACTGTCCCTGGCGAGGATTCCCATTCCCGCTCCGTGCTGCGCCGATTCCTCGAATCGGAGCTTTCAGCCGTCATCGCTCGGCTTCTTCCTTTTTTTCTTCCTCGTCTTTGCCCTGCTTTCTGCGGCATTGAACGCGGGCGCTATGGAGATTCCTGCCAACGCTCGCGTGAATCAATCAGACGACGGCTGGGCGTGTGAGCCCTCATTTCGGAAGCTGAACGGAAAGTGCGTGGTTGTCACCGACCCGGACAACAGCTACGCGACCGACTCCAGATATGGCCAGGGTTGGAGCTGCTCCCATGGCTATGTGCAGGTTGGTGAGAGCCGATGTGTGGCGGTTGTCGTGCCGGCTGACGGCTACCTTGACGCATCGGGTACCGGTTGGAAATGTGATCGCGGTTTCCGTGAGGAATCCCAGAGCTGTTCGAAAATCGAAGTGCCGGACAATGCATATCTCGCGAGTTCCAGCTACGGACGAGGCTGGGAATGTCTCAGAGGTTATCGAGTGTCGGGTGAGACATGCGCACAAATTGCGGTGCCGGCACACGGCTACCTTTCCGAGTTCTCATCGCGCGGCAAAGGCTGGAAATGCGAGCGTGGGTACCGCGCTTCCGAATCATCGTGCGTCGAGCTGATCGCGCCTGAGAACGGTTACCTCGATGGCTCCTCTTCGGGGACGGGATGGTCCTGCGACCGAGGCTTTCATGAAAACCAAACCCAATGCGTCGCTCTCGTTATGCCTGCGCATTCTCATCTCGACTATTCCGGGAACAACTGGCGGTGTAGCGGCGCCTTTCGCAAATCAAGAAATGAGTGTGTAGCACGATGACTGATGAAGAAGAGAAGCAAGTGCAACGTTTCGGTATCACCAGCGAGACGAAGGTCGTCTACCACTATGGTGGATTTCGCTACGAACGCTTGGAGGATGTGCTCCGGTACGCCGAGCTGGATTCCAGGCGGGCGAGTGCAGCTACCGAGCCGAGCGTCGCGAGCTGACTGTGGCGGGGTTTTCCGCCGCATTCGGCACGGCGCGCAAAACACTGCTCTTGCGAGTCTCTTTGGTTAGAGTCTCTTTGGTTAGAGTCTCTTTGGTTAGAGTCTCTTTGGTTTGCCAGCGAGCTTGAAGCACGCGGCGCGCGATTCGAGGCTGGATTGGCCTGACGGTCTAGACCGCCTTGGCGGCTCGATCCTCTAGCTGCATCTTCACTTCCGGCCGCGACATAGGCAGGCGTCTGACACGTACGCCTGTTGCATCAAACACAGCATTCGCGAGCGCTGGTGCGATGCCAGGCGTACCCGGTTCGCCGGCGCCGCCGATAGGGGCGTCACTGTTGATGATGTGAGTTTCTATGACCGGTGCCTTGGGCATCCTCAGCGCCTGGTAGTCATGGAAATTGCTCTGCGCAACGGCGCCGTCCTCGATGGTGATCTCACCGTAGAGCGCAGCCGTCAGGCCATAGATGATGCCGGACTCAATCTGCGCGGTGAGGCCATCGGGCGATACCGCAACGCCTGCGTCTATCGCGGCGACCACTCGGTCGACTTGTGTCTCGCCGTTCACAAGGCTTACCTCAACCACCTGAGCGACAAGCGAGCCGAAAGACTCTTGCAGTGAGATGCCGCGTCCACGTCCGTTGCCTAGCGGCGTGCCCCAGTCAGCGGCTTCCGCAGCTTTTTTGAGCACCGCCAGGTGGCGTGGTTTGTCTTTCAGACGGTCCATGCGGTATTGGTACGGGTCTTGACCGGCTGCGATCGCGACTTCATCGATGAACGATTCGGTGAAGAAGCCGTGCTGGGAGTGATCGACACTGCGCCACGCGCCGAACGGAACGTGCGTGGGGCTTACCACATGCCCGATGTCGCTCGCCGCTACCGAGTAGGGAATGAGCGGGGCTTCGGCGGGTTCGTGCTTGTTGACGTAGGTATTCTCCCACGCGATGAGGTTGCCAGTTTCGTCCAGCGCCGCCCGAAAACGGCTCTGGATAGCTGGGCGGTAGTAGTCCTGCCGAACGTCTTCCTCGCGGGTCCAGATAACTTGGATTGGCTTTCGCACCTTCTGGGAAAGCAGAGCGGCCTGAACGGCGCAATCGGCAATCGCGCGACGACCAAAGCCGCCACCCATAAGATGGTTGTTCAAGACCACGGAGTCGCTGTCCATGCCGAGCGCATCTGCAATCGCGCTGCGGAAACCCAGCGGGTTCTGGCAACCGACCCAGACTTCGGCGCCGGAATCGGTCACTGAAACGGTCGCGTTTTGTGGCTCCATACATGTGTGAGCGAGGAACGGGACCTGATAGTCGGCTTGTACAACCGCGGTGGCGCCAGCAATTGCGCCGGCGACATCACCCGTTTGAATGTCTGCTTGCCGGTTTGCTGCTTCGCTGATATCGCGATCGAACTGAGCAAAGATGTCGCCGCTCGACCGTCGAACGTCGTCAGCGCTGGACCACTCAAGCTCCAGTGCGTCCAAACCCTGCTTGGCGGACCAATAGCTGTCCGCGACGACGGCAACCACTTCCGGTGCGGAGAAGCTACTCATGGTTCCCGCGATATTGGCGGCGGGGAGAGCGATCACGTCCTGCACGCCGCGAATGGCTCGCGCTGCCTTGTCGTCAAGGCGGGCGACGCTACCACCAAAGGTTGGAGCGCGGCGCACCGTGGCGTAGAGCATGCCCGGCAATTGAACGTCGATCGCAAACTTGGCGCTGCCATCCACTTTGGCCGGGATGTCGTGGCGTTCGACATGGGTACCCATGATGGTGAATTGGTCGGGGGTTTTCAGGGTCGGTGACAGCGATGGCGTCTTCTCTGCGGCCGCGCTGGCGAACTCCGAGTAGGGCGCTCGGCGACCGCTGGCCGCGTGCGAGAGGTGGCTCTCGCGAGCGCTAATCTCGGTTGCCGGTACTTGCCAGGCGTCGGCTGCCGACTCGATCAGGAGTTCTCTCACGGCAGCCCCTGCGACCCGCATGCCGTACTGACCTGTTGCGCGGATGCTCATGCTGCCGCCGGTGATCTGCAGGTCCAGCGCTTGAGCCGTCTTGATCAGGATGCCTTGCACCGTTGGTGCGATCATCGCTGGCAGCTCGACGCCCGCGAGCAGCGCACCCTGGCCAAGCGGATAGTTGGCGAACTCATCGATTGCCGGGGCTTCTTCGAAACTGACCAGGCTCCAGTCAGCGTCCAGTTCGTCGGCCAGCATCTGCGACAGCGCGGTACCCACGCCTTGGCCCATCTCGGAGTGCGGAACGATCACTGTTATCTTATTGTCGGTGTCGAGCTTTACCCATGTGTGTACAAGCGTTTCGCCGTCGTCGGTGACGAGCGGCGCAAGGCCCGGTGTGCGATTGCCAGGCCGGATAGCGATTCCAAAAATGAGGCCGCCGCCGAGGATTACGCCCGTTGTGAGGAGCCCGCGTCGAGTCCACTTGTTCATGCTTTGCTCCCGTCGGCTGCTGCGGTGGCGTCGTAGTAGCTGGCTGAGGCAACCGTCTTGATGGCAGCTTTCATGCGTCCGTACATGCCGCACCGGCAAATATTCCCGGCCATCGCTTTGTCGATGTCTTCATCCGATGGATTCGGGTTGGCCTCAAGAAGGGCTGCGGCGGACATCAGCTGTCCGGATTGGCAGTAGCCGCATTGGGGGACCTGGTGTTCGATCCATGCCACCTGGAGCGGGTGGAGTTTGGAGTCCGACGGGGCGAGCCCCTCGATCGTTGTGAGAGTCTGTCCGACCGCCGCGGATACCGGAGTGACGCAGGAGCGAATGGGACGTCCATTCAGTTGAACAGTGCACGAGCCGCACTGAGCCATACCGCAGCCAAATTTGGTGCCGGTCAGCGCGAGCTGTTCGCGAATCACCCACAGCAGTGGGGTCGAAGGATCGACATCGACCTCGCGAGGCTTCCCATTTACGTTTATAGCGACCATTGGCTAACTCCCTATTCGGTAGGTCGACAAATTGACGTTTTGCGCTGATTTTGTCAACCTGTCGGAATGTCCAAGTCAGACGAAAGCAATCGAGACGACAAAGAGCCGGATAGCAATAAGCGGGCCGCAATCCTCGCAGGTGCGGAGGCGCAATTCAGTCAATACGGCTTTCGACGAACATCGATGGAGGACATCGCTCGGCAGATCGGTGTTTCCCGCGCGTCGCTGTATTCCTATTTCGATAACAAAGAGGCGATTTTCCGAGGTTTGTCAGAAGCCCTCTACGAAGAGTCGATTGCGAAGGCATCCGCTGAGCTCCGCCTTGGACGTGGATCGACACCGGTCGACGTTCGAATCTACCAAGGGTTGTGCGGATTCTATATACGTTTATATGGAATCCTGGAGTCGACCCCTCACGGCGCCGACATCATCGAAGCCAGTAGCCGGTTGAGCGCGGACATTGTGCAAACCTACTACGAGCGGATAGAAAAGATGCTGGCGGCTGAGCTGGCCTTTGCGGCCGACAATGGCGAGATCGACCTCAGGAGCGCGGGCGTTACGGCGAAGTCAGCAGCGGAAATGATTCGTCTGGCATCCGCCGGGCTCAAGCAAGGCTCCCGAACGTTTGCTGATTACAAGAAGCGGCTGTCGACGTTTCTGCCTCTGTTGTTTGCGGGTTTCAAAAGCGGCTAAGGCGTCGTGGTCAGCGCTCGAGTGCGCGAATTCTCTCTCAGGCTTGCCTGATCCACAGCCGGCCGATTCTGGCTGAGCTTGAATTTCCCAACGATCGAAGTGATCTCGACCTCCACCCCGATGAGCGCCGCGATGAGTTTCTCCCGATAGTCAGCGGGAGCGTCGGAGACGCGCCAGTTGCTGCCCACCTCGGCTTCGTATTGATTGGTGAACGCGTCGAGGTGCGATGCCAGCCACGCCGAATCGTGGATCACGCGAAGCACACCTTGCACATGTACCACCGCGTAGTTCCAGGTTGGCACCACCTTGGGGTTGTCGGCTTTCGTTGCGTACCAGCTAGGAGAGATGTAGCCGTTTTCGCCGTGAAACACAGCGGTTACAGATACGTTGGATTGCTCCGCGAGCGGGTTTGCCCGTGGCATATGAGCCTCGAGTAGCCGGCGTCGTCGATCGAGCCTCACCGGCAGGTGGCTGATCTCTACGTCACTGCAGCGGATCAGCGTCGCTAGAGGAAACTGCTCGATGAGGTCAAACAGTTGCGCCTCGTCCGTAATCTCAAAATGCGTCGGTAGATACACGTGATCTCAGAGCCGTCGGTTAGATCAGCTCAAACGTCACGCCAGCGTTTGCGGGCAATCGCTTCAGTAGCGCATCACCCATCGCTGAGGCTGGTGTCCAGAAGCCGCCACCGGTGTCCAGATCGTCATGGGCGAGGCACAAAGCGGATTCGACCAGCATCTTTGCGGTAGAGCCGTAGCCTGGATCCTTGTCGCCCTTCACTCGAGCCTTCAGGCTCTTGCTGGAGTCGGTGGGGTGTTTGGCGAGAATTTCGATCTCGAAGAGGCCAGCCTCCTGTGCTTCTCGAGACGGGCCTTCACCCGGTTTGGGCATAAATCGCTGCATGAGCTTGCGCGTTGGCTCCAGGCCAGCCATGGCGTTCATGGCGTTAGTCCCCAGGCTCATCCCTGTGGCGGCGGCAAAGCCGAGTGGACCACGCGGCATGATGGTCGCCTCGTCGTAGCGAAAATCGTGGCCGTACAGATAACCCATCAAGGCGTTTGACCTGCGCACTACTCGAGTATTGATTCCGGCCATCACGAACGGGCCGACCCAGGTATCAAAGTCGGCGTCGTAGTCCGGCAGCGTTCGGTCGGGGCCATCGAGCCCGCGCTCGGCGCCTTTGGGGTTCAGTGCGTAAGGATCCGCGAGGGTTCGGGCAACACTCGGATCGTCCTTGCTCTGCTCCATCATCGCCATCATGGAATCGACGGTGCCACCGCTGAAGCCGCCGGAGAATTTCTTGGCGCGGTACTTCACAACGTTTGCGGGTACGCCGTGCTGCTCGATCATTGCTCGCTGGACGAAGTAGGTGCCCAGATCCGACGGGATGCTGTCGAAACCGCAGGTGTGAACAATGCGAGCACCCGACTCCTGGGCTGTTTCCTCGTGGGCGTCGATCATTTTCCGCATCCACTGCACTTCGCCCGTGAGGTCGCAGTAGTGGGTGCCCTCCTCGGCGCAGACTTGCACGAGTTCGGAGCCGTAGCGGGCATAGGGACCAACGGTTGTCAGAACGACTCGAGCGCGTTTGACGAGCGCGCGAAGGGACTCGATGTCGTGGCTGTCGGCGACCAGGTGTTCGACGGAATCATCGAGATCGAGTTCTCGGCTGACCTGCGCCAGCTTGTCCTTACTGCGGCCGGCGATGGCCCACTTCACGTTCGAGTTTGCGTAGTTCTCGTCGAGAAATTCGGTACAGATCTGGCCTGTGAACCCGGTAGCACCCCAGACGAGAACATCGATATCGCGTTGCATTGGCTTTGCTCACTTTGTGCTGTGTCGCATCAATGGCCCCGTAGAGTTGGAGGCCGCTCGTGCGTGCGTTATACCAGCTAAGCCCGTGAACAACAGCCGCTCGGCTGCCGCACGCTCAGTACGATGCCAGAGTGAGCTTGGCGTGCACTCCGGATTCACACCAATCGGTGTAGAAGCACTCGCTTCGATCAAGGTCGGTATCGGAGTAGCGAATGTCCAGATCGATCTTGCGCCATTCGAAGGTGACGCCGATATCCCAGTAGTTTCGGTCAAAGCCGTTTTCCGCCCACCGGCGTCCAGCCCCGGCGCGCAGCTTCGCCCAATCGTTGAGCGCGTAGGAGGCGGTCGGTTTCAGTTGCCAGACTCTGCCCGCCCCAGCGGAGCCGGCCGGTGACCAGTGCAGAGCCAAACCTAGCGTCGTTTTCCCCATGGTGCGTTCGCTACCCACTTTGACCTGGAGGAAATCGTAGGTTGGCCCCCGCGCTTTGCCGTCGTTGAACGCGCTGTACATGAGCTCTACTTTCGATGTGAATCGGCCGTGGTAGAAGTTCTTACCGATGTAGGAGTCCACTTCGATATCCGTACCAGCCCCGTCGAGAAAATTGACCTGGCTTGCCCAGATGCCGGCGTAGAAATTGTCCGGTCGCCACCAATGCAGGGAGAGCTGCGCTACCGGGTCCCGGTTGGACAGGCTCATCCCGTCGAATCGATAGTCCGAGACCAGACTGATCGCCGGCAGCAGCAGGCCGTGGCGAGGGGGCTTGGTGGTCTCGTCGTCTGTTGCAGCCGAAGCACCAAACGTCGTAGTCAGGCAGGCGAGAACGCAGAGAGCGGTGATCGGAAGCGTTGTGCGGCTCATGTCGAGGCTCCTTGGTAACTGAGCCTCGACACTAGTGCTTAAGTGATAACTATGATAATGATATCGAATGGTATCTGATATCGATAAAGCCAAAATCAGGAGGCTGGACGGGGGGCTGCTTCTCGTTCTGAAGGAGCTGCTCGAGCACGGTAGCGTCACGCGGACAGCGGAGTCTCTGAGCCTTAGCCAGTCAACCATCAGCCATGCTCTGTCCCGATTGCGGGACCTTTTCGAAGACCCGTTGTTTATTCGTCGCCCCCATGGGTTGGAGGCGACCCAGCGAGCATTGGAGCTCCAGCCGCAGATTGAGACGCTGCTCGACCTCACGGGCCAGGCGTTAGGTATTGGTCAATCCTTTGAGCCTGCTAACGCGAAGCGATTGTTCTCGATATCAGCGCCAGAGTTTGTCTCGGTCGTAGCGGCTACCTCAGTGCTCAATCGGATCGCGCAGTCCGCGCCATCTGTTGGTCTGTACTTTCAGCATTTGTCCGAGGCTGAGGTCTTCGAGCGGTTGCGACGGGGCGAGCTGGATGTGGCGATCGGCCGCTTTGATGAGACACCGGCGGAGATCGAGTTGGAGTTGCTTTACCAAGACGAGTTTTGCGTGGCTATGCGGCACGATCACCCAGCGGCGCGCGGCCGCTTGAGCGAGGCGAAATACGCGACGCTTGAGCATATCTGGGCCCACTCGGATAGCGAAACGACGCCGAAGGATGCGAGGTTCGATATCTCAAGCTATCGCGGGAGCATTGTGCCCAAGTGGCTTTCGGCGCTGAACATCGCGGCGAGATCTGACTATGTGGCGACGTGCCCGAGGAGTCTGGCGCTGCACCAGAAGGCGCTGCTTAACTTGTCGCTCAAGAAGATGCCGTTTTCAGCGGATCCCATACGGATTTCACTCGCCTGTCGCGCGGAGCAGCGGGACAAAGGCACGCAGTGGCTCATCGAGCAGATTCGGCAGACCTTCTGATGGCTGCGCGAGGGCAAGCTACATCTGCTTGAACACCTGGCTGTAGCTCGTCGACGAGCGCAGCTTTTCCTTGCGATCACGCAGGCTAACCACAAAGCGACCGCGCAGGTCTTTTCTGGCCTGGGCGATCTGATCAATGCGCACGATGATGCTTCGGTGAATCCGCCAGAAACGATTTGGATCGAGCTCGGCTTCCAGCGCGCTTATCCCGTGGCGTAGCAGATATTCGCGGTCCTTCGTAAACGCGCTGGTGTACTTCTGGTCTGCCTGGAAATACACGACATCGTCGACGCTGACCAGTTCGATGGTGTCGTCTTTGCCGGCACGAAGCCATTCCAGATGGCCGGCCTTTTCTGTCTTTAGCGCGCTCAACACGGCGGACAGATCTATGTTTGTCGGCTCAGTGGAGGCGAATCGCTCTTTCGTTTGCTTGAGTCTTTCAACGCTCACTGGCTTCAACAGGTAGTCCACGGCTGCCGCGTCGAACGCGTCCAGCGCGTGCTGATCAAAAGCGGTGACGAAGACGACGCGGGTGTTGTTGCTGATCTGGTTTGCGACATCGAGGCCCGTGAGCCCCGGCATGTGGATATCGAGGAACACAATCTCCGGATCAAGCTCGCTGATCAGCTCGAGAGCCTGGCGGCCGTTGCTTGCCGTACCTACCACTGCCAGCTCCGGCCAGGCTTTACTTAGCTGCTGGCTGAGGTGCGCGAGTACGTTGGCTTCGTCATCGACAAGGATGGCGCTGGTCATGCCGCGGAACTCACCAGCTCAGAGTCATCCGCCAGCGGAATCGTCAGTCGGGCGAGCGTCCCGTGATCACCCTGGGATTCAAGTGTCAGGCTCGCGTGTTCCCCGTAAAGCGCTTTCAGCCTGTCTCGAACGTTGCTCAACCCGACACCGCCCGATTTGCCGTTGTTTGGCGCTTTGCCAAGGCCTTGCCCGGTGTCGGCGATCTCGATGCGTAACTTGCCCTCGGAGACAAAGGCTCGGATATCAATCCTGCCGCCTTCCTCAAGAGGGTCGATGCCATGCAGTACGGCGTTTTCAACCAGTGGTTGTAGCAGCAACGGCGCCAGCTCGATCGACCGAGCGTTGTCTGGCATTTGAATGTCGAATTGCAGGCGAGTGCCCATGCGAATGTTCTGGATGGCGAGATACGACGCCAGAATTTCAGCTTCGTCGGCGAGGGTCGTGCGTTGCTGGCGGGTGCGGCGCAGGGTAGCCCGAAGCAGCGTGGTCAGGTGTTCGAGTGTGGTTTCGGCGCCCTCGGGATTGCCGCGAATCATGCCGGAGATGTTGGACAGGGTGTTGAACAGGAAGTGCGGTTCTATCTGAGCCTGCAGCGCCTGTAGCTGGGTGGCGAGCATGGTGCGTTGTTGAGCTTCGTTGCGCGCCTGCGCATCGGCGAGTTCTGCGCGAGCATCGGCCAGTCTGCTCATGTTGGCAAATATCGCCATGCCTATGAAACCGAAGAAGGCGCTGACAAACAGCGTGCCGCGGTCGCTGCCGAAGAAATACAAAGGGTCGCCCGATACGAAAAACCCAGATGCGCCTAGCCCGACCATCAGGCCGAGCGCCGTGGCTGAAATCGACATCAGCCAGCCGCTGCTGGCTTGCCTGAAAACACGAAAGAGAATCTCGTGCGCAACCAACACGCTGTAGCCAATGCTGAAAGACACCACGAAGGTTGACCAAAGAGGGCTCGTAAGCCCGATACCCCAAAGCGCCAGCGCGATCGCAGTGCACAGTACGCTTGTCATTGCGAAGTAGCGCCAACTTTCCTGGCCGTATCGGCTCATACGACGAACTTCCCATGCAGACCCAGGGGTAGCGCATATGGCAGTCGAGCCTGTGCGATGGGTCCGTCGTTGATGGCCTCTGCGTTGAACACATTCAGTCCCGTTTGTTTGCTGCGCACATCCAGGAAAGAACCGATGACCCAGCCCCTCGTGTCGGGCTGACTTCCTGGCGCTGCCACGAAGAGATGCTCTTCTGGCAACTCGTGGTCCGGATAACGGTAACGCTGCCAGTCGCCCGAGTCGATGTTGAGCCGCGCAACGGAATTCAGATGGCCATTGCTCGAGCGGTCATCGACGTCGTAGGCGAGGCAGGTAACCTGTGCGTGTTTGAGGCCGCTGAGTCTCGGATCGAGCGTTGGAAATTCCGTGCTGGTTCCTGCTGGTAGCAGATAGGTCTCACTGGCCTTGCCGGTATTCAGGTTCAGCTCATAGCGGCAGTGTCGAGACGGGATGTCGGGGGTCACCTCGCCGATCATTATCTGCCGGAAGCTATCGAACATGACGCCTGGATCGTCGGCGCGCGCGGCGTCAAAAGTGATGCCGCCTTTGCCGTTGTCGTAGCCGTTTCCGTAGTGGAAAACCCACTGAGCCGGTAGCTCTAACGTTTGCACCTTGGAGAAGTCGTTCTTGTCGATCACGAGGGCTCGCGTTGCTTGTTCGGGATGCCACACATGCTGGCCAAGAAACGCGGTCGGCATGTCCTGCGGCTCGTGGTTCAAGGGTGGGATGAGAACGACGATGTGATTCTGCGTCACGACAAAATCGTGCGGCATCGACATCGGCGCGACTTTAACGGTGCCAGCCTTCTTCAGCGTCCCATCTGGATTGACATGCCACAGGATCAACAGGTTGGCGGCGCTGAAGTAGCCGAAGTTCCACAGGTTGCCGTCCGGATCGACCCTTGGGTGGGCGGAGAAGGGCACGCCTTCCGTGTCCTCCGAGAAGCTGTGAATGCCGCGCGTTTCCAGAGTCGCCGGATCGATCTCGTAGGGAGAGCCTGCCTCCCACAAGGCAAAGAGCTTGCCGTGGTGGTTCAGTACGGAGATATTCGCCGGGTTAACGTCGTCCGGTGAAGTTACGCCGCCGGGATTCGGTGGGATGGAATCGAACCCGGGGTAAAGCGCTCGGCCAGCAGCCTGCTCCTTAACCCGCTTGCGGGTGGCTATGAAGCGGGCTCGATGTTCAAGCTTGCCGTCGTTGAGCGCATAGCGCTGCAGCATGCCGTCGCCATCAAACCAGTGGTTGTACCGATAGTCGCCAATCTCGTGGCCCGCAGCGCCGTTTCGAAACAGCACGCCGGAGAGGTCTTGCGGCAGCTTGCCGGTGAACGAAACCGACGTCGGGCCGAAGGATTCTTTCGCCGCACTCGCATAGCCAAGCAGGTACGGATTGTCGGCCAGGGCTTTCGCAAACAGCGCCTTGCGAGAGGCGTTTGCCGCCGTTGCGGGCGCCAGCTTCGCAATTGCCGTCCCTGCGGCCAAGCCTGCCAGGGTCGCCAGAGAACCCTTCAATACCGCGCGTCGGCCGAGGGTTGCTTTCGTGGTGCGCGCAAGTGTCCTGGTCTCGTTGCGTTCTTGGTCGATCATGGCTTATGTCTCCTGGGTGGCTACCGCGACAGTGGGCGAAGGTCTACTGCATGTTGATGACGATGGAGGTATCGCTATCCATGCTGAATTTGGCGTCATCCCAGGACGGAGGGCCGAAGCTGCCTTTCGCGTCGTTTGAGGTGCCCCAGGGCTCGCGCGGGATGCCGATCATGTTGCTGTCCAGCTCGCCATTGTCGTTCTCGTCGTGCATTACTCGAACGGCATAGTCGCCGGCCGGTAGTGAGTCGGTTGAGATGCTCACGGACCCTTTCGATGCCGGTACGACAAACTGGGCGATTGCCCGAGACTTGCCGTCGAACGCCTCTGCTGTGTTAGACACCTGGGCCATCAACTGGCCGTCTGAGTTCTCAACACCCTTAAAGGTCATGGTCAGGGTGGCGGCCGGCACGGTTTGCGCCAGAGCGATGCCTATGAAACCCATCAGAGCGAATTCAGTGCGATTACGCATGCTGTTATTCCTTTGTGCTGTTGCCGAAACCGCGATTGGCTTCGGAGTGGATGCCACTATAGCCAGCGTGGCGGCGGGGTCAGGCTGGAGCGCTGAACGTGCGGGACAGGGAACGAATCTGCTGTGGGTGGTCTGAAACTGTCACGTTCAGACGCGATAGCCGATACTGCACCGGCGAAGTAATCCGAGAACCGTTTAACTAAGAGGGTGTGGAATGTCTACGTTCAGCCTGGTCGAGTTTCTGGCTCAGACCTTCATTGTGTTGCTGGGTGTCGGATTGCTGGTGGTGGTGGTCTTCTACATCATCGATATCAACCAGACTGCCCATGCGGTGCGCAGGAACTTCCCGGTTATCGGGCGTTTCCGGTACCTCTTCGAACACCTGGGCGAGTTCTTTCGCCAGTATTTCTTCGCGATGGATCGTGAGGAGATGCCGTTCAACCGGGCCGAGCGGACCTGGGTCTACAAGGCGGCAAAGGGTGACAACCTCAATACCGCCTTCGGCTCCACGCGAGATCTTAAACCCGCCGGCACGGTGTTGTTCGTGAACTGTCCGTATCCCACGCTGGATCAGGATTCCGAAGAGTGCAGCGTCGTGACCGTAGGGCCGTACTGCGAGAAACCGTACGAGACGGACAGGTTCTTCCACGTCTCTGCGATGAGCTTCGGTTCCCTCTCCAAGCCCGCGATTCAGGCCCTGTCCCATGGCGCGGCGAAAGCTGGCTGCTGGATGAATACCGGCGAAGGCGGGTTGTCGAGCTACCACCTCGAAGGTGGCGGTGACATCGTGTTCCAGCTCGGTACGGCCAAGTATGGCGTGCAGAATCCGGATGGCAGCCTCAACGACGATCGCTTGAGGGGCGTGGCGCAGAACGAGCAGGTAAAGATGTTCGAGATCAAGCTCAGCCAGGGTGCGAAGCCTGGTAAGGGTGGGATCCTGCCGGGCATCAAGGTTACCCAGGAAGTGAGCAACATCCGGCTTATTCCGGTGGGGGAGGCGTCAATCAGCCCGAACCGCCACCCGGAGATCGACTCGATTGATGACCTCCTGGACATGGTGGAGCGCGTACGTCGGGTGACTGGCAAACCCACCGGCTTCAAGGCAGTTATCGGCGCTTACGGTTGGATCGAGGAGCTCTGTGCAGAGATAAACAAGCGCGGTATCGAGAGCGCTCCGGACTTCATTACCATCGACAGTGCGGACGGCGGCACAGGAGCTGCGCCCATGAGCCTGATCGACTATGTGGGTTTGCCGCTTAAGGAAAGCCTGCCGCTGGTGATCAACATTCTGCGTGATGCTGGCCTGCGTGACCGGATCAAGGTGGTTGCCAGCGGCAAGCTGACAACCCCGGGCGAGGTGGCTTGGGCGTTGTGCTGCGGGGCTGATTTTGTCAACTCTGCTCGTGGCTTCATGTTTTCACTGGGCTGCATTCAAGCGCTTCAATGCAACAAGAATACCTGCCCCACGGGCGTCACGACCCATGATGAAGACCTGCAGAAAGGGCTAGTGGTCGCGGATAAGAAAGAGCGCGTGTATCGCTACGCGAAGGCGATGGAGAAGGAAGTAGGCGTGATCGCTCATTCCTGCGGCGTGCCGGAACCGCGCAGGTTGCGCCGATTTCATTGCCGGATGGTTCAGCCGAATGGGCTGTCGATGCCGTTGGACGAGCTGTACGGCCGGCTTGATGCCAAGCCAACCTAGCCCGGGTTAGCTATCACGGATTAGGGATTCAGTCGCCGCTGCTGGGTGCCCGCTTTCGGCCGGGTGCGCGCTTCTGACCCAGGCGCGGGCCCCAATCGGTCATCAGTGCGCCTCGCATCGCCTCGACTGCCTCTGGCCCGATGCGCCGGGTCAGTTCTGCCTCCGCATCGCGTAGCGCGGCGAGTGCATTGCTGATGATATTAGCCCCGTCGGCGCTGAAAATGATGCGGTTGGCCCGCTTGTCTTCCAGGTCGGGTAGCTGCTGGAGCAGGCCTTCGTTTTCCAGATCGTTGATATGCTGCTGCACAGCCTGGCGGCTGATGCCCAACACGCGGGCGAGTTCAGCAGCGCGGGTAATACCGCTGGAGATGTTCACCAGAATCATGGTTTGCGTGCGGGTACGCAGAGGCAGGCCGCGCTCGGCCATCGCGTTCTGGAGGCTCTCGTCCATCCAGTAATATGCCCGCAGTAAGCCGCGGATAAGAACCTCTTGGGGGTTCCAGGGCTGATTGTCCATGATCACGCCTGTTGAATGCCCCATGATCGGGGTGTTCGCGTATTGTTTCGCATCGGCTGTTGTCAGGCAATAAGCCATTTTGAGCTGATCGACCCAGGGTAGCGCGACGTCAGATCGTGAATCGCGGTCCTTTTTGGGTCGCATTTCAGGGGAGAAATCGTCTCGTCGCGCCGCCAGCGCGCAGGTTGGGCGCAGTGAAGAACGACGCTCGGTGTTGAGGCAGGTTGTCCTGTGGCCGAGCGCTGGCGAGGCCGTCCTGGTAGAGAACCCTACACAGATATCGAATTGTTTTGACGTTCTGGAGAACTCAACGTGTCAGATGAGAATGAAGCTGGGCAAGAGCGTGCCGAAGAAGAACTGCCTGCACACCAGCCGGACCAGTGGAAAATCTGGGCGATCGCCTTTGTTGTGCTCGGAACGACGCTGGCACTGGCGCTGCTGATCTGAGCAGATCTTCGCTAGCCGCCGGTATCGGTAAATTGGGCGTAGGCGTAACCCACTGCAATTCCGTCCGCCAGGCTCGTTAGTAGCATATCGAAGGCAATGATCGCGAAGCCCATGAGTAGCGCCTGCCACCAGTTATCATCGTAGGCGCGCCGTGCCGATAACACCGCGTACAGCCACAGCCCTGCGAAAATCGGTATCCACCAGGTCACCAGCGAGAAATCGGGGAACAGTTTCAGTTGCGTGGCGGAAGCGATTGCCATCAATCCGGCCCATGCATAGTCGAAACAGTAGTAGTGCACCGCGAAAACCAGATGGTGACCGAAAGGCTCGCGCGTGCGGATTCGAACCAGCGCGACCAGCCAGCACAGCATCAACGGGCCTAGCAATCTGGAGACGGATTGGTAGTCGACAATCGCATCTTTGTAGAGCTCGAAGGCCAGCGGATCGCTCACAAACGCCGGGTTTGTCGTACCTGGAGTCAGCTTTACATCGCTATTGGTTACGTTGAACTCCAGCCAATAGGGGCCGGCTATCAGGAAATAGACGGCCACCATCGCTAGCAGCAATCGAATGGGGCTGACGTATCGACCCGTTCCGCCCGCGACGTATGCCCGCGTTAGCTCGCCCGGCTTCGTCAGCAATACCAGTAAGGTTCGGCCAACTTTTCCGGGGATATCCGCCTCGCGTAGCGCGTAAGTGAGCGAGGCCGCGAGTCCCAGGTCCTTCTCCAAAAGCGCTCGAGCGCCACAATGGCTGCAGTACTTCGCATCGATGCTAATCGCTTGTCCGCAGCTCTTGCACATCTCGCCCATCAGTTCTGTTCGGTCACGCTGTGCGTGGTTGCGCGTCTTCTCGGGAGTACGTGCCGAGTCTCACCGATGGCAAAGACATCGAAACGCTCTGCAACTTGATTCGACTGCGCCATCGCCTCGGCCAGCGCGCGGGGTGGCTCGTCCGCTTCTTCGGCGGACAGAATGAATGCTCCCCAATGAATGCCCATGGATTGGGCGGCACCGATATCCTGATGAATGAGGACGGCTTCCGCTGGATCCACGTGCACAACCTTCATAAACCATCGCGGTCGGTATGCGCCGATTGGAATCACCGCGAAGTCTATGGGGCCGAGGCGCGCTCCGATTTCTATGAACTGTGTGTCGTTGTAGCCGGTATCGCCGCCGAACCAGGCGGTGAAGTCTGACCAGGCTAGTCCCCAGGAAGCCCAGAGGCGGCGATTGCTATCGTTAACGCCACGTCCGGAGAAATGCTGGGCGGGCGTGGCTGTGATGTCGACGGATATGCCGTCAACGGACAGCTTTGAGCCTTCCCACCAGTCGAGTTCAATGATGCGATCTGCCTCGATTCCGCGATCGATCAGCCACTCGGCGATGCCGAGCGGCACGTAATACATCGGCGCGTTGCCGAGCGCTTTTACCGACGCCACATCGAGGTGATCGTAATGATCGTGGGAGATGATGACAGCATGGATTGGCGGCAATTCATCGACGCGCAATGCCGGTGGCGTTACTCGCTTCGGACCCGCCCATTGCACGGGTGAGGCGTAGTCACTGAACACTGGATCGGTCAACACGTTGATGCCTTGGTGCTGGATCAGAACCGTCGCATGACCGATCCAGGTCACTGTTGCGTTGCCGCGGCTCTCGGCGTCCGCAAGCGCTGGTATTGCTTGGGGAATCGAATGCTTGTCAGCGTCGAAGCTGGCCCAGGGCTCGTCGAAAAAGCGCGCCTTCAGGAAGCTGCCCAGGCCGCTGCTGCTGCGGCGATTCAGAGGATTCCGAAAACCGCCGCTCTGGCGATGATGAGCCGGCTTGTCCGAACTGCTTGCCATGGGTTCGTCCTCGTCAGTAGTAGCGGAGCAGGCCGGAAGGAGCAGCAGGGCCGCGAAAAGTAAGAGCTTGTTCATCAGGCGACCCTGTCACTGCCTTGGTGAAGGCGGTGTCAGTCGATGAGATACCGTTCCTGCAGCCGCCGCATGCCGGTAAGCCAGCGATCCCTGTCTGCGCCTTTACGCGCGACGTATGATTCGACCTCCGGGTGGGGCAGGATCAGGAAGCGCTCATCGCGCAAGCCTTCGACCACGACCTTAGCGACATCGTCAGGCTCCATCATCCCGTCGACACCGGCAACGCCCGGGCCACCCGCCGTCATTGCCGTGCGCACTGCCTGCGGGCATAGCACCGACACTTTGATGCCGTCGTTGCCGTGGGTGATGGATATCCACTCAGCCATCGCCACGGCTGCTGCTTTCGTGACCGAATAGGTAATCGAGCCGATCTGGGCGAGCAAGCCCGCCGCGGATGCTGTGTTCAGCAGGTAGCCGCCGCCGCGCGCGACCATTTTGGGTACGAGGTGCCTTGCTGCGTACATGTGCGACATGGTGTTGACCTGCCAGATCGTCTCCCAAACCTCGTTGGGTGTGTCGAGACCCTCGCCGATGCCGATGCCGGCGTTTGAGCAGAACAGATCGATCGGGCCAATCTCTGCTTCCACCTTGTCGATGTAAGCCTTGATCGTGGACTCGTCGCTGACGTCGAGGCGTGCGCTGCTGCCGCCGATCATGGCCGCGGTCTCCGCTGCGCCTTCCTCGTTCATGTCCGCAACCGCGACATGGCGTGCGCCCTGGGCCGCGAAGGCTTGAGCCATCGCGCGGCCGATGCCGCCCGCGCCCCCGGTCACGACGACAATCTTGTCTTTCAATTCCATTGTAAGTGCTCCGTTGTGTCTGTTTGGCCGGCGTTACTTGTCGACGCCGCTGGTGCCCGCGTGCCGGATCATTGGCTGATATTCAGCAAACGGCGGTGGAGTGTCAGATGCACCCGTTGTGTGGCCCGCGTCGGTGGTGAGCGTGTGTCCGGTGGTGTAGCCGGCTTCGTCGCTGGCAAGGAAAAGAGCAGCGTTAGCCACGTCTTCAGCGGTGCCAGCGCGGCCTTTCAAAGGTGATGTCTGCGCCAGAATCGCCTTGGTTTTCTCGATATCGGTGTAATCGCCGGTGGAGATATTCGCCACCATTGCGGTCGCCATGCCGGTTGGCGCGATCGCGTTGACCCGAATGCCGTTGTGGCAAAGCTCTGCCGCGGTGTTTTTCGTTAACCCGATAACGGCGTGTTTGGCGGCCGCGTAGGCGTGTGGGCCGAGCCCGCCCGAGATGCCGGCGGTGCTGGCGGTATTGATGATGCTGCCCGAGCCCTGGGGCACCATCACTCGCGCGGCGTGTTTGGTGCCGTAGAAAACGCCGTTGAGCAGGATGTCGATCGACAGCTTCCACTCATCGGCCGGCGTGGTCGCGATAGGGCCAACGGCGCCGACAACGCCCGCGTTGTTGAACATGATGTCGAGGCGGCCAAAGTGGCTGACGGCCTTGTCGACGAGGGCGGCGACGTCTTCTTCTGATGTCACGTTACACTTTTGAAAAACCGCGCTGTTGCTTAGCTCCGCGGCTATCGCGGCTCCGGCTTCTTCCTGTAGATCACCCAGCACAACCTTCGCGCCTTCGGCGACGAAGCGCCGCGCGGTTGCCGCGCCGAAACCGCTTGCGCCGCCCGTGATTACCGCGACTTTGCCTTCGAGTCTTCCACTCATAATCGTCTCCCCACTGATTGATCGTGTGTTTCTTGAACTAGCTGCGCTGTCGCTCGGTCAGGGGCTACCCTGCCCAGCCTCCCGGGGCTTCATTGCAGCGCCGGACGCAGTAGACTTGGCGATCATTTAGGCAATTGCGGCGGACAAGCGCAAGCGCCGACAGGGTTCCATCGCACAAAGACGGTGGGCTTGCTTACGGAGTTCTCATCAGGCCATGGCTCATCTAACTCGCTCGCTATCGATTCTGCTGGCCTCGCTTTGCTCGCTCGGCGCTTTGGCAGCCCTTCCTGCTGCGGTAGAGAGTGGCGCGTTGCCGTCTCTCGCGCCGATGATCGAGAAGGCGTCTCCGAGTGTGGTCAACATCGCGACCTACACGACGGTGCAAGTGCGTAACCCACTGCTCGAAGACCCGTTTTTCCGGCGCTTCTTCGACGTGCCGCGGCAGCGCCGACAGGTACGGCGTACGCAAAGCGCGGGTTCTGGCGTTGTGGTCGATGCCGAACACGGTTACATCGTTACCAACCACCACGTGGTTGATCGTGCGGATGAGATCACGGTCGTGCTTTCTGACGGTCGCAGCCTGACCGCAAACCTCGTGGGTAGCGACGCCCAGGTCGATCTCGCTGTCCTGCAGGTTGAGGCGGAGGGTTTGTCTGCGATCACATTTGCGGATTCGACAGCGCTACGCGTCGGGGATTTTGCCGTCGCCATCGGCAACCCGTTTGGCTTAAACCAGACCGTCACCAGCGGCATCATCAGTGCGCTTGAGCGTAGCGGCCTGGGGATCGAGGGTTTCGAAGACTTCATTCAGACTGATGCTTCCATCAACCCCGGTAACTCGGGTGGCGCACTGGTCGACCTGCGCGGCGATCTGATCGGCATCAACACTGCGATATTTGCGCCGTCCGGTGGCAACGTCGGCATTGGCTTCGCGATTCCGGCGAACATGGTGCGCGAGGTAATGCTGGAGCTCATCGAGAACAAGCAAGTGCGCAGAGCGTACCTGGGTATCGACGTGCAAAATCTCAACCCGCAGCTTGCCGAAGCGTTTGCGGTTGAGGCCTCGGCTGGCGTGGTTGTAGTGAACGTCGAACCGGCATCGCTCGCGGACGAGGCTGGCATCGAGCCGGGTGACATTCTTCGGCGTATCGATGATCGAATGATCGAAACGCGGGCGGACTATTCGAGCAAAGCGGCGGTGATTTTTGTCGGTGATGAGCTTGAGATTGAAGTCACGCGTAACGGTCGGCGCAAAGTGTTCCGAGTCGATGTGGATGCCCAGGCCAGTGACAACGTCACTGGCGAGCGAATCGACGCACGACTGGATGGCGTGCGCTTACAGAATTTTCGCGGTGAGCGTGACCCCGAGGCGGCTGCCGGTGTGCTGGTCACCGAGGTCAGTGAAATCAGCATGGCCTGGCGTTTCGGTTTGCGCGCGGGCGATGTGATCGTCGCGGCGAATCGTCGCGCGGTGCAGAACGTTGCGGATCTGGCCGAAGGCGCCAGGCGTAGCAAGAGCCAGTTGTTGCTGCGGGTCTACCGAAATGGCCAGTACGGTTACATCGCGATTCGCTAGGCTTGGTTGCCTAGCATTGGCGGGGACATGAATAAATGCGAAACCAAAGCACTTGATGTAAACACCTGGCCAGATTTCGCGAATCTGGTTGAGGTGAATAACGGCGGCTAGGTGGCGGGCTCATTGAAGCGTACCCGGATGATACGCAGGGCCGGAAAACTTCGGCCGGGTTTCTGTTCAACGGTTCGCTGTCCATGTTCGAACGCCACGGCTTCAGAAAATCTCGTCAGATCGGTAAGCGCAAATGGGTCGTAACCCGCACTGTTCGGCGATCGACCAGAGTTTAACTGCCGAACCAGGAATGCGATGGCCGTTCTTACCGGCAGCTGGAACCTTAGCGATCTGGTTGCTGCATGCTTGCCGCCTTTCCTTGGTCGGCGATTCATCGAATCAGTCCCGGATATGATTGGCGAAAGCGATTGGGGCAGCATCACAGTCGCATCGACAGGCACGCCAACGGCGGTTGCCGAAGCGGCTCAGGTGATTGGTACCGAAGCTGTACAAACTAAAGTAAGCGCGCGTAGTCTGTATGTAATTCGTTGGAGGAACGCCAATGTTCACTTGCTTTCGAGCTAACGTTGCAGCAGTCATTGTTGTTTTGATGTCCGCCATGGCGATGGCGCAAGATGTTGCTGACCAGGACATTGAGGGTGTTGTCGAACATCCCATGTTTGAGCGCTATCCGGGACAGGTCATCGCCTGGCAGCACATTGAAAACTACCAGCCCTACAAGGTTGCTGTCGGCCCGGTAACCGGCTATCGATACATCGCAGATTGGATCGAGACCGAGGGCCGTGTGACCCGGACATTCTACAAGTATGAGGGGGAAGACAGGTCCTACGCTGAGATCTACAAAAACTATCTCGATGCGCTGCGAGAAGAAGGCTTCGATATTCTGGGCGAGGGCATGTTTGCAGATCGTAAAGGCAATGATATTGGCTCTGGGCAATGGATGGAAGTTACGTTCCGGGCGAACCCGGCCAACAAACCCGGCGCCGTTGGAACGATGTTCGCGGGCACATCCTCATCTGGTGGTGCCGGCGCTATTGTCGCCAAGAAAGAACGCGCAGCGGGCACGGCCTATGTCGTTGTCTATGTCGAGCAGCATTCGAAAAATTACGTCGGCACGTTGATTGATATTGTTGAGGTAGAAGCTGCTGAAACAGGGCTCGTTGTCGTTGATGCTGAAGCCATGGGGTCGGACATCGACGAATATGGCCGCGTTGTGCTGGACGGTATCGTGTTCGATTTCGATAAGGCCACTCTGAAGCCTGAGTCCAAGGCTGCGCTCGATGCTATTGCCGAATACTTGAATGCTCATCCGGACAAAAGTTTCTACGTTGTCGGGCACACCGACTCGAAGGGAACCTTCAGCTACAACAGCAAGCTGTCGTCTGATCGAGCGCTGAGCGTTGCTGATGCCTTGAAAAAGGACTACGGCATCGCATCTGACCGGCTGCAGCCGCATGGGGTTGGCCCGCTTGTGCCGGTGTTCTCAAATAGCAGTGATGCTGGTCGGGACAAGAATCGGCGCGTTGAGCTCGTTGAAAGGTAACGGCAATAGGCACGGTTGCCCGCGGTCTGTTCGCAACTGTCTCCTGCTGTCTCCCAGGCAATGCGTTGCCCATCGGTTCAGATACGGGCGGCGTTCCGTCAGGTCGGTGATTCAGCGAACCAGTGTCGGGTTCGGTTGGCGAAAGCCACCAGAGACAACATAACCGGCACCTCAACGAGCACGCCGACGACGGTTGCCAGCGCGGCGCCAGAGTTGAGGCCAAATAGAGAGATCGCCACCGCAACCGCCAGCTCGAAGAAGTTCGACGTGCCGATCAGGCACGCGGGTGCTGCAATGTTGTGCGGGAGTCGCAGCGTGCGCGCGGCTCCGTAGGCGAGCGCGAATATCCCATAGGTTTGGATCAGTAAAGGTACCGCGATGAGAGCGATGACCATCGGCTGGCCGAGAATCTTTTCCGCCTGAAAACCGAATAGCAGAACGACCGTGGCGAGTAGTCCAATGACTGATACGGGTTTCAGCCGGCTGGTAAATGTTTCGACATCGCTGCCCAGCCGGGCGCGAGTGACCACCCCGGCAACGAGGGGTAACGCGACATAGAGGCCCACGCTCAGCAGCAGCGTCTCCCAGGGCACCGTGACGTCGCTGATTCCCAGCAGCAGCGCGGCGATCGGCGCGAAGGCGAAGATCATGATGACGTCATTGATCGAGACCTGCACGAGAGTGTAGGCCGGATCGCCCTTGGTGAGCTGGCTCCACACGAAGACCATCGCCGTGCAGGGTGCGACGCCCAAAAGAATCATACCGGCGATGTATTCGGTGGCAGTGGCCGGATCCACAAGGTCCGCAAATATCACGCGGAAAAACAGCCAACCAAGAGCGGCCATCGTGAATGGTTTGATCAGCCAGTTAACGATAATCGTCAGCAGCAACCCTTTCGGGCGTCGGCCTACGTCGCGAATCGAGGTGAAGTCGATCTGCACCATCATCGGGTAGATCATGACCCAGATGAGGATCGCGACCACGAGATTGACGTGCGCGTACTCCAGCCGCGCTACGACAGCGAATGCACCCGGAACGGCGGAGCCCAGGCTGACGCCGGCAACGATTGCCGCCGCAACCCAGACAGAAAGATAGCGCTCAAATAACCCCAACGTTCGCCCGTCCCAATACCTGCATAAGGTCGATTATGTCTGCTTTGCTGACGCCAAGGCGATGAGCCGTCACGACGCTGCGCATGCGAAATCTCAACACGTCAAAAAGCTCGGCAAATGCTGCTTCGCGTTCGGCTCCGGACAGCGCTGGCTGTGTTGGGTCAGCCAAACTCCAGCGCACAACAGGCGTGTCGTCCAGCCACAGGGGGCAGGATTGCCCGGCTGCGCTGTCGCAAACGGTGATGATCGCGGTTGGGTCAGAATATCGATGTTCCTCGAGATTCTTGCTGTAAAGAGAACTCGTCTCGAAACCCCGGTTGTGCAATTCGGCGAGGGTATCGGGATGGACTTCCTTGGCCGGATCGCTGCCCGCGGACAGCGCATGCATTGAGTCGTCGCCCTGCGCGAGCGACATCGTCACCGCCTCGGCGACGATGCTGCGGCAGGCGTTGTGTGTGCAAAGGAAGAGGAGTTTCACAGTCGTGGTGCTCGCATGCTGCGTCTCAGTCTCGCGACGCTAGCGAGTCGGGATGTCAGTAGTATGACGCCCGAAAAGCACATGCTGTGATGTCGTGAGCTCAGCGCGCGATAAACGCGCTACAACGGGTTCAGCGTTGCCACGAGGCGCCACGTGGCGCCTCACCCAGATTGGTTCTTACTGATCGAACATGATGACGCTGCGGGCGACCTCGCCTAGCTTGAGCGCTTCCATGGCGTCGTTGACGTCTTCGAGCTTGATGCGACCAGAGATCATGTCGTCCAGATGCAGTTTGCCCTGCAGATAGAAGTCGACGAACCGAGGCATGTCCACGCGGAATCGGTTGGAACCCATGTTCGATCCCTGAATCTTTCGTTCCATCAGGAACTCCGGACCGTGCAGCTCCACCATGGTGCCGACGGGAATCATGCCGATGATGGTCGCGGTGCCGCCGCGCGCCAGCATTTTGAATGATTGCTCTGCGGTGGCTTTCAAGCCGATTGCTTCGAAGGAGTAGTGCACGCCGCCGCCGGTCATTTCCATTACCTGTCCAACGGGATCGCCGTCACCCGCATTGACGATGTCAGTAGCGCCAAATTTGCGAGCGAGTTCGAGCTTGGACGGCACCATGTCGATGGCGATAATGCGTCCCGCACCGGCGATAGCGGCGCCGTTGATGGCTGACAGGCCGATGCCGCCGCAGCCGATAACCGCAACGGTAGAGCCTGGCTCAACTTGTGCGGTGTGGATGACCGCGCCGACGCCGGTGGTAACACCGCAGCCGATCAGCGCAGCACGATCCAATGGCATCTCCTTGTTCACTTTCACCAGCGCGTGCTCGTGGATGAGCATGTACTCTGCGAACGAAGAGAGGTTCAGGAATTGATGAACAGGTGTGCCACCCTTGGACAGGCGAGGTGGCTTGTCAGGGCCGCGCTGCAGTTCCGGCTCCTGGCAAAGCGACATATGGCCAGTGAGGCAGTATTCGCAGTGGCCACAAAAGGCGGACAGGCAAGTGATCACGTGATCGCCTGGCTTCACGTAGGTGACGTCGCTACCGACTGCTTCGACGATGCCGGCTGATTCGTGCCCAAGCACTGCGGGCGCTGGGTGGGGGTATGAGCCGTTCTGGAAGTGCAGGTCCGAGTGACAGACGCCTGCGCATACGGTTCGAACCAACACCTCGCGCGGTGCTGGATCACCGTGTGAAATCTCTTCAATTTCCAGTGGCTTGTTGGCCTCGTAGAATACGGCTGCTTTCATGACTTCCCTCGGTTGCAATGCCTGACGCGATCGCACGTCAGAACGAATTTTTATCTCAGCCTGGACTGAAACAGTGACAATGTCTTTAACGAAGTGTGCACCAAGGACTCACTCACCCTCAACCGATGAACGAGCTGGTTTTTTCTGGCTGGGGACTTGTCGCGGGCGTGTCGAGTGATGGCTGGAGTCGGTATGACCCATCATGTGTTGATCGGGCTGGGCTCCAACCTGGGCGAGTCCCGGCGGGTGATTAGCGAGGCATTCACTTTTCTCGATGCGCTGGCTGGTGAGCCTGTTGCGCGCTCATCGCTCTGGCGAACGAGTCCCGTGGACTGCCCGCCAGGAGTTAATGACTACGTCAACGCAGCAGCCAGGTTTCCTGCGCATGGATTGCAGCCGCTGAGGCTGCTGACTGCGCTGAAGGACTGTGAGGCTGAGCGTGGACGCGACCCCGGTGCGGGTCGCAATGCGCCCCGGGTGCTCGACCTGGATCTGCTGCTCTTTGGCAACCTGCGTATGGCGACCCGCCGATTGATCCTGCCGCACCCGAGAGCACTTGGCCGGCGTTTTGTTCTGGAGCCCGCTGCCGAGATCGCGGCGGAACTGAGGTGGCCGGGCACTGACAAGACAATTGCCGAGCTTGCTTCGGAAGTAACGAGCGATGAAGTGATCAGCCGCCTGCCCTCGTAACGTGCCGAACTTGAAATACCCTTCGAAGGGCCGTCACAGGAGTGGGGAGCGGGTATGATCTGCGGGATGAAACGGTGCTTCTTGCTCAACACTGCTGCAGCGACCACGCGATTGGTCCGTTACGCATGTGCGTGGGTGCTGGTTGGCTCCGCCAGCGCGAGTTTTGCCTACGAAGAAGATGTTCACCAGCAGCTAACATTTCTGGCCGCCAAGCACTTCACTCGCTGCGTTGCCGACACCGAAGAGCAGGCTCTGTCGCCATTGCAGGTGCGCTACGTGGTGCGCGCTAATGTTGGTATTGCCCAAAGCGGTATGTTCCGCCGCGGCTTTCGCTGGAGCTACTACGATGCGGGCGATAGCGACGGCAAGGCGCTGTTCGGTCTGGTTGAGACTCGCTTTGGTGAGCAATTCGAGCGCGCGGTTGACGGCTTCGAACGCTCCGCAACCGATGGTGACATGCTGACAAGGCTAGGCCGCATTGTGCATTTTCTGCAGGAGGTCACCTCACCGGCCCATGTTGTGCCGGTCTACACCTCGCGCTGGTGGCGATTAAACGTAGGCGATCGCTTCGATAGCTACCGGGTTGACGAAGCCCGGGTTGAGGAGCTGCTTGAGGGCGCCTGTACGGATCCGCTGCGCGACCTTCACTTCCCCGGACTGTTAGTAGAGACCGCCGAGCGGACACTGGGTGCGGTGGATTCCAGCATTCCCGGGCTTCCGATTACGTGGCAGGCGTTCTGGCAGCTGCCACAGCAGAGCGGTGAGTTCGGTGAGTACGGACCAGCCGGCAATCGGTTCGGTCAGCGCGCAGAGTTTGATTGTGAAGATGAGCGCTGTGTTTTGCTGCGCAAAGATCCTCTCTACGAAGATTTTGCGGCCGCTCAGCACGCGTTGGCGGTCCGCGCGACAGCCCATGCCATGCTGATCGCTCGAATATCCCACAGTCAGTTACCGGCGGTGGACAGCCCGATGATGGCAGCGCCGGTGCCTATTCCGGTAACCGATCAAATTCCGGCAACCGACCCAGGCAGCGCTGAGACAGGTGCCGCTGACGATGCGTTTGTGCCGGACCCGGATCAGATAGCGACGCCCAACGCCGGCCTGTAGCCCTCTCGCCATTCTCTCTCCATTC
>CAYGQC010000030.1:0-24241 GCA_964351875.1 uncultured Pseudomonadales bacterium
AACGGAATATCGAGCTAATAATGATCGAGAGTTCTGGATACGGTGAAGGATGGTGATTCCTCCGGCAGCGTCAGTTCGATGATGTCCGGCTTGTCGGCCGTGATGACCGGGGATCCAAATACAACGTTTTGATCGGCCACGTCGTCGCTGCGCACGCGCAGGGTAACCGTGCCCTGATTGGTTTGGTTGTTTTCTTCATCGCTGACGATGTCGTAGCGACCGCGATCGGTATCGATCGTCAGGGTAGTGCCTTCGCCTTCAATATTGAGCGAGACAAAGCGACTGTAGAATGTTCCCGTCTCGCCGTTCTCATCTGAGATATCAACCTTGATGCGAATGAATACTTCGCCAGCCCCATCCGCAGTGTAGAAGTGACTAAACTCGGGGGCGCGCTCACCCTCGGCCAGGGTTTGTGGCGGTGCATTGGTGAATAGAGTGCTGAATACTCCGCTATCGCCAGTAAATTCTACTGCCAGCGAATCGATGTTGACGTCGATGACGCCGATGTTCTCTAGCTGGATCTGTAGTCCGAGCGTATCTCCGGTGAAACCGTTTCCGTCGAAATCGAATTCCACATCACCGTCTTCATTGGTGCGTTGAAGGTTGTCTCGAACGGTTACCGAGATTCGAGGTGCTGCCAGGCGAACGAGATTGCTACCGGAGAAAAACTCGAAATTATCGTTGTTGGGAGGCGAGTTGAAGACAGATACCGGGATGATTGGATTGCTGCCACCACAGTCTGGAGTTGCTTGAGCCGCGGCTCCTATGGCGTCAGGCAAATCTCTCTGAGTGACGCGGACGTCGAAGGGCAGCGGGGTAGAGGTCTGAGCCTCACCGGTACGCTCGGTAATCAGGACTGCTGGTGGTGGGGAGGTGGCGATGCCTGATTGAGCGCCGATCTCTCCGCGGACGGCAGCGCTGGGAATGAACAATGCCATCTCCCGCATACCTACGGTGTCGTCCCAGATGAATGCGAACTGGTTGCTGGCTTCGCGGAAGTTATTGCCTTCACCGGCGTCGGTAACCAGGAAGACATCACCGAACACAGAGCCGTCTTCGCCGATACCGCGGGGCGTGATCGTTACGTACTCACCGTATTCGCCGCTGTATTCGAGGAATGAGGTGACCTGCTGGAAGCTGACCGTCTTCGCATCGACAAACCACATGCGTGGGAATTCGTCCGGGCCATTCTGGCCGTTGGAGATGACGAGCTGGCCGGCTTCGTTGATGTGCTCGAAGAAGACGTCCGCATCGCCTCTCAGCCACTCGTAGCGGCGATCTTCGTAGTCGAAACCACACTGGACGCTCAGATTCAGAGCGTTAGCCTGTTGCGAGACGCTATTGACGGCAAGCAGGAGGGCGGCTGTGAGCAACCAGTTGAGCTTTCCGGCCCCTGCTATCCACCCCTGTAACCCACGGCTTTCAGTACTGCTCATATCTTCCCCCGAAATCTCGTTTTCAAACGGCCACAGGCATAGCGATGGCTGTGTAGATGAATTGCCTTAAGGGGTTAGGCGTGGTCAGGTGCGGGATTGGGTCAACGTGGCCGAAACTGTCCGCTGTCATGCGACAGAGCGACAGAGCGAGAGCGGGGGAAGAAGCCGCTCGAACGCCATTTGGCGTCCGAGCGATTGACGGACTGTTAGCTGCCGACTTTGCCGCCGTCCTTGCGGCGCAGCACGATCGTGCAGTCACGGGGAATCGTGACGCCGTCCACTTCCGCAGGGAAGTTCGTACGGCTTGGATCACCGTTGCCAGGATGCTGGGTGTTCACAAACGCGGTCTTCTGATTTGGCGTGATTGTGAAGCCTGTGATTTCGTCACTGGTGACGCCCGTTAACAGCCTCCGCAACTCGCCCGATACGACATCAGCGACCAACAGTTGGTTGTTAAGGCCATCCTTTTGGCCACCATCCGTTTCGATGAACAGACGGCCGTCATCGTCGGCCCACAAGCCGTCCGGGTCGCTGAAGGTGTCTTCGGTGCCGTGGGTTGACTCGGCAATGAGAAATATCTCCCAGGCGAAATCGAGGCCGGTATGTTTCGCGCTGTCGCGGAAGCGAATGATGTGGCCGTCCGCATTGGGAGCCAGCGGATTCGCTGCGTCGGCAACTTCTCGTTGGCTGTTATTGGTCAGCGTGATGTAGACGACTTCTTTGTTGCCGACGGCAGCCCATTCGGGACGATCCATCGGCGTCGCGCCAAGTAGGTCGCCGGCGATACGCGCGTAAGTCAGAACTTCCGCCTGGCTTGAAAAGCGCGCGGACAGGACCGGGTTGTCGATCGTGAGCTCCAGCCATTCACCCGTTTGGTTCTCGTCGAATCGGGCAACGTAGAGAGAGCCTTCATCAAGCGGGCTGACGCCACGCTTGAGCATCGCTTTGTAGTTGTCTGCTGAGACGAACTTGTAGATGTAGTCGAAACGTTGATCGTCACCCATGTAGCAAACGATGCGTCCGCCCTCGCCGACGACAAATTCGGCACCCTCGTGTTTGAAGCGGCCCATTGCCGTTCGCTTGACCGGAGTTTGCGTCGGATCAAACGGATCGATTTCGACACACCAGCCAAACCGGTTCTCTTCGTTCTGGAAATCCGGATCAGACAGATCGAAACGCTTGTCGTAGTTCTCCCAACCGTAGCCGAAACCACTATCCGAGAAGCCGTAGCGAGCCTGCTCCTCAGTAGCAACCCAGGTGGTTTTCTCGTTCGTCGCACCGAAGTAGCCGTTGAAGTTTTCCTCGCAGGTGACGTACGTACCCCACGGGGTGTAGCCGCTTGAACAGTTGTTGACGGTACCGAGCGGCGCATTGCCGGCCTTGGTGTCGAGTAGTTCAGAGCCGGCAACGGGGCCGCTGAAGGCAACTGGCGTGTTGACGTGAATGCGGCGATTGTTTTTGCTGCCGATCGCTGTCCATTTGCCGCGCCAGTTGGCGATCGCGATGCAGGAAACACCGTGGGCGTGCTGAGATAGTCTGACGTCCTCCAGGCTATCCGGTGCGGCTTTGCCGAGCACGTGGGAATTGCCGCCAAATTCGTGGTTGATAGCCAGCATACCGCCGCGGTTACTTGGGTTGCCGTGCTTGTCGCGAACCGGGAAGAGCCACATGCCATCGTGGCCAATGCCGACCTGTACAGCTTGCTCTTCGGCGGATGGGCGAGTGTTCGGATCACCGGTGTATTCGGGGCCACCTGGCTGGATAGGCGTGCCCCAGGGAATTAGCGTGTCGTATTCGTACTCAGCAGCCACGGCAGGCATAGGCCCTGTCCCTTCTGCGACCGAAACTGGTGTGAAATCCATCAGTGGGCTACGCCGCCCCCGATAGGTGTTTGCGCTGTTGACCCCCGATGCGAGTGCGCTGGGTACGAAGAAAGTTGCGGCTGCTGCGCCAAGGCCCCCTGCCAGAACGTTTCGGCGTGATGCGCCGGCTCGAAGGATGTCGACAAACGGACGGTTACCCGAACGATTCACGATTTCGTTATCAACACTCATATTTGTCCCCCTGGGATTTAGGTAAAGAGTTGGTGAGTTACCGAGGGGGAGTCTGGCAAACGCCTTGACGGGCGGTGATGAAGTTTTGATGGCAGGCCGTGACAACTGTAATTGTCATATTATCGTCATGCGCCTGTGGTTTTTCAGGAGTCCGAAGCGTCTCGCTGATACAGGCGCGAGAACACGAGAGCGGCGCTCGTACGATCTGTTACGCCGAGCTTTCGGTAGGTTTTGGAGAGGCAATTCCGAACCGTGCCGGGCGCATAGTTCAACTCATCAGCGATGCGCTTGGTGGAAAGGCCGTCTGTGAGCAACTCCAGAACCCGATGCTCCTGGGAAGTAAGTGTTGCCGCAGATGCCCGGTCGATCACGGGTTCGACAGTGACGCTGCCTCGAGACAAAGTTTGGTTAAGCACATCGCGCAGACGTTCGGCGGATGTGCTGAACGAAACGAGTTGAATATTGCGGCGATCTCGAGCGAGCCCGACCAACCCGGAATTACCGCTGAGCGGCATTGCCAGCCACGTATTGCTGCGAAACGCGCGATCCAGCGCAGCAAGCTCGCGAGAGAAGTTTCCTCGGCAACAGACGAATACCAGATCAAAGGATTGGCTCATCAGCGCCAGCCGAGCTTCGCGCCAGGTAATGGTGAGCGTGTATCTGGTGGGCGGCTCCAGACCGGACAGCACGCCCTCTATCGCTACGCTCAGAATGGGTATGTCGCTGATGAGCAGACAAGTGTGGCTTCTCCCGTGACGGGCCAACTTTGAATGCGCATCGAAAGTGGTTGGCATTGTGATCTGTGTGTCTGGCGACGGCTGCGCCTCACTACAGCATTGCCGCATGACAGCATTGTGTCGGTAGCAGTGATCCCAGACATCAAAGCCCCAGGCAGGACTTAACGTTGATCGCCCCGCGATCGACGCGTTTTCTACGTTGATCGCCCTGCGATCGACTTGCGTTCAATCCCGGGAGAGCGGCAGTGCATTGTTCGACTCCCACGCAGTGGGTGCCGAAACAATGCTCGAGAGCGTTTTCCTAAGTTGATCGCCCCGCGATCGACGAGGCCTTCCTACCCGACGTTAGGCTTCTTGCCGTCAACAAATGCAACCAGCTCCCGATTGTCGATCTTGTCGATCGCAGCCGTGATTATCTCGTTGAGGCAGTCTGCCTTGCCGGCGAGATCTCTGACCGAACGATACTCGTCCGAGCAGTAAGAGCGGGCTTCGCTTTCGAGACGATCAACGAGATTGGCCATGCCGGTGTCCGACAGTAGCTCCTCGTTTTCATAGGAGAAAGCAAAATCTCCAGCGAAGGCAGATGAACTCAGAATAGCTGCGGCGAATGCGAGAGTGGTCTTTTTCATAGTTGCTCCGAAGAAAGTCCGTCAGTGATTGTGTTAGTCAGGGATTTCGCTGCCCTGTCACATAAAGATGCGTGGCAAGGAAAAAGGGTTGCAAAAATATTTGGCGGATCTGGTCTGACCAACCCGCGAGCTGACTGGAAGTGTCTGGCAGTTTTTGGTGCGCGAGCCGCTGCGTGCCCCATACTCCTCGGCTTGATGAACCGAGCGATCTCTATCCCACGCCTGCAACAGCTACGCGCTAATCGATACCGAGCCGGGCGTACGTCAGCCTGTGCCATGATCTTCTGTCTTCTGTCCCAGCCTGCCTTCCCGGATCCACTAGTGTCTGTTCGTTTGGAAGGATTCGGCGACGACATTCGTGCGAACGCGCTCGCCTATCTCAGCATTGACGATCTGGACGACAGCGCGGAACCTGATAGCGATGAAGATGACGTCGAGGCACTCGTACGTCGTGCTCATCGACGTGCCCAAGCGCAACTGGTCAGCGCGTTGCAGCCGTATGGTTACTACGAGCCAGTATTGGAGTCGAGCCTGAGCGATGGCCCGCCCTGGCGAGCGACCTATCGTGTTGAGAGAGGGCCTCGCGTTCGCGTAGACGATGTTGATCTCGAGATTGCCGGAGAAGGGGCATCGCTCCCCTCACTGGTGTCTGCGCTGGAGCGAATGCGTGCGCTGAAAGACCAGTACCTGGATCACGGCCGGTACTCAGAGCTGAAAGCGGAGGCCGTTGGTTCGGCGGTTGCCGCGGGCTATCTGGATGCCGGCTTCCGCTCGGCTCGCATGAACGTGTTTCCGGAGCAACAGCGAGCGAGCTTCGAGCTGGCGTTTGACACAGGCAAGCGCTGGCACTTCGGCCCGATTAAAATTGATCAGGATGTTCTGCGAGACACGTTTGTATCTCGCTATCACCAGATCGAAATCGGCCAACCCTTCGACGCTCAGCGTCTCGTTAACCTGCAGCTCGCCTTGACTGATAGCGGGTATTTCTCAGACGTCGAGTTGGATGTCCGTCGAGATGCCGCGATTAATCAGAACATACCGGTGTTGATAACCGCGTCCCCGAGCAAGCGTCAGCGCTACAGCATCGGTGCCGGCTTTGGTACCGATACCGGGCCGCGCGTAAAGGCGGGTCTGGAAACTCGTCGCGTTAACGCGCGCGGCCACCGCTATCGATTTGATCTTCGTGCATCAGCAGTGAGTAGCGCCCTGCGAGCGGAGTACCGCATTCCGTTCAAGAACATTGCGGAAGATGTCTGGCGCATTCAGGGGCGTATCGAGCGATCAGAAATCGGTGATGCGAACGCGGCCCAATATTCTGTTGGCGCAGCGCGGGAGGATTCCTGGGGTTCGATTCGCCGCCGGCTCTTCGTCAATGTCGAACGCGAGAATTTTAAGTTTGGTGATCAACTCTCCCAGGCGTCTACGCTGGTTTACCCGGGCATCACTTTGTCGACGGGGTCCCTGGATAGCGCTCGTTTTGTGCGGCGTGGTTACAGCGCGACGGCGACGCTGCAATCCGGTGCTGACGCCCTGGGTTCAGATATCGATTTCTTCTCCGCGCGTCTAGGCACCCGGGTGGTGTTTCCGCTGGGCGCTCGCAGCCGGGTGCTGGCCAGCGTCGACCTCGGCCATGTCGTATCCAGTGAGTTTGATGATCTGCCACCGTCCCAGCGGTTTTTTGCTGGCGGTGATCGGAGCGTTCGTGGCTACCGGTTCGAGTCGATTTCTCCGCAGAACGAATTCGGTGATGATATCGGCGGCGACACGCTGGCGACTCTTAGCGTTGAGGCGGATCACTTTTTCAATGACAACTGGGGTGTGGCGTTGTTTGCTGATCGCGGCAGCAGTTCGCGTGGCTCAGCATTTGATTGGCGAGAGAGTGCCGGGCTCGGGTTACGCTATCGATCACCGGTGGGCATGATTCGACTTGATCTTGCGCACCCCTTCGATGATCCGGACACCAGCTTTCGTATTCACTTGAGTATTGGCCCTGATCTGTGAGCGATGCCGTCACACCAGCGCCACGGCGTAAGCGAACCAGACGACGTAGATGGTGGCTCCTGGTTCCCCTGGTGCTGCTTGTCGGGTTTTTCTGTTGGTTGGCATTCAGTAGCAGCGGCCTTGGCTTTGTCGTGAGTAGCGCATCTCGATGGCTGCCGGAAACCGTCACCATCAAGGATGTCGGCGGCCGACTGGTTGGGCCGTTGCGGATTGCGGAAGTCAGCTATAGCGAGGCAGGAACGACCGTTTTGATCTCGGGCATCGAGCTGGATTGGCGGCCCTGGGAGCTGTTCTGGAACGATGCTGTGATGATCGAGTCGCTCAGCGTTGCCGGGCTGTCAATTGCACGGGAGTCGGAATCATCAACGGATGGCGCGGCCGTCGTACTCGAGCCGATCTCACAGCCTCCGGCGCTGTCTTCTCCCATCGACATTTTTGTTCAGCGCCTTGCGATCGCGGAGATTCGATACAGCGATGTCTCGTCAAGTATCGACCTGGGCAATCTGGCGCTGTCTGGTAGCTGGCAGGGTGACGAGCTTGAGATCGAGAGCCTGACACTCGCTGGCGGCCCGATTGACCTCACCGGTAGCGCGCACATCGACAGCGCTAATGAGTTCAGCCTTGCGATGGACCTGCAGCATTCGCTCCGGCTGCCTCAGGTTGCGGCGCTGGAAGGAGTGATGTCCCTGCGTGGCGAGTGGGACGATCTTCGGCTGACTTTGCAAACGAAGGCGCCCTATAAGGTCGGCCTTAACCTCAGCCTTGCGAAGTTGTCGAGCGAACCGAACCTGTCGGGTGATGTGTGGGTGGAGAACGCTGAGCTTCAGAAGATTGCACAGGAAATGCCGGCCAGCAATGTGAGCTTGCTGGCCCAGGTTAACGGTGGATTAGCCGGGTTGAACGTTCACGCTCGGGTTGACTATGCCGGCGACAGTGAAACCGGTACGGGCATACCAGCGCTCTCCGGTCAGACGTCGCTGACCGTGACCACAACGCAAGCAGCCATCGAATCGCTTGTTCTCTCGATAGAAGGGCAGAGCGATCCGGTCGAAGCGAGCGGCATCCTTGACTGGGCTGAGGATCTACGAGGTGAGCTCGGCGTGTCCTGGCAATCGCTGGCTTTTGATGTTGCTGACGATCAGCGTGCGACATCGCGAGGACGACTCTCGGTACAGGGAGGCCTCGACGACTATCGCCTCGCGCTTGACGGGGATGTTGTTGTCGCGGACGTTCGCGCGCCGTTGCGCGCCCAGGCCTTTGGCGGCCGGGATTTCCTGGCCATTGATACGCTCTCGATCGGCGTAGCCGACGCGGTCATTTCCGGAGATGGTCGTCTGGAATGGGGTGATGAAGCACAGGCCGCTCGTCGTTCGGTGAGGTTGTTCGCACGAGATGTGAACCCATCGATGTTCGCGCCTCACCTTGACGGACTGTTGGATGCGGACGTGGAAATATCTCTCGCCGGTTCATCTGACCAGCTTCACGTGCTTGTCCCTGGCCTCAGCGTTCGAGGCCGCCTTAACGGCCAGGCCGTTAAACTGGATGTCTCCGGCGAGTTCGAATCCGGTTCGCTCAGCATTCGCGGGCTTCAAGCTTCAATAGGGCCGAATACATTGATGGCCGAGGGTGTACTCGGTGAGCGTTCTGACATTACGTTCGATCTTAACGCCCCCGATTTTTCGTTACTTGCGGCGCTTGGCGATGTGTCCGCATCCGGATCGATCAACACCAGTGGCCGGATAACAGGCGCGCTCAACTCGCCCCGGCTGCTCGCTGAGCTTACTGCGTCGGAACTGCGATGGTCTGATTATCGGGTTGCGCAGATCTCGTTAACAGCCGATGCCGGTTTGCAGGCTGCGGATGCCTTCGAGTTGCACCTCGAGTCGGCTGGTTTGCGGTTGGGTGAGGGCGAGCTTGCGTCGCTGCAGATCAGGACCACCGGTACGGCCGCCGACCATGCGCTGAGCGTGAATCTGATTGCATCGCAGCCGGATGCCAAAGCGGTTATTCACGCCGATGCAGGCTGGCGGGATAACCAATGGCGATTCTCCAGCGACTCTGCTGAGCTCTCGGCTTCCGCTGGTGGTGTAACGCGACAGTTGGTTCTCTCGGCGCCTTTCAGCGGCGTTGTTGCTGCGGGCAGAGTCGTTGTCGAGGGTCTCTGCCTGGCTGTCGATTCGAAAGCGAAGGTGTGCGGTGACGCGCTGTTGTCCGATGAACGCCGTTCGGCAGGACTAGTGATAGAGGGCTTTGATCTTGCTCTGCTTGAACCGTGGCTGCCCCCCGATATTCGGTTCACAGGCATTCTCTCGGGCTCGGCCGAATGGCCCGGTGACGTCAGGGGTCTTACGGCCGACTTTTCCTGGCGATCTCCGGCGTTTGCGTTGAGAGACGGCGGCAAGTGGTTCGATCCTGTTCAGTTTGATGATTCTTCCTTGCGCGTGGGTCCGGACGGGGAAGCCCTGCTCGTGGCGATCGCCTTTCCCGGCGATCGGCAACGGCTGCTCGCGACGGCGCGACTGACGCCTCTTGAACAAGCCGCAACATCTGACTGGCCGCTGTCGGCGGATGTAGAACTGGAGCTGCCGCGGCTCGGCTTCCTAGCCTCAGTCTCGCCGCTGGTACAGTCGCTCAAAGGTCGGGCAAGCGGTGCAGTCAACGTCTCGGGCAGCCTGGCCAATCCAATTTTCGCGGCGAACGTCGACGTTGTTCTGCCGTCGGTCACTCTGGTTGAGCCGACGCTAACCCTGAAAGACACCTCACTCGTGCTGACAACGGTGGCTGATGTCATTGCTGTAGAGGCGCGGAGCCACAGCGGCGGCGGTCAGCTAAACGTGCGAGGCGAGCTGCGCCCTTCGGACGATTGGGCGTTTAACGGCCGCATATCCGGCGAGAAATTTCGCGTGAGCGATAGTGCGCAGGTGCGCATCGATGTCAGCCCGGACGTTGAGCTGAAGCTTAACGGAGGCTTGCTCGAACTGTCCGGGCGGGTAGATGTCCCTTATGCGGATATTGCGCTCGCTCAGCTACCCGAAGGCGCGGTCACTGTCAGTCCCGATCAAGTAATCGTCAGTGAGGCTGAAACCGATACCACGGAGGCCGTCTCGATATCAGCGGATCTGGTGCTGGCGCTCGGTGACAGCGTCACGTTCTCCGGGTTGGGTCTGGACGCGACGTTTGGTGGTGAGTTGCAGATTCGCGAACGCCCAGGCCGGGCGACTTCTGCGACTGGTGAAGTGCTGGTTCGACAGGGGGCCTATCAGGCTTACGGCCAGGACCTTACGATCGAGCGAGGCCGCCTGTTGTTTGCCGGCGGGGCAATCGATGCGCCTGGTCTGGATGTCCGTGCGGCCCGTCAAGCGACTCCCGATGTGCGAGTCGGCGTCGATGTACGCGGCTCGCTGCAGTCACCCCAGCTTACTGTGTTCTCAGACCCCGCTATGCCGTCGTCGGATCAGATTGCGTACCTCGTGCTTGGTCGCCCACTGTCAGATAGCTCGTCCGAAGAGCAGTCAGCGCTACGGCAGGCGGCGCTCGCGCTTGGTGTACGCGGCGGTCGTCTGGTAACGGATCGGCTGGGGGAGCGCCTTGCAGTCGATACCATCGGCATCGAAAGTGCGCCTGGTACCGGCAACGACCAGGCAGCGTTGGTGATCGGGAAATACCTGACACCGAAACTCTATGTCAGCTACGGCTATGGCCTGTTCGAACCGATTTCTACGCTACGCCTTGAGTATCAGCTCAACCGACTGTGGCGAATCGTCACCGAATCGAGCAATGAAGCGACTGGCGGTGATATCGAATGGGTGATGGAAAAGTAGGTGCAACGATCGCGATTTGTCCGGATGTCACCTGTTCCCGTTAACATGGAGGTGTCGCGGCCCGAGGGGTTTTGCGAGCTTTGTGAAACTTATCGCAAGAGTATTGGAAACGATGGATAGACGACGTTTTCTTGGGACAGCCATGGCCGGTGCTGGTCTTGCTGGCTGCTCACCTGCAGCCCCCCTTTATCGTGGTGGTCCCTATGGACCGTTGCGTCCAGCGATCGACGAGGCTACAGGCCTGCCGCTGCTTTCCCTGCCGGAGGGATTTCGCTATCGCTCGTTCAGTTGGGCTGGCGAGGCTATGAGCAACGGTGCGCCCACGCCCATGAGACACGATGGTATGGCGGTGATTGCCGAACGCGACAACCAACTCGTGTTGGTTCGCAATCATGAGGTGTTTGATGCAGAGGGCAGTTTTGCACCGGAGGCAATCAGCTACGATTTTCCAGGCGGTGCGGGCACGACGACGCTCACCTTCGATCTGACGAGCGAGAAGGTAACCAAGGTTGTGCCGTCGTTGTCGGGTACTGTCGCCAACTGCTGTGGCGGGCCAACGCCGCATGGAACCTGGCTTACCTGTGAAGAAGGCGTTGTCACCGATGGCAAGGTCAGTGGTGGCTGGGCCAGCGGATTCAGTACGCCGCTAAAGAAACCGCACGGTTTCGTTTTCGAAGTGCCCGCTTTCGGGGAGACCAAACCGGAACCGATTGTCGATATGGGCCAGTTTGCGCATGAAGCCGTTGCTGTCGACCCAACCAGCGGTATTGTTTACCTCACGGAAGACAGAAAACCCGAGGCTGGTTTCTATCGCTTCCTTCCCAATACGCCCGGCCAGTACGCGGAGGGCGGAACGCTCGAAATGCTGAGGGCCAAGGGTGCAGGCGATCTGCGCGAGGGGCTTGTGACCGGAAACCTGTTCGATGTGGACTGGGTGCGAATAGAAAATCCATCTCAAGGTAATACGCCTGGGTCAAACGACGGCGCCGGCTGCTTCAACCAGGGCAAGCGGGCGGGTGGAAGCTCGTTCACGCGTTTGGAAGGTTGCTGGTATCGCGATGGCACGGTCTTCTTTACCGCGACGGACGGCGGCGATGCGGGCAAAGGCCAGGTTTTCCGCCTTGATGTTGCAGGGCGAACATTGGCCCAGGTCTATCAGTCGCCGGGTAAGGATGTGCTCGACAGCCCAGACAATTTGACGATTTCTCCCAACGGAACGGTGATCTTGTGTGAGGACGGAGACCGCGACGGCATGTTGCTGCACGGGCTTACCCCGATGGGCGAGCTGTTTCCGATAGCGCGCAACACCGTCAATTTGAACGGTGAGCACCTGGGCATTTCCGGCGACTATTCCGATTCCGAATGGTGTGGCGCCTGCTTTTCACCGGATGGCCAATGGCTCTTTGCAAACATACAAAAGCCAGGCATTACGGTAGCGATTACGGGGCCTTGGGATCACGCGGCCTAGCTGGCGTGAGCCAGGTCTCTCTAGAACACGCGGGCTGGTTCTTGCAGCTCGACCCTGCGCTGGGTGGCAGTGTTTTGCGCCTTCAGCAGATGGGTGTCGATATGCTGCGGCCCGCAGCGAGGCCCTGCGCCAGCCCGCTTGACAGCGCGGCGTTCCCATTGCTCCCATTTGTCGGTCGTATTGATCATGGCCGTTTTACGCTGGATGGCCGATTGATAGAACTTGGCGCTACCTCTGGCGCCGAACCGCATGCGCTGCATGGTCATGGTTGGCGCGCTTGTTGGGATGCTCGGACGAGTCTTCCCGATCGCGTCGTTCTGGATTACGAACACGCGCCGGACACATGGCCCTGGCACTATTCTGCGCAGCAGGTCTTTCTACTCGAGGAAGAGGCGCTGACGCTCAAGCTATCGATACGCAATCTATCGGCTGAGCCCATGCCGGCTGGACTTGGATGGCATTCGTACTTTGCGAAAGACGGTGCACGTCTGAATGCGCCCGTTCAACGTTGGTGGCCGGGTGGTGCTGACAGCGTACCGACGCTATCTCAGGACATTGCTCGAAACGGTGTTCTGGAGGACGTTGACCTCACAACGCTCTCCCTGGACAACGCCTTTCAGCGAATAGATAGCCTTGCGTCGATAGAGTGGCCAGAGCGCAGGCAGCGGTTGGAGATGGAAACCACCGCGAACCTTAGCCATTGCCTCGTGTATACACCCGAAGGCGAAAATTTCTTCTGTTACGAGCCGGTCAGTCATGCTCCGAATGCGCACAACTCGGAAGAACCGGCGGCACTAACGGGTCTGGAATGGCTTCGCACCGGAGAGGTCATGTCGGCGACAATCCGACTGCGAAGCGTGCGAAACGACGCGGGTTAGTTAGTTGATGACGCCGGGCCAGTTGTTGTCTGCAGCAATGATGTAGTCATCGCGCATTTCCAGCCACATCGCCTTTATCTTCGCGTTGTAGTTTAGATAGAGCTTGCCGTCGACAATCTCAAATTGTTCGGGCTCGATGCCTGCAGTACTGTTCTTCGCCACCGCGTACGCACAGTAGCCGCCGTATTGAGGCGCGTATTTCTCAGGGTTTGCGAGGAAAAGATCACGATTCTGAGCGCTGGCAAAGCGCCACTTGGCGTCCATCCAGGTGGTTTCGAATTCGCGGCTGCCTTTAACCGGGCTGTTCTGCGTGAAGTAGGCAACGGTGTCATAACCTTCGATCGCGACGTTGCCGAAGAGCGTGCTATTGATCGCGTCTTTGGCGCTCGCGGTTTGAGCACCCAAGCTCAGGCTTAACAGAATTGCCGACAGGAAAATGGTTTTCAGTGCGGTGACCATGTGTTTCTCGATTGGGTTTGCTCAGTGTTTGTGCTCTGCCGCGATCTCAGCTACTTCCCGGTTTAGGAAAAAGCTGATGGCTGTGCGGATAACAACTAAAGCTGAGACAAAGGCGAGGTCCATGAGTTCCCGAGATAGCACCGTGTGAATGATGTCTGAGGCGATCATGAACTCGAGCCCGAGGAGGATATAGCTACCTAGACCTATGCGGACATGCTGAAGCTTGTGTGTTGTGTCACCTGATTGGAATCGAGCTAGCTCGGCGCGTATAAGGCCGAATGAAGACAGCACGAAGCCATATAGGATGATTCCGATGCCGAACAGGTCGATCAGAACGGCGGCTTGCTCAAGGTAGTGATTGATCGTGTCCATTATCAGACCAACTGTACGTCGGTCATGATCTCAACGATGCTTGGTCCGTCCTGTGCCATCGCCGACTCGACAGCAGCGCGAATGTCGCTGTCCTGCTCCACGCGCACGCCATGTCCGCCGCAGAGTTTGGCGAACTCGGCGAACGATGGGTTGAGCAGAGAGGTTTGCCATACTTGCCACTCGCCCGCCATTTGCTCTTTCGAGATCTTCCCGAGTTCGCTGTTGTTCAGCAGTATGTGCACGATCTTCATGCCGTACTTGACGGCTGTGGTGAACTCAGCGAGGTATTGGCCGAAGCCGCCGTCGCCCGATATCGAGAACACAGGCCGTCCGTGATAGTCGGCTTCCGCCTGGGTTGCGGACCATGCGCCCATTGCTGCTGGGAACGAAAAGCCAATGGAGCCGAGGTAGCCTGACATCAAGACGCGCTGTCCGGGGCGCGTTTCGAAGTAGCGGCCAAAGCTGTAGGTGTTGTTGCCGACATCGGCTGCGATGACTGCGTTGTCCGGGATCAGATCCGAGAGCGTCTCAAACAGGATCGCAGAGTTTATTCCTTTGCCTCGATTGTCTCGTGTGCGGCTACGCTTCTCCTCGCGCCAGATTGACCAACGTGTGTTGAGCTCACTGGATTGATCGATTGCGGCGAGGCTCTTGGGTAGCGCCGTGATAATGCTGTCCACGGCCGGCGCGATACTGCTCAGTACTGGCAGTTCGACTTCGTGGAATTTTCCGAGCGCCATTGGGTCGGCATCGATCTGAATGGTCGGCTTTTTCTTTTCGATACCGGTGTGGTTTGAGAACGAGGCGCCGAACACGAGCTGCAGGTCGCATTCGTTCATGAACCAACTGGCGATAGGCGTGCCAGACCGGCCCAATACGCCCGCCGCTAGGGGATGGCTGTCTGCGATCTGTCTCTTTGCTTTGAACGTCGTCACTACCGGGCACGTGAGTTTCTCAGCGAGAGCCGTGATCGCGGCCATGTCGTTGCGCGCGCCGTAGCCGACAATGATGAGCGGCCGCTGGGCGATCGCGATTCGCTCAGCTGCGCTCGCAATGGTGGCATCGTCGGTCGATATGTCGGTGCTTGTCATGCGCCCAAAGGGCGTGGCGGCGATGGCATCAGGCGCAGGCAATACCTGCACTTCGTCCGGGAAGATCAGATTGGCGACGTCTCGATTGACGATCGCATTCTTCATGGCCAACGTCATGAGTTCTGCGTGCCTAGAGCTGTGTAATACGGTTTGGCTGAACTGGCTAACCGCATCAAACGCGCTGGCTAAATCGATTTCCTGGAAAGCGCCGGGCCCCAGCACCTGGGTATCGACTTGGCCCGTTAGCGCGAGCACCGGCGCGCGATCAACCTTGGCATCCCACAATCCGGTCAACAGGTTTGTCGCACCAGGTCCGGCGATCGCCAGACACGCCGCCGGCCGGCCGGTGAGCTTTGCATAGCCCGAGCAGGCAAATGCGGCAGCTGCCTCATGGCGAACACCGATGAACGTTAACCGGCCTTGCTCTTCTTCCAGGCGAAGCGCCTCTGCGAGCCCTAGGTTTGAATGGCCGACAATGCCGAAAACGGCTTTTACGCCCCAGTTCGTCATGGTTCTGGCCATCACGTCAGAGACTGTTTGCGTAGCCTGGGTAGCCTGGGTAGCCTGTTCGATACCCACGTAGATTCCGTCGGATCGAACCTCTACCGGAAACATCTCCTGACCGGGATCATCGTGTGCGCCCGGTGGCTTGCCGGTTTTCGGATCGAAATCCCAACCGTGCCATGGGCAACGAATCCAGCACTCATCATCCACGCCGATCTCGATAGAACCTTCACCCAATGGGCCGCCCTGATGCGGACAACGATTGTCCATAGCGGTGAATTCGCCGCGGAAGTTGGTCAAGCAGATGCTGCGCGTGCCCGCGGTGACCGTCTTCACTCGGTCTGTCGCCAACTCATCCGTTTCGGCGACTTTAGTCCAGTCGAGAGAATTGTTCGTCATATCGGTGAGCCTTTGCGATCAGTTGATTCGTTGAACGCCGTTGTCGGCGATACGCAGGTAAGTAAGGTCACCGCGCACCTCGAGATTTCCAGTTATCGACACGGGAAGTGCGACGTCCGGAACTAAAGCAAGAGATGCAGAACCGCCATCGTTTGTGGTGAGCATGTAGCCATAGCGATCGCCCTCTGCGTCAGTCACCACCAGCATTGGAGGCATGCCACCAGTCAGGCAATTCGCTGCGCAAGCACGATGCACTTTGCCGGTGCCGGGTTTCATGACACCCAGAAAGCACTTCGAATCCACAATCTCTCCGACCATCTCAACGCTTGTGCCGGCGACGGGCTGCGGAGCGGTGACTTCGCTGGCAGCTGCAACTGGTTGAACATCTTCTGCTGCGTACACTTCCAGCATCTGCCAGCCGCCCCGTTCGATGGGCACGCCGCGAATAGCGACATGCTGACCCACGTAATCAACGACCACGTCCAATGCCGTGATTTTGCCCGCACGGACCAGAAGTATCGATTGGCCGTCTGCCGTATGTAGAACTGGATATGGGTTCGCGGACACCACGCCCTGTACGTTGTTTTGAATACTTGGATCCCACTGTCCTGTGCCGGCGGTAAGCTGGCCGGCGCTGATGAAGGCAGCTGTCGCGAGTACGATGACCAACAGCACAGGTACAACGAGCCGATAGAAACGTTTGCTGTCTTCGGTAGCGGTAAGGTAGCCGACGAAAAACTTACTCATCAGTGGATCCTGCCTGGATGGTGATAATCGGCCGCGCGGTGCCTTCGGGAAGCGGGGTCGGATTCAGCATGACTTCATCGCCATTCAAGCGAACTTCGAACGTCGCCAGTTTCTCGGTGAATGGCGCTGGCGCGCGGCCGTCTTCAGGCCGGTACTGAAAGCCATGCCAGGGGCAAGTAATGCAGCCATCAATGATCCGGCCTTCGCCGAGAGGCCCGTTCTGGTGTTTGCATACGTTCGATACAGCGGCCAGCTTGTTGCCGTCGTAGCGAAACACGGCGATGCGCTCTGATCCCTTGGGCTGGACCACGATGGCGGCATTGTCTTCGATGTCCTGCCAGGGTCCGACGCTAATCCAATCCTCAGACTCGATCGCTCGCTGGCCGCGCCTACTTTTCCACGCTGCTGCCAGATGCAATCCGCCAACCAGCCCTACGCTGACATATAGAAACGGCGCGGTCACGCCCGTGTTGGCGTTTTGCATAGCGCCGGTTGCAACGTGAATCACGAGTAGCGCATAGGCCAGATATACCCCCATATGCAACGCTTTCCAGAAAGGCGCACCTAGATTTGAGTTCCAATAGTCGTGGCTCGTCGCGGCCATCAATAACAGGATCACCAACGCCACTGCGCCGAATGGTTGAAAAGGAAAGTCCGATATCTCGCTATAGCTGCCGGGTGAGTTGAACAGCGTAACCAGGGGGTTTTCGAGCCCGAAGCCGTGGTACCAGATGATGGCTAGTATCGCGTGGACAAGCGCCACGATGAACATCGAGACACCCATGTGGCGCCGGTTGTAGAGCAAAGGCAAGAAACGATCGGAGAGCCGCGCCAACGGCCCAATGCATAGAATCAGTGTCAGGAACACAAACGCGCAAGTTGCCAAGGCTCGGATGATGACGATCATCGGCGATAGCGCTTCGCCAGCTGGGGTCGTCGTTCCCGTTACGCCGACGAACACCGCGATGTAGGCAAGGATGCCGAGCCAAAGGGTAAGGTCGTAGACGATCTTGTTGCGGTTCCACTGAACCGGCACGTAAGCGTGGCTCATGGCAGAACTCCAGCTGCGCTGGGCTGCACTAGCTCCGGGTTTCGTGGTGTCTCGCTAACGTTGGCGACTTCGGCGTAGTAGATGAACACCACCAGTATCGGTAGCAGCGCGAGCCAAAGAAGAGCGTGGCTACGTCGATGAGATCGTTTCATGGCTTACCTCGCTACCAGCGTTTTCGATAACAGCAGAGGCCACAGCAGCAATGCTGCTGGCAGCCAGAGCATGCGGACTGTCCAGCGTGCACCCGTTGCTCCAGGATCCAGTTTGCGGAAGCCTTTGCTGACAAACCAAAGAGCAAACAGCGCGCCGACAATCACGTAACTACTCAGCACTATGATCATTGGCCTCTCCCCCAGACGCCGCCGTAGGCTACGCCGGACAGCTCTGCCAGTTCTCTCTCGAACGTCGTCAGATCGTCGATGGCAAATTTGGCGAGATGGTCATGGCCGCAGGCACGAGCGAGCACTTGCATCAACGAAACACTGGCTTCGAAGAAGTTTGCGAGCCGTTTTGCTGATTCCTCGACAATCAGCCGCGAGGTCAGGCTTTCTTTTTGCGTCGCGATACCGACCGGGCAGTTGTTGCTCGCGCAGGCCCGCATGCCGAGGCAGCCGATCGCTTGCAGCGCTGCATTCGAAACGGCGATGCCGTTTGCACCGAGTGCCAGCGCCTTGGCAAAGTCCTCTGGCAAGCGAAGGCCGCCTGTGATGATCAAGGTGACATCGGATCGGTCGAGTCGGTCCAGATGAAGACGTGCACGCGCCAATGCTGGCAGCGTTGGTACGGAGATATGGTCCCGAAAGATGAGCGGCGCAGACCCTGTGCCACCGCCGCGACCGTCCAGAATGATGTAGTCCACGCCGACTTCGAGTGCTGCATCGATGTCTTTTTCTATTTGCTGAGCGGACAGCTTGTAGCCGATGGGTATGCCGCCTGTCTGTTCGCGTACTTCGTCCGCGAAGTCACGGATTTGCGAGAGCGAATGCCAATCCGGAAAGGTGGCTGGAGAAATTGCGGTCTCGCCAACGTTTAAGCCTCGAACCTCCGCGATCTTCGCGGTGACTTTGCTGCCAGGAAGGTGGCCGCCAGTTCCAGTTTTGGCGCCTTGTCCGCCCTTGAAATGAAACGCCTGGGTCTTCTTCACCTTGTCCCAGGAAAAGCCAAATCGAGCGGACGCCAACTCGTAAAAGTAACGGGAGTTCGCTTGCTGCTCCTCAGCCAGCATGCCGCCTTCGCCGGAGCAGATGCCAGTGCCGGCCAGTTCCGCACCTGCGGCGAGTGCCACTTTCGCTGGCTGTGATAGAGCGCCGAAGCTCATGTCGGAAACGAACAAGGGAATGTCGAGCTGCAATGGCTTGGCTGCGTTTGGGCCGATAACCAGATCGGTGCCAACGGCTGCGTCGTCGAGTAGCGGAAGCCTGTGCAGCTGCGCAACGTTGAACTGCAGTGAGTCCCAGCTGGGCAGGTCTTCTCGCGAGACGCCCATCGACCCACCAGGCCCATGATGACCGGTCTTGCTCAGGCCGTCTTTTGCGTATTCATGGATGCGCTTTACGTGCGGTTCAGCCGGGTCGCCATGTGGATCTGCATAGTTGCCCAGATACACATCGCGCTGATAGGGCTGAGGGTTGTCTGTTTCCCAGGCAGCCACTTCGTCGGCGTCAACGAGCACCTGATCGCCTTCGATCCAGCTGGTGAACTTGTGCAGAACTTCGCTGTTGGCATACGCACTGACACCGGTTTCCAGCCGATAGTCCCAACCGTGCAATCCACAGATCAGGTCATCGCCAAGTACGTGGCCATCTGACATCAGCGCGCCTCGATGCAGACAGCGTCCGTAAAGGACTGAGACATTGTCGTCGAACCGGGTAACGACTAGATCGACATTCGCAACGAGCGCGTGCGCGGGCTCTCGGTCTGCGAGCATCGATAAGGTCGCGACTTTAGTTTTCTGCATATTTGGTTCCCCCCCAAAGGGATACTAGGATGTCGCAGCACGCGCCGTCCCGCGCGTTGCTGTGATTGTTCGACCAGGCTGAGTTCAAAGGTTCCCGCGCGCCAGGTCTTTTTTCCCCTGTACGCGTACGCTACGAATGCGTCTCGGCGTAGCGTGTCTTAACGCGGCTTGTACGGTACGGCCCGCGGGCTTCCGGTTGACATATCCAGCATGCGAACGGGATCTGCCTTGTCATCCCACTTCTCGGCAGCTTCGCGAATGAGCCCAAAGAACGAATCGTAGAAAGCGCTACGAGCCATTAGCTGAATCATCACCCCGGGCTTATCAACACTGTCGATGTAGGCATGAGCCAAATAGTTGGGCGCTTCGCCGTAGCGTTGCCAGACCTTGAAGCGATGACCAGCTGCTTCTAGCTCACTGAGCTTGTTGTCAATGTCATCCACCCAGTAGGCCAGGTGTTGCAAACCGCCGGTTGGATGATCCACAAGAAAGTCACTGTAGATCGATGGATGATCGCCATCTGGTGTGATCACCTCGATCTGCTGATCACCGCTATAGGCAAAAGCTGCGCGCATGCCAGCGCTTATGTGCTTGCCATCGTACTGACCAGACATGCCGTTGATGTCCTGGAGGAAAAACGGTCCGACTCCACGTGCGAGCCAATGCTCGATAGCGGCCTCGACGTCGGGAACCACATACCCCTGCTGAACAACCGATCCAAATAGCTTGCTCATGGCACTACTCCGATTGATGGCTACACGGCTGGCAATAGATTCTGCCCCTTCCTACTACAGTATGCGCGCCTTGATCGATCGAGGAGGGTACTTTGAGGCGAGCCGAATCAACTGGGGTGGGCGAGCGCGGCGACGCGATCTTAAGCGTGCCCGTCTTCGCGAGCGTAGCGACGCGATCTCGATCCGCAACCGACCATCTCACCACGGGTCCTGACGCTACTCAGGCAAGCACCGCCGCGTGCGCTGGGCAAAGTACGTCGATAGTGTCGCCGAAGACGTCGGATCAGGTTACGAAGTGAATAGAGGTGACCCGAGCTTTGTAGAAAGGGAAATAGTCTGGTGTGCCAATGTGATTCCCGCCTTCTACTCGAGTGGGTAGGCGATAGCCTTCGACATTTTTGAAATCGAATAGATCCCCGCCGAACGGCTGCAGTTGGTATTGCTTCTTGGGATTGACGTTACTCCAGCGCTGAATGGTTACGCGGGTAGGTTGGCCGGTTTCGAGGACCGTGATGTCCACTGACTGCTGGAGTTGCCCGAACGTAACGCTGGCCCTGGCGGTCGAATCGTCGACGCCTTCCCACTGCACGTTATCTGAGGGCAGCAGGCTTGCCGGTGCCCAGAACGCGCCTTCTGCGATCACTCGGCCAAACGCTGAGCGCATGTTATCGATTTCACCGCCCACGCGAACTATCGGCAGTAGACCGAACAGCCAAAAGCGTGTCCATGAGGTATTGGGTGTTAAACCGTCCGAACCGCTGATGTATCTCGAGCTAGTCCTCCAAACTAGCCCGTTCGGTGGAGCGAGTATCTGACGCGCAAAGAAGCTTCGGTATTTGGGTTTGCTCGAGCTGCCAAGCCCGAGATTGCATGACATCTCAAGCTCTACAACCTGATGCAGCGGTGTACCCGGTTTGATGCAGTAACGGAAATAGCGCTGGGCAGGCTCGGGAAGATCCGCGATCTGAGCGATATCAAACAGGTTCTCCGAGTTTTCGGATGTGCCGGCTAAACCGTGCCAGGCGACGTCATCTCGCCGGCGATCGAAAGCACGCCAGCTAGCAAGCGCTGCAATTGTCATCACACAGACAAATAGAAGGGTCACCAGATTTGCCATTGCTTGACGCTAGCGTTCTTTCGCAGAAGAAAGCATAGGTAATGACCGAGCCTCCCCTGTGGAGGATACATGCTGGATGTTGTAAGACCCTGATTGCGGGGTGCCCGAAGGTTCACTCACCATTGCCGCCTGTGGGGAATCGCGTTGAATGAGTCTTGTGCGTTCGTTCTCCCGAACCCTTACGTGTGTTCTTGGCTATGTGATGTGGGAGCGCTTGTTCGTATGTTGCGGCTGATAAGAAGAGCCTATGGTTTCTATAGTTTCAAACGAATATCTCTATGAACGCGCGGTTGTTAGGTTGTCCTCGCACAATCAAATTCACTGAGCAGATCGTCTGCTGAGGAGCTTTTCATGAACTTTAGGAAACTGTCCGCAGTAGCTGCTGCAGCATTAGCACTTGCGGTAGCGCCCCTTGCAGCTGCGGAAAACCCAGTCAGCAGCAAGCCTGCTGGCGCAATCGGTATGGGCACGGCTGCCCCTGGCGAGGCACGAAGCAATCAGTTCTGGTGGCCGGACCAACTGGATCTGGCGCCACTTCGTGATCAGGATGCGAGGTCCAACCCCTTGGGCGAGGACTTCGACTATGGAAAAGCGTTTGCGACGCTCGATCTGGATGCCGTCAAAGCAGACATTAACCAACTACTGACAACCTCCCAGGCCTGGTGGCCAGCGGATTTTGGCAACTACGGCCCATTCTTCATTCGCATGTCCTGGCACAGCGCGGGCACCTATCGAACCCTGGATGGCCGCGGTGGAGCTGACGGTGGTCAGCAACGCTTTGATCCGCTCAATAGCTGGCCAGATAACGGCAACCTGGATAAGGCCCGCCGCTTGCTGTGGCCGGTCAAGCAGCGCTACGGCGCAAGCCTGTCCTGGGCTGATCTGATGATTCTGGCCGGCAACGTCGCGCTCGAGAACATGGGGTTTGAAACCTATGGCTTTGCAGGCGGCCGAGCTGACGATTGGGAGCCAGACCTGGTCTATTGGGGCCCGGAAGTCGCCATGCTTGCGAGTGACAGGCAGGACGTCGACGGTGAACTGCAACGCCCGCTCGGGGCGACGCATATGGGTTTGATCTACGTGAACCCAGAAGGCCCGATGGGCAAGCCGGATCCCGTTGGTTCTGCGCGCAACATCCGCCTCGCATTTGGACGAATGGCCATGAACGATGAAGAGACGGTCGCGCTGATTGCAGGTGGTCACACGTTCGGCAAGATGCACGGCGCCCATAAGGCTTCGGAGTGTGTGGGTGATGTGCCGGCTGGCGCTGATATCGAAGATCAGGGCTTGGGTTGGAAGAATTCCTGCGGTAAGGGCCATTCAGAGGACACCCTTACCAGTGGCTTAGAAGGCGCCTGGACTCAGGCGCCCACCCAGTGGACCACGCTGTATCTGCAGAATCTGTTGAATATCGAGTGGACGCAGACGCGTAGCCCAGCAGGTGCTATCCAGTGGATTCCTGCCGATGATTCGCTACACCAGTCGGTACCGGATGCGCACGTTGCGGGTAAGTTCAACGCGCCGGTGATGACCACCGCTGACCTCGCGCTGAAGTTTGATGATGACTATCGCGCTATTGCGGAAAGGTTTCTGGCGAATCCGGATGAGTACCAACTGGCGTTCGCAAAAGCCTGGTTCAAGCTGACGCACCGTGACCTTGGGCCGCGTGCTCGCTACGCAGGTGGTGAAATTCCGGCTGAAAACCTCATCTGGCAGGACCCGATTGCTGAACCTGATTACTTGCTCGTCGGCGCGCGCGAGGTTCGTGTAGTCAAGCAGGCGATTGCGGACTCTGGGCTCACTGTCGCTGAACTCGTACGAACCGCATGGGCGTCCGCATCGAGCTTCCGAGCGGGCGACCTTCGAGGTGGTGCGAACGGCGCTCGAATCGCATTGCAGCCACAGAGCAGTTGGGCCGTTAACAATCCTGAAGCTCTCGCCCCCGTGCTGACGACACTGAAAGAGATTCAGTCTGATTTCAACGAGTCCGCCCGTCGCAACGTTCAAGTGTCGCTCGCGGACCTCATCGTCCTGGCTGGCGCTGTTGGCATCGAGCAGGCTGCACAGGCGGCTGATCTCGATATTGACGTTCCGTTTGCTGCCGGCCGTGGCGATGCCACGCAAGCGCAGACCGACGTGCAATCGTTTGCCTTGCTTGAGCCAAAGGCGGATGCGTTTCGTAACTACTTTGATGCAAGCGCAAGCTACCGCTCACCAACCGAGATGCTGGTTGATCGCGCAGATCAGCTCAGCCTCACCGTTCCGGAGATGACCGTCTTGCTTGGTGGCCTTCGAGCGCTGGGCGTGAATACCACGGGATCGCACGGTGTTCTTACAGAACGGCCAGGTGTTCTCAGCAACGATTTCTTCCGAAATTTGCTCGATATGTCCGTGCGCTGGCAGAAGTCTGCTGAAGATGGGGTCTATGCGGGTCTCGATCGCGCTACCGGTGAACAGAGGTTCACGGCGACGTCAGTTGATCTGATCTTCGGGGCTAATGCTGAGCTGCGAGCCGTCGCTGAAGCGTACGCCTATGACGATGCGCAGGCGCGGTTTGCTGAAGACTTCGTTGATGCGTGGGTGAAGGTCATGCAACTCGACCGCTTCGATCTCCAGTAGCAACCTACCCATAACTCGATTGGTCGCGCCGCCGAGAGGCGGCGTTGACCCACGGTTCCGCGCTTCACCCTGTTTATATTCGCCCTCGTGTTTCGTCTGAGTGTTCCGTTTGAGGACACACGTCGCCACAATGCGCGATCAGGCCGACAGGAGCTCAGGGTGAACAC
>CAYGQC010000030.1:24341-30860 GCA_964351875.1 uncultured Pseudomonadales bacterium
AGGACACACGTCGCCACAATGCGCGATCAGGCCGACAGGAGCTCAGGGTGAACACACACCTAACCAACCATTTTTGTGCGTCACCCACTCGAGCGGCGGTGCGCCTTATCGTGCGAATCGACGGCGTGTGTCCTCATTTTGGCCTTCTCGTTTTTTCCCAAGACTCGGACGGTGAGACATGAAACCGGCGCCCATCGTTGCTGGTGATGCCGCCGGCATAGATCGTGCGGTTGCGGCTTTGAGAGCTGGAGAAACCGTGGGAATGCCCACCGAGACGGTCTACGGGCTTGCTGCGGATGCCAGCAATCCGGCTGCCGTCGCGTCGATCTACGCCATCAAAGGAAGGCCTACATTCAATCCGCTTATCGCTCATGTCGCGTCAACGGACATGGCGCGGCTGGAAGGTTCTATGGACGCGCGAGCCGAGGCGTTGGCCGAAGCCTTCTGGCCTGGCCCGCTCACCCTGGTGCTGCCGGTGGCTAGTAGCGCTCGCACGTGTGAACTCGCTCGAGCTGGGCTCGACACGATTGCCGTACGCGTTCCCTCGCAGCCGGTCGCGCAGACTCTGTTGGAGGCAATAGGCACTCCGCTTGCCGCGCCATCGGCAAACCCATCTGGAAAGCTAAGCCCTACGAGGGCGAGCGAAGTCGCCGATGAGCTCGGTGATGCTGTCAGTCTCGTGCTCGATGGTGGGCCATGTCGCTCCGGAATCGAATCCACCATTGTGGCGATATTGCCGGGCGCGCCAATCACTCTCCTTCGTTCGGGTGCGACACCGCGTGCCGAGATCGAAGCGATTGTTGGAAAGCTTGCAGAGCCTGGCGATTCAGTGATCACCGCGCCTGGTCAACTGCGATCACACTACGCCCCGCGCGCGCTGCTGCGTCTTAATGCTGCGCGCGCGGAACCGGGTGAAGCACTGCTGGGGTTTGGTCCTGAGACGCCCGCTAACGCGGTTTGCCTTTCGAGGGCTGGTGATCTGGCGGAGGCGGCGGCCAATCTGTATCAGCTATTGCGGCAGCTCGATGCATCGGGCGCGCAGTCGATTGCCGTGATGCCCGTGCCAAACACAGGTCTGGGTGAAGCGATTAATGATCGCCTCCGTAGAGCGGCGGCTCCGAGGGAGTAGATGTATTTATGACGATCATAGATGCCGCGTGTGCTTGCAAGCTGACGGCGGTGGACACCATGACGCTCTTTCAGTAACCGTTCGGCTCTGTGGGAAGATCTGCTTGAGCTACCGAGCGAGTAGGTTCGGCGGCAGCGTGGGGAAGGATAAGGCGAACGTGGGTCGGTCCGCCTCGTTTAGACTGGATGACACATTCCCCGCCGACAGCTCGCATGCGCTGACGCATGTTGTTTAAGCCACGCCCAGTGCTAACCTGATCCTGATCGAAACCAGCCCCATCATCGACGACTTCGATAGTAATCTCGCCGCCGTCTTCGCGGATCTCAATACAGAGGTTCTCTGGCTGGCCGTGATTCAGCGCGTTAGATACTGCCTCCAACAACGTGCGCTGAATGTTGAGAAGGTCGCGTTGTGAGTATTCGGGGCCCGCTTTTTCCAGACGATTGCGCCAGGCCAGTTGTGCGCCATGGCTTTCAATCATCGGCCGAATGCGATCCTGAAATTTGGCGAGGACCATGTCGAGAGAATCGCCAACCGAATCGAGCGAATCGATCATCAGGCGAAGATCCGCAAGCGTTGTATTGATGAAATGCGTGAGGTCTTCGTTGGCGAGATTTCCGCGCCGGGCACGAGTTGCCAGTGACATAAGCTGGCCTCCCACACCATCGTGCATGTCCCTCATGATTCGTTGGCGCTCATCCGCAATATCGCGAGCGCGAATAGCTTCCTGAAGATCTTCGTAGCGGTGACGAATTTCCTGTTCTCTCTCTTCGAGTTGTCCGTTTAGATACTTGCTGATCGCGTTCATTGATTCGAACAGTCGTATGTTTCGAGAGACCAGCGATATCGAGAGTCCGAGTAACACGAAGAAGGCAGCCCGATCCTGGTGGCCATAGTTGATCTGATGAAACGCGTACCCGTAGACATCAGCGATTGTCAGCGTGACTCCGAGGACAAGAGCGCCCACAGCGATGCTTCTGTCTTCCTGGTTGTTCCATAAGTGATGGGTAAGAAGCGCCAGGGACGCTACTGCTGAAATGCCAGTTACGAGGTCGGTGAGTTTTGTGCTGTACCCATAAGCAACTGTATATTCGTTGGTGAAGAAAGCAGCCACGACGAGAATCGTGGCAAGTGCGATACTCGCGGATGTTCCTCTCACCCAGGCGATCGGTTTCTCGGTCCATTCGTTGATGAAGGCGACCCAGCCGATAGCGACGAGGATCGTGAGTGCAAAGTAGTAGATTGCGCGGAGCGCATCTCCGAACGGGAAGTCGTACCAGAAATAGAAACTGTTGCGTAGAGCCAGCGCTCCCGCGAGCGTCAACAGCGCCAGACCGAACTTCCTGCGATGCTCGTACCGAATCAGAAACAGAGAAACGAAAGCGAGGGCCAGAGCGATACCCGCGCTTGCGATGCTTAGCTGATTCCAGAAGAAGAGACGTGCGTTGCCGAACGCCATCATCTCAACGTAGTCACCGAATATGAGCAGTGTGAAAGACGTCTCCTCGTAGGCTCTGCGAGCTGTGAGGACAAGAATCTCGTTGTCGCCCGCCCGAAGGAGGCCGGCGGAGACTCTGGAAATCTCGCGCAATTGACCGTGGAAACTTGTTTGCGGGCCCAAGGTGCCGGAATCTCGAACTACATATCCGTTCACGTAGATATGAAAGTTGTCGGCGCGTTGCTGTGTGACAACGCCGTAGTCGCCTGCCGGACGCTCGTCGAGATTGATGTTGAATCTGATCGCATAGTAAGCGGGTGCAGTGCAGCATCCTGACCATGGACCAACCGCAGTCTCATAGACAGCGGATTGCGCGCTTTCGAGGGATGGGGAATCGAGACTGGCGACCGAGAAGTTGGTGTGAACCATACTCTTGGTGACAGGCACAGTGTCTTTAAGCGGGTTGATTGCCATCCAGTAGAGTAGCTGGAAGATGGCGATGGCCAATACCAAGCCAAGCCAGGTGCGCGCTCTCGACCCGTAGTGGCTTCCCAAAATCGGAGACAGGGTCATCGTCCGGCTGTCAGGATGCCGTTGGCGAATGCTTTGACGACCGCCTCGGTTCGCGAGCGAACACCCATCTTTCGGTACACGGATTTCAGATATTCGCTAACCGTGTAGGGTGAAATGTGAAGCTTCCGAGCCGCTTCTTTAGAAGTGAAGCCTCTGGCGATGAGCTCCAGAAGCTCGAATTCGCGCGGGCTGAGAAGAAAGTCTTCGTGGCTCTCGGATGCTGAGCTATCCGAAATGCTCAATGCTTTTCTTTGTGCGCGCAGTAAGTGTGAGGCGGTTCGAGGGCTCATCGGGCACTCACCCGCATGCACAGATTGTATGGCCGAGACGATGTTGAATGCGGTGTCATCTTTCAGAATGTAGCCATCAGCGCCGGCATCCAGTGCTTCCATGGTTGTCTTCTCATCGCCGAAGCAGGTGAAGACGATACATTTTGTTGGGTAACCCTCTTCGCGGACATGCCGGATGAGTTCACAGCCGTTCCCATCGGGCAGTTCCAGATCGATGAGTGCAACGTCTGGGAGAAGCGATACTGCTTCAGTGGCGGCCGAAAGCAAGCCGACAGATGCGACGATCTCCATCCCCTCGTCAATGCTCAGGCGCTCGATCACGTCCTGCCGAACGATGGCGTCGTCCTCGACAACGATGAGTTTCAGTACGTCTTTAGCGGCTGTGCTGTTCATAGAAAAACGTCGCCTCCCTTCATCGGATCATATCCGAACAAGCTGCTGAAACTATGAAAATGCACGTCGAAAGTGCCGATCCCCCAATCTGAGGGGATCGAGTTGCCCGCTGTGCTGTGATCCCATGATTGCTGCCTGAAGCTCCATCGATGTCTGACGAATGATGGGCTGCGGGCGTGCGCATTTGTACAAAAGGGATAGAACGATGCAAGTAGAAGTATCTGCGCGGACGGCTCCAGCTTCCGTACCAGGGTTTGCAGCCAACACGTTTCCGCGAGCGCGCACGGTTGACCTGCTGCGTGCAAAGTCGGCACGGGCTGCGGCGGTAGTCGGCTCGATTCATCTGCCTAAGCTGCCGCCCCGCGCGGCTGCCAGATCTTTTCTGATGCTTTTGGTATTGCTCGTAAGCGGAAAAGCCTACGCGGTTTGCACCGTAACGGGCACCGGAACGCTCGCTAACCTGGATGCGGGGGATCAGGTTGAATGCACTGGGACGACCAATGGCGAGACGATCGCGGGCGCTGCTGATGGGATTCAGGTGTCACTGGCGGATGATTTCACAAACAGTAGCGTATCTATTTCAGGCTCGGCGCAGATACCCACGACAAGGGTGGATTTCACTGGCAACACCAACGCCGCCGGTTCTACGGTCACGGTGGTTGGCTCGAATGCCCGCATTAATGTCGATGGAGTTGCAGTTTCAGATATCTCAGGGCTATCGCTCACTGAAAACAGTTTCTCCCAGAGCTCGCTAAGTATCGTCAACGGTTCATCGCTCTCCCTGGCCAGTGGCTCGTCCGTTCTACTCAACGGCAATGCTGCTTTGGATCTCTCCTCGATTGGGACGAATAGCCTTGTTGCAGACAGCTCTTCTAACGCGACGGCTACTGTGGTCGGCGATGCCGGCAATCAGACACTTCGATTGCTCGGTACGGCAAACGCCGGCGCCAATGGCGTTCTGGCTGATCTTGGCGCGGGTGACGATGTTGTAACGCTGTCGATCTTCAGCAACGTAAGCGGCCTGATAGACGCCGGCGCAGGCACAGGAGACCGGTTGCTGATGCTGGCCGGTACGTTGTCCAACCCGATTGACGGGTTTGAAATTCTCGAGACGGGCAACGGACAAACCGTGCGCATCGCGGCGCTGGATGACTTCAGCGAAGTGCGGGCGAACGGTGCAGTGTTTGTAGATTCCCTGAGCTACCTGGGGCTGCCGTCGGCAACCATTACCATGTCTGCTAATGGTCGGATCGTCTATGACGCGCCCGGGGGCTTTGAAACTCTGACGCAGACACTGGTCAGCACAGGTTCATTGTTTAATCAGCAGTTTGAAATTGATACCAGCGGCGAGCTTGTGGTCGCGACCAACAGCGCCGCTTTCGAAGGCAACTGGCGCATTACCAACGGCACGCTAACGATCGACCCTTCCGCTGAACTCGGCACCGGCCTGATCATCAACAATGATCAGCTCATCGCGGGTTCCGCCTCGCTACCGGTGACCATCAGCAATGATATTTCCGGCACGGGTAGCTTCGAAGTCATTGGTGGTTTGGTGACGCTCACCGGCGATAACACCTATTCGGGTGGCACGCTCGTTCAGCGTGGAACGCTCTCTGTCCAGGACACACAAGCACTCGGCACAGGTGCTATCAACTTTAATGGCGGCGGCGCGCCTGCGACGTCTGTGCTTCAACTTGACGTCACGAATGGAACACAGACGCTTGCGAATACGCTGACAGGATCGGGGTCGCTAATTGTGCAGGGTGGTGGCGAATTGGTGCTCACGACTTCCAGCACCTTTGCCGGGATTACGAATATCGCCGCCGATACCGATCTGATCGCCGCAAGTGATTCCGCCCTGGGCACGTCCTCGGTACAGAACGATGGGCGTCTTGCTCTAATTGATGCTGAACTCGGCAATACAATCGGTGGAGCGGGTAATGTGGAGGCGATCGGAAGCGGTGTGTCGCGCTTGTCCGGTAGCAACACCTACACCGGTGGTACGTCGGTGGTTTCGGGAACGCTTGCGGGGCAGACGGATTCGTTTGGCTCAGCGTCGATTGCCGTTGCCAGCGGAGCGTCTGTGATAGTTGAGTCTGCCGCCAGCCAGGGCGTGACGTTGCAGAATGATGTCACCGGCGGCGGTAGTCTGATAAGCAACTCCGTCGGATTGATCTCTCTCGCTGGTACCAATGATTACTCCGGTGGTACGACAATTGATTCGGGTACGCTGGCGGGCACGGTGGCGTCTTTCGGAACCGGTGACATTGAAGTGTCTGATGACGCCACGCTTCTGGTTGGCTCGATTGCGACAGGCAATGAGACGTTGCAGAACGTGGTGTCCGGTGATGGCGGCCTGCAAATCGACTCCGCCGGAACCATTACTCTGGCCGGAGCGAACAGTTTTTCCGGTGGCACTCAGGTGTCAAACGGCACACTTACCGGCGAAGTCAGCGCGTTCGGTTCGGGAGCTATAGACCTGGCGGTCGATGCGAGTTTGTTGTTGGCGCCAGTCGCCAGTGCAACCCTGGATAATGTGGTGTCCGGCGACGGCGGCGTCGACGTCCAGTCCTCCGGAACGGTGACGCTCGCGGCAGCCAATACGTATGCCGGCGGCACAATGGTCCGTAGTGGCGTGTGTGGGGCTGATGCCCATGGCCTCGCGCCCGGGCCGGTCGCGGTGCGCGATGGCCGCG
>CAYGQC010000030.1:30870-31356 GCA_964351875.1 uncultured Pseudomonadales bacterium
ATGCGGTCGGTACTGGGGCCATCGATCTGACAAGTGATGCGAGTCTGCTGCTGACTCAGCCAGCCGACGGAACCCTGAGCAACCTGATATCCGGCGACGGCAGTCTCGATATTCAAACTGCGGGTACCGTCACGCTCGCGGGTGCCAATACGTACACCGGCGGCACCACGGTAGCGAGTGGCGTGTTGGCTGGTGCGTCCGACGCCTTCGGTGCCGGTGTGATTGAGTTGGCCGACGATACGAGTTTGCTGTTGGTTCAAACAGGCAGTGGGACGTTCAGCAATGTCGTGTCCGGCAACGGTAGTCTCGATGTGCAGTCCACCGGCACGGTGACTCTCGCAGCTGCCAATAGCCATACCGGTGGTACGACGGTGAGTAGTGGCGTGTTGTCCGGCGCTACCGACGTCTTCGGTACGGGCGGCATTGACCTCGCCGACGATACGAGTTTGCTGTTAGTTCAAACGGGCAGTGGGGTATTGAGTAATG
>CAYGQC010000031.1:0-3813 GCA_964351875.1 uncultured Pseudomonadales bacterium
ACTGTAAACAGAGCCCCTCCAACGGCAACTCTAGATACCGCCTTCGCGCTCAATTCTTCGACCCATTTCGAAGCCGCATCGACGAACAACGGAAAAATGTCGGCCATCAAACCCGCATTCGCCAATCCCCCACCACTGGTGAGAGGCTTCGGCTTCAAAAACAGATCCGCCCTACCGTCAACAATCCGCATTTCCACGGAGCCGAATTCTGTTTCGCCACTACCAGCCGAAAACTTTTGTTCTAAATTCTGGTTGATAGAACTCGGATCTTGCCCAAAAACGGCCGGCCATAGCTGGCCAATGGCAACCTCTGAGGTGTCCAGGAAAGCCGTCGCTCGAAGCAACGCTATGTACCAATCAATTTGAGTTGACATATATACCGCACAATACAGGCAACCAGCCTCCGGACAACTGGGACAAGCGCCGAATGGGCACGAGGGTCATCCATTTCCGCCGGATCCGGGCAGCCCACTCTACACACTAGACCTTAAGACTAGCATGTCGTTGTTTTAGTTCACGTTTATTACTATTTCACTCCCCTGCGGTAACACCCCAAGACAACTAGGCACCATGTCGAGTAGAAACGCTGACTCAGCCATGCTGCTCTCGTGGACTAGGCTCACGCCAAGCGTGACGAACCACGCGTGGACTCTTTCAAATTTGCCTGAACGTGCGGTCGAGAGTTAAACCGATTGGAAGACTGCCCGAAGCGTTCACTGCGAATCCGCACCTCACCTCCAGCTACAGACGATGATTCACACCACTTGCTCGCTCCAATCATGGCTTACGATCGCAAGCATCGAGGCTTTGCCACCGTCAAGTCGAGACGTATAGCACCCTCCGCTGAAGCTTCCCTCTAGTTCATAGAAGACACGTTCGTCAGTGATCGATTTCGTGGCGATCGAAATCGAGTCTGTAACGCTGTATTCGCCCCGAGGAAAATACCCGTACGCGGAGTCCACAGCCCCACGGCTATGCTCGCGTGCGAGTTGGTTTAGAGACAGCAGAATATGCGCAAAAATCCCTTCCGACGGTACCTGTATGGTGAAATCTTCCTTCTCATCCAAATGAGCGCAACGTCGAGTGTGGACAACGGCCGCCAAGGGAATCACCGACTGCCTCTCCCCTGAAGATTTCTTTCTGACCTCTAATTTCTTGGAGTCATTCTCAGCACTCCAACTCACCACCAAGTCAGCACTAGCTAATAGTCGGTTAACACCCTCAACATCAATTTCTGATTTTGCCAACGCGACACCGGCGTTGGAGATCCAGGTGCACGACAGATCGTACGCCGCCCCTTTCCCAACGTTCCTCAAGGAAACTCTTGCATCCCGAACCTGACTCAAAAGACTTCTACCGTGTTCTGTGTCGGCAAGGTCGATATGGAACGAATCCATCCCCCCGAACACGAGAACTGGCCTTGCGTACTGATTTCGGGCCTTAACCATTTCAAAAACAGATTGCTTGCTTGCGCTTGCAGCACGCCATGCCGCAACGGCAGCAATCAGGCCTATCACTGAGGACAATGCACCAACCAAAATCGAAACGACTTCACCGGCGCTAACGCCCCAAACCACCGCGATACCGTTCAATAGACCCACTAGTCGGACTCCTTAGTGGCGCGGAAGCGCAAATCGCTCCACAAGCCAAATTAGTACTTCAGATCGGCGCATTCAGTCAAGAAGCTGAGCCCGCCAGAGACCAAGTTCATGAGCTACAGCTGGCCCAAAGTGCAAACGCCACATCAGAGAGCTTCAGGGGCGAGACACAGAACTCTGTGTACGATAGAACCAGAGCGCGCCGAAGTGGCTACGCCCTAGTTCGCCACGTACAAGCTTATGAAAATCGCCCCCCTAAGAGGTAGAAAACCTCACGAGCTTGATCGCTTCTGAGTTAACCACTCGGCCACCAACACGACGGGTCGTGTAGAAGTGAACATAGGGTTTATTGGTAACATCGTCGCGAAGAACCCGCGTACCGACCTCATGCTCAACAATCGTGTAACCCTTCCGAAAATCACCAAAGGCAATCGCCAGGGAGTCCACCGCGACATCAGGCATATCTTCGGCCTCGATCACCGGGTAACCCAGCAACGTCGCGGGCGCGTTTTCCGACAGACCTGGCCGCCATAGGAAGTTTCCGTCTCCATCCTTCAGCTTTCGGAGGACACTTAACGTCGTGCTATTCAAAACCCAACTGGCGTTTTGGCGGTATCGGGGCCGCAGGGTGTGAACGACGTCGATTAGCAGATCGGCCGCGTCCGTATCCGACGCAGGCAGCCCTCCATCAACGCCAGTCGAGATGTATTGGAGAGTGCCGAACGCTCTGACGGCATCGAGTTCATCCGTCACGAGGCCACTAAGGAAGCCAGACGGCTTGTTTGTACCATCACCATTGATGAAGGCCGCACCTTCCTGCTCAGCGAACTCTTCTGCGACACTCTCGATCAACCACCGGGGAACGTCGAAGAACGCATCATCCAGAATCCGTTGAGTCGCCGCCGGGTTGGCGTATATCTCACCTGGCTCGATCTTCAGGTCAGCAAATTGCGGGGTCACCGTCTCTGGCCGAGCGGTAGTTTCCCCAACCCAGCCCGATCCCATTCCACCCAGATCCACTAGCTGGTGCCAGTCCGAGGTGCGCACTTGAACAACGCGCGATATACGCCGAATTGGTGATATGTCGACCAGCAATCGCTCGATCGAGCTATCGATTACCTCTGGCACAGCCGCACCGCCTTCGGCAGAAGAGCCAGATCCAAGCGCTTTTCGCTCAAGGCTCTGGACATCGCTGAGGCTGCCACCGCCACGAACGTACTGCTCGAAAGACTTCGCATATTCCAGATCCTCACAACTGGATGCGCCAGCTTGGAGGGGACGATTCGCGCGAGTCTCAAGGTGCGTCAAACGTTCATCAGTTTTGGCTTTATACATGCCGAATTGGTCATTGAAGTGCTCAATAGCACCGGTTACTTCGTGTCTGAAATCTGTCATTGGTATTTCCGTTAGATCATAGGTGTATGTGATCCAACTCGACTCGGTCAGCAGAACGGCATCCCACGGCAGCCACCACCCGAACGATCAACTGGCTTGAGGCGAATCGCTCCCGCGATCGCCAGACAGTGTCAAATGCCCTCGCATCCCGCGACTGGCATCAAGTTTGGATTTGAGCGGACTTCAGATTCAGAAGCGCCAGCATCACGCTGACAGTCCGCATCGCTACACCGCGTAACCTGAGCGCGGGAGGTGCCTCTAGCTTCAAAGACCAGGTGTCTGATCCCGGCTGGCGCCACTAGAAGACAAGGTTGGCGCCATCTCTAACTCACGACGGGCGGACTCAAGCAAAGCCCAGCCACCCTTCGCCAAAAGGTATGCCTCCTTCCGACTGAACCCGAGGTACTTACGCAAAGCTGCGTCATAGTCGCGAAGGCCAACAATACGGTTTCTCGGACGCATTAGTGTCGAATGTCCTGCGCTTGAGCGCGTAAGTGATCACCGAGTTGCTCGAACAGGAAAGCGGTTTCGGAGGATTGGGTCCCACGAAATTGCTCTATATCGACCGCTAACGCCAGTAGGGCCACCGCCAATGCCTCTTGGTCACAGGCATCGTGTTCGACCACCGCTGACAACTGAGTTCGAAGCAAGCTGTAGTAACGCTTCGACGTCTCCGACCTATTCATCATCGCCCCCTTTTCGACGGCCATTCCCAGAGAATCGATTCTCCGGAGATTTTGAGTCAGAACGTTCAACGCGCGATCGGCTTGCCGGGGTAAGACCAAACTCATTGAACATCTGCCGCAGAACGGTCGTACGC
>CAYGQC010000031.1:3823-31165 GCA_964351875.1 uncultured Pseudomonadales bacterium
AGGTGCCCCTACGCAGAAGCATGATTTTTCTGTGCGACGCCCGACGCATAGAGTTCCGGGGCCAGTTCATCCCAAGCCCGCTTCGCTTCGTCAGACAGAATCCAGTCCGGCATTTTGGGCGGTTGGGTGGCGCTGGGTAGTGACACGACCTTCGAGCCACGCCGAGAGGGTCGCATCTCGCCCCTGGCGCGTTTTTGATCATCGGTTGTTGGTCGGCTAGGCATAAATCCTCGCTAGATTCGAAAAGTTTTGAAACGTCCGCGCAAAAAAATGGCCACCCCGCCGGTACTCGAACGAATCTGCTCTAGCTATTTCACCCCCCCCTACCCGTTAAGGCACTCTCCTCTCGCATGGCCGTGGGCCAGCGCGAGGCTGGAGACACAGACCGGCGGAGAATAAGGCGCGCGCGGAACTGGCCTGGGTGTTTGAAGCCCCGCCAGTCCGCGCGCTTAGGGAACCTGGGGGTACCCAGGTGACCCTCAGGGAAGAGTCTTAAGAGGTTACCGACATTTCGGTACGGTCGCGTCCCGACAAACCGGTACCGAAAGCTCACGAACCGGTACGGTGAGACTGCAAATTTCGGTACGGTTCCGTACTGGTTTACCGGTACGGTCAAACGCGATAGTCGCGCCAATGATCGGGGGCCGCACACGGTGTTTCGACTTCCAGATCTGGGTGACACTCGATCGGCAACCACCCCAATGCATATAACGATTTTAGATTTCGAGAAGTCCGTCCGCCCTGCCGAGTTCGCATGAGTAGACCGCGTTCCAAAAGTTGAGCAACAGCACGAGCCATAGTGTCGCGACTCTTGAACCCGAATTTTGTGTACTCGGTATAGGGCAGCGCAATCCGACCGTTCGTATACGGTCCGAGGTACTCGCAACACGCCACGAGAAGCAGGTGCGGAGCGCGCCCTGAGAGCGATTGGAATGCTTCGCTGTACACAACTCTCTTCGGAATCTGGCCAAAGCGCTCTTTGCGTTTCTTCGCCACGGGTCATCGCTCGCTTCCGCCTGTGCTGGCCGCTCGATACCTCATGACACGAACGTCGCGAGAGAATCGGGACGGAACCCTCTCCCACTCTCCTAGGATTACATGACCCATGCCGCGCAGCTTGGAGACCGTTGAGTTGAGAGTGTGATCACCTAGCTCTTCAGCTTCAAAGCGGTTTAGGCTTCGCACATGCAGCGCAGCTAGAACACGGTGGAGCTTGGAATCCGGGTTCGGCTTGATCGGGTCACGCTGGCTATTTCTTGCGACACTAATCGATGCGCGGACCCCGTCACGATTTACCCTTCGGACATTCATCGCGCTCGCCCCGTTTTTAGAGCCGCCACGATGTCTTGGCCAAGAATGACGCGACGACCGCCAATCCGAGAAGAGTCGAGAACGCCACGCTCAATCCAGCGATGGATAGTGCGACGGTTTACACCGATACAGTCTGCGGCCTCGCTTGGGGAGTAGATCTTGTCGGCATTGAGATTCACTTGCTTTCCTTGCGCTATTCGACGCAGAGAAGAGTGAATCAAGGACAGGTATGTTTGGGAAAAGAAGGGGGCCTCTTTTCCTACTTTTTCTTAATCCCGGACAACCTAAGATACTTCAGGATCGTGGGTTCACTCGGTGCGAAGCGAATATCCGATCCCACCATAGTCTGTAGCCGTCGACTTACTTCTCTCACAAGGTTCCTGGGGGCAACTCCATCCACGAGTAGTTTTCGACCGGCGTCCTCAATAACCTTCACCATCTTCGGATCTACGGAAGTCGATCCACCACCACGCCTTCCGTGCTCAACATTCTGATAGTGTTCAGACACTTTGGTCGGACCAGTCGCCTCAGCAACAAAATTGATCCATAGAAACTCCAGATGTGCGCTGGCTCCAGGCTCAAGCTCGCCAGCGTCCATTTGATCCGAAATCGCCCTCGAATACTCCAACAACACATACGCTGCGCGGAGGTCCTCCGTCATGCACTCTCGATGATTTTCATTGACGTACTCTCGCAAACGAACGTTGAGCAAGTCTCTAAGTGCATTCTGGATATGGAACTCAACCTTACCTGGGTGCGCTTCAACCGCTTTCGCCTGCTGTTCAAGACTCCAAACAACGTGGTGAAGCTCACTGGTATCAAAAAGCTGGTGCCAATCCGTGCTTTTTGACCTGTCCTTGCTCACAGGGAGATCGATCTATCGTCCACAAGGCCAAGCTCGTGATCGAGAAAACTGTACCGATCGGTCATTTCCTGCTCTGAATGCCCAACAAGTTTACCTAGGGTCATCCAACCCACTCCGGCTGCTCTCTGCCTTGTGATATAGGTATGACGACACATATGAAGCGTGTGAGGCATCCCCAAGACTTCTCGCATCTTCAGCCATGGTTTCTTGATGGTCGTTACGCCCAACACATTGCCATCAGGCGGCTCGTTGTGATGAAGACGCTTCCACTTCGTCATCAGTTTTCGACACGGCTCATCCATACGGGCATAGCGCGACGTTGCGGACTTACTCTTGAACACATAAATGGTGTTCTCCCGGACATCCTCCCAGCGCACACGGAACAGCTCTGAGGGGCGCATGCCGGCACCTAACGCCATCGCGACCGCCACTTCAAAATGACCGCCTATCTCAGCGCTGTAAGCCCGGATACGCGTCTCATCTTCTGGTGGTATCCAGCGGACTGCCTCACCGCGCGGATTGCCCTTCTTGAGCGGCTGCAACTTCTCACCGGTCTCAGGATCAACGAATGGGCTAAGTTTTGGCCAGCGAGCACCACGGTAGGTGCGATGCCGACGCCCCCAAAGCCAGTAGGGCCGAAGGGCTTCGATTTTTCGATTTACCGTGACAGGCGCATTACCTTTCTCGATGAGTCGAGTTCGGTAGTCAATTACATCGTCATAGCCGAAGCTATCCACATAAGCGCCACCAAGATCATTCAAAACAATCTTCAATATGTCCAACGAACCGGCCGAGAAGCCCTCTGCCCGTTTCAAGGCAGTGAAGTCTTTGGTGTAGTCGTCTCGGTAGTCAGAAAAGCGCAAGCGGCGAGCACGGGGCTCTGCAGGGCGTAGATAGAGCGGCTTCGGGTCAGCCCCTTCTTGAATTCTCTGAAGTACGTTCGACACTTCGTGCCGAGCCATAGCAATGCTGACTTGTGGATACCTGCCTAGAGCTACACCGCGTCCGCGCGCCCAAACAAAGCGCCAGGACTTTACGCCGGAGGGATAGACGATGATTCGAAGACCTTTGGTGTCTCTCTCGCCCTTCTCATATTGGCGATACCGAGGCTTCAGCGCATTGATGTACGAAACACTAAACCGCTGCGGCCAGCCGCCAGTTTCGCCTGCTCTACTCATACCGTCGTGGGCCTCGTCTAGTGCCCTCAATAGTATTACTTTGTGTCAGTCAATGGCAACGCATGACTTTCATTGTCACAAGCTCAAGGAAGGAAATATCAGCGTATTTGCTCGTTTCACGATGCAAGTAGCCATTTTTACTAGGGTTTTCACAACAGCAGAAACATGCCATTGATGACGTTCGGGACGTAGGGGCCGGAGGTTCAAATCCTCTCACTCCGACCAATTCTTCAGGGTACTCAGCCCGCTGAACAGCCTTACAACCTCAGGCCGGCCGTCGCTTTGAGCCTGCCTGTTCAAATCCTCTCACTCCGACCAGTTCTCAAAAACGGTTCAGCTCACTCATAGCCGACTTCAGAGCGGCCAGTGCTCAACCTTCTGAGACTTCTTGCTGAGCAACCCAAAGACAGGCCCAAGCAAACCCACCATCTTGCCGGAGAAGGCAGGTTTTCCCGTTTCGCAGATCGACTTCAGATTGCTGCCAATGAACTCCTGACCAGAGACCATCTCCTTGATGAGCTTTCCGCCTTCAAGCGCATTTTCGATGGTCAGACTGAACTCAGTTCCGCCATCGGCTTTGACAAGCTCATAGGTCACCTTACAGGGCGGTTCGTCGATGTTGGTCATCTGAAAGGTGTGCGAGTAGATGTTGGGTGGGTCAAATGCGATCACCTCACCGACAACCATGGCGATCTTCTTGTTCGGGTGCACCATCCGGTATCGCTGTCCAACCTTCAGGCCATCTTTGGTCTGGCAGATCGAGCCAAAGAAGAATGGCAGGGCCTTGTCTGTCGCGACAAGCGTCGACCAGACGGTTTCAATTGGCGCTTCGATAAACGTACGGTTGATGTTTGCTTTCGCATAATTTGGTTCAGTCATCACGATTCTTCCCCTGTGATTTTCTTGCCGCAGCTTCTGCTGCGTGTCGAATGTGGTTTACCCGCTCCGCCCAATGGGCGGACAACGTGTCGGTCCAGCGTTCATGTATGTCCTGAATGGGCATGACATTGAGGTAGAGCCTTCGCGTGCGCCCTTCTTTTTCGCTAATAACCAGGTTGGCCTTTTCGAGCACGGCCAAATGGTTCATGACGGCAATTCGGCTGACGTCGAAATTCCTCGCCAACTCGCCCACGGCGATTCCCGGCGTTGCGCGCACGAAGTCGAGAATCGCCCGGCGAGTGGCATGCGCGAGAGCATGGAAGACAGCATCCATATCGTCATTAGTAATCATGTAATTACTATATTACATATAAGTTGGAAGTCAACGTTCAATGGGGTTGGCCGCGACCGGGACCTTCCGGAGGCGGCGGGAAGTTCGAATCGATCGGTGTAAGCTCGGGTGATTCACTTCGTGAGAGCCAGCCCATGTCCGTTCACACCATCGCCAAGAACCCCATCCACCTCGGGCTCGGCGCAACCGCCGTACCGCTGCCGGAATTCACGGGCGAGATGTCCTGGTACGAGGACTATGGCAAAGCGCACGGGGGCGATGGCAAGGAAGGCCGGCTCGTATCGATGCACACGTTTGCCGAATCCTGGGACACCTGGGAGATGCACCCTGAAGGCCACGAAGTCGTTCTGTGCACGGCGGGCTCGATAACGCTGCATCAGGAATATCCGGACGGACGCGAAGCGTCGGTGACAATCACGGCCGGCGAATACGTGGTCAACGATCCCGGCGTCTGGCACACGGCGGACGTCGAGGCCCCCGCTACTGCAGCGTTCATCACTGCGGGCCTCGGCACCGAGATACGTCCGCGATAACAAGGCGCACAACCTAGTCACCGCGTAACACCTCGAGCTCTGCCTCGAAGCGCAATGCCCGCTACAATTGCGCCTCACGCAATTCACCTTCGCGAGCAGAACTCATGAACACCTTTGACCTGACGGGAAAAACCATCGCAATCACCGGCGCGTCTTCCGGTTTTGGCCACCATTTTGCCGGTGTACTCGCCGACGCCGGCGCGAAGGTTGTACTCGGCGCCCGGCGTACTGACAAACTCTCAGAGCGTGTTGAACAAATCAAAGCTACCGGCGGCGAAGCGGTTGCATGCGCGCTTGACGTTCGAGACAGCTCGAGCGTGCAAGCGTTCTTCGATGCGGCGGAGGCCGAGTTCGGCGCGGTCAATGTGCTGGTCAACAACGCGGGCATCGAGTCTGGTGCGAAGACCTACCTCATGATCGACGAGGATGATTGGGACAACGTGCTCGACACGAATTTGAAGAGCGTTTGGATGATGAGCAAAGCGTTCACAGAGCGCGTGATCAAACACGAGGTTGCCGGCGGCAACATCATCAACATCTCCTCGCTAACGGACACTCGAACGATCAAAGGCCAGTTTCCCTACGCCGTATCTAAGGGTGGCGTCACGCGCATGACCGAGGTGCTGGCGCTGGAAGCTGCGCGCTATGGGATTCGGGTCAACGCGTTAGCACCCGGCTACATCCTGACCGACGTCAGCCGGATACTGCTCGAAAGCGAAGCGGCGCCCACCTTCCGCAAGGCCATTCCGCTACGACGCTTCGGCGATTTCGGCGATCTCGACGGGCCGCTTCTGATGCTCGCATCCGATAGCTCCGCTTACATGACGGGTTCGGTGATTCGCATCGATGGCGGCCACGCAGTGCAAAGCCTCACGATGTAGCGATGTGATGCTTCTAGCCGCGTTTGAATGGTGGGCGTCTATTCGCTAGTCTCAAGGAGTCTTAACAATCGCAATAGCGATGGAGACCATCAATGCCTCGACTCTATCGAGTTCTGGTGCCGGTGAAAGACGTCGACCAAGCGCAGTCTTTCTACGAAGCGGTACTGGAGATCGAAGGTTCCCGGGTCTCACCCGGGCGCCACAACTTCGACTGTGACGGCACGATCCTCTCGTGCTATGACCCAATTGCGGACGGCGAAAGCCGGACACCGAAGCCGAATCCCGAAGACATCTTCATCGCTGTCAGCGATCTGGCGGAGACCTATGCTCGCTGCGAAGCACGCGGAGCGACGTTTCTGAAACGCCAGGTAGATGGGTTGAGCTTGGGCGAGATTGAGTTACGCGCCTCCGGCGAGCGCTCGTTCTACGCACGAGATCCGTTTGGCAATCACATCTGTTTCGTTGATGAAGACACCGTGACTACGGATTCCTGACGAGCTAACTCCTGACGAGCTAACGCCTGCCGAACTCGCCCTGACTCGCTGAAAATGACTCAGTGAGGGTTCGACGCATCTTTGCGCCGATCAACCTGTTGCTCAGGCGAACAGCCAGTCTGTCGTGCGTTCTTCCTGCTGGCAGGCTCCGTCAGCGCCGATGCGTCGTGGACGGCTGGCTGAGACGGCCTGAGGTTCAAGCACAAACAACCCATCGATCGGGCCGGCATTGAAGCCGTACTTATCGGCATAGGCTTTCTGCCAGGCGGCAGCCTGCACGTCACTACTGCGAATGCGCCTTGCCTGGCCACTCACTTCCACCGTCGCCTCACTGGTGCACAACGTCACATCCACGGTCGGCCCGCGGTCAATTCGACGAGCGATGCTATCCGGGCTTCGGAAGATCAGATCGCCATCGATCCATACCGCAGTGATCGGCGTCGCGTGCGGGTACACCGCGTGCAACGTCGTGATCGTGAATTCCCGCTGCGCTTTGATCAGGCTGGTCACCCAGTCCCAGGACAACAGTTCAGAACTGGTGCCCTGCGTCGATGTATCGGGCATTTCCTGGAGCTCTAGCTCCGTTCGCTGAGGCGAGCGATTGGCTTGCCCACGAGCGGGCAAACTGACGAGTCGTCGGCGGATTGGTGACAATCCCGGCCGAGTAAGGCGGGTAATCCCCATGATGTCGTGTCCTTCCGGTGCGCCGGCACAGTGGCCGGACATGCCATCCCGTGGTCGCGGTTCGATCATTGCCGAGCCGTCTTTATCCACAGGCCTCAGTCTAGCCCCCAGCCAGACCGATAGACTCGAAATATACGCCCCGCGTCGACAAGTGCAACAAGCACGAGCCCATTTTTTTTCAGGGCTGACAATCGCTTGCGGTGCTTTGATGACAAGCTACTCACCGACCAACGCTCCGCGCCGGCGAGCCAAACAGCTATTGAAGCTGGCCAGGAACGGGCAAGATGGCTCCTCCACATTGCAGTCAACAAGAACCCCTCATGACCACCACCGACATGCCCGTTAGCAGTATTAACGACTATTCAATCGCGGTTCCCGAAAGTGCACTGGCGGATCTGGCCCAGCGTCTGGACAACACTCGCTGGCCCGAGGCCGAGACGGTTGACGACTGGAACCAGGGTACGCCTGTCGCCTACATGCGGGATGTCGCGCGCACATGGCGGCATGACTACGACTGGCGGGCGCTCGAATCGCGCTTGAATGCGTATGACCAGGTGATGATCAACGTGGGCGGGCTCGACATTCATTGCCTGCACATTCGCTCAGCGCGCAGCGACGCAACTCCGTTGATCATGACTCACGGTTGGCCCGGTTCGGTTGTGGAGTTTCTGAAAGTCATCGAACCACTGACCGCCCCGCCCGCGGATCAACCAGCTTTTCACCTGGTACTACCGTCGCTTCCCGGCTACGGCTTCTCCGGCAAGCCAACCAGTACCGGCTGGGGCATAGAGCGCACGGCTCTTGCTTGGAACGCCATCATGGAAGCGCTTGGCTACTCGCGTTATCTGGCCCAGGGTGGCGATTGGGGTAGCGGCGTCACCACATCGATAGCGATTCAGTGCACCGACAGCTGTATCGGCATCCACACCAACATGCCAAACGCACGGCCCGATCTGAGCGACCCCGAGAGCCTGACCGAGCGAGAGAAATCAGCACTCGCCTCTGCTAAGTACTATCAGGATTGGGACTCCGGCTACTCGAAACAGCAAAGCACCCGCCCTCAATCCGTCGGCTACGGACTGGTGGATTCACCCGTCGCCCAGGCAGCCTGGATCATCGAGAAATTTGGGCGCTGGATGGACTGCGACGGGCACCCGGAAAACATTCTGACGAGAACAGAACTGCTCGACAACGTGATGATGTACTGGTTAACCGCGAGCGGCGCGTCATCGGCCCGGCTGTACTGGGAGAGCTTTGCGAACATGATGGGAGACGATGTTCACTTGCCTACCGCCTGCAGCATATTTCCTAAGGAGATATTCGCGCCGAGCCAGCGCTGGGCGGAGAGCCGCTATCGTGAGATCGTCTACTGGAACGAACCGGCAAAAGGCGGTCACTTTGCTGCATTCGAGCAGCCAACAAGTTTTGTCGAAGAGCTGCGCCGTGGTCTCGCAGCGGTTCTAGCGGCGAGCAGCTAGTGCCACAGCAGAACGGTAGCGGCCCAGTGCCGCGATCAGGGCGCTAACGAGTCGCGCAGCAACTGATACTCAACGGTTTCCGGCGCGAGCTGAGCGGCGGTTTGCGCGTCGGAGCGCGCCGCCTCGTTATTGCCCAGCGACTGGTGCAGCAGCGCCCGGTTGTAGTACGCGATAGGTGCAACCTCACCACCGAGTGAGACCGCCCTGTCCAGATCATCCAGCGCAGATTCGTACTGTCGCATCTTGGTAAACACGTTCGCTCGATTCACAAAGACGTTAGGCAGCTCAGGTGCCAGCTCGGCAGCACGATTGTGATCGGACATCGCTTCGCGAATATCGCCGAAGCGGGAGTAGATGACGCCGCGGTTGGAGTAAGTAGCAGCCAGCTCGATGGACGATAGCTGTTGCCGTTCGATCGCCAGCGTGCAGTTATCGATATCGCTGGGATGCGGATCATTGGCCGCCGCTCGGTAGCAATCAAAGGCCGGCGAGCCGTTGAAGAGAATGGATTCCGAAGCGAACGCGGGAGGTGCTGCGATCGCAGCGCAGATCAGAAGCGCGAGATTGCCAAAGAATCTTCTCATCGAACGGCTATTGATCATCACTGCGTTGCTCTGATGGCTGTGAAACGTTGGACTGAACATCGGTGCCGGCCGACTCAATGGCACGATTGCCGGCGCTGCCATTGCCTGGGCCCGAATTCTCGGACTGCAGTACTTCCGCCTGGCGTTCAAGGTAAGGGTGAAGAATATAACGCAGGATGCCTTTGCCGTAGGCGTCATACCACACCTCCGGATCCTGCCCGTTTACCGGGAACGTCCGGTCTTTCGGCAAAACTCGCCTGTCTCGCAGCACACTCAGGGCGACACGCAGTTTCTGATCTTCCTGTAGAGCAACTGCAGCCTGTCCCCAGCAGACCATCTCAGCCGCCTCGGTCCTGGCTTTGGGAATGCAACTGAGGGCGGCGTTGATTTCATTGAGAAGCACCCTCAGCTCACGTTGCTGGAACGCGGCGGAAAGATACAGCCGGCTCCTGCCTCGCCCTGACGCCGGCTCATCCGCCACATCGGCTTCCCGCTCGGCTAGCCGTTTAGTATCAGATTTGCTGAGCACAGGAACCGCGTTCGACAGATGTCGGACGCGGCCCTCCAGCGAGCGCGCAACCGCAAGGCGTTCGGGACGCTCACTTACATCGAGGCCGTCGGCATAAACGAGAGCCCAGGCGTCGGTCGCATGGACAGTAGCTGGCATCGCGAGCAACGAGATCGCCAGCAAGCACGCCAAACCCCTGATCGCCATGGCGACGACGCCCCGAACCTCTAGCTGTCCCGTTCGATCAGATTCAGCGACGCTGAGTTCATGCAGTAGCGCAGCCCAGTAGGCGCAGGGCCGTCCGGAAAAACATGCCCCAGATGCGCGTCACAATTTGCACAGACGCTCTCGATGCGAACCATGCCGTGCGAGCGATCTTCCTTGCTCGCAACCGCAGCCTCGTTAATCGGTGCGTAGAAGCTGGGCCAACCGCTACCGGAATCGTACTTCGTCTCGGAATCGAACAACGCTGTGCCGCAGCACACGCACTCATAGGTGCCCGGCGTTTTCGTATCCCAGTATTTGCCCGTGAACGCTCGCTCGGTGCCGCCGCAACGAGCAACCTCGTACTGTTCCTCATCTAGCTTCGTTCGATACTCATCGTCCTGCGGCGATGAAATGGGTGTTTGCTCTGCCATGGCTAATCTCCTGACCGTCGAAATCGTGTAAACCGCTTTGTCGCTTTGTCTCTAGCCCCTATCCTCGGCATCGCTGCACGCCCGAGTACGCGGCTGTTGCCGACACTGTGCACCGAGTTGACTGCCGGTTCCAGCCGCCGAAAGCGTACGCCGGCTATTGTCGGCGACCCGTGAAGGCCGCCCTACGATCGACCGGGCGTGTCCGGCCGAATAGCGGATATGGTGACAGGGGGCACGACATCAATAGCAGCCGAGCTGACGCGGCGCTGCTACACTCGCAAAACTACTGTCAGTCAACGATTGCGTGCCAAGCTCATGAGTACCGAAAAGCCAGAATCCCCACTGCCCAGCAGCCATGTTTCTTCTTCGCCGGGCGAATCATCAAGCGTCGCCACGCTGACGCCTGTTGCGCATCGCCCTATCGGGAAATCCGCAAAGTTGGCGGGCGTCGGCTACGACATTCGAGGCCCGGTCATGGATGAAGCCGCGCGTCTCGAAGAAGACGGCCACAAGATCATCAAACTGAACATCGGCAACCCGGCGCCCTGGGGCCTCGATGCGCCAGACGAGATCATTCAGGACGTGATTCGCAACCTGCCCGCATCCCAGGGGTACTGCGATTCGAAAGGGCTGTTCTCTGCGCGCAAAGCGGTCATGCAGCAATGCCAGCAACAGGGCATCAATGGCGTCACCATTGAAGACGTTTTCATCGGCAACGGCGTCAGCGAGCTGGTGCAGATGGCCGTTCAGGGCCTCATCAACGACGGCGACGAGGTGCTCATTCCAGCGCCCGACTTCCCGCTATGGTCAGCGGTTGTCAGCCTGGCCGGCGGCACCCCTGTTTACTATCGTTGCGACGAGGCAAGTGACTGGCAACCGGATCTGGCCGACATGCGCGCGAAGACGACAAGTCGTACTCGCGCAGTGGTCGTGATCAACCCCAACAATCCCACGGGCGCGGTTTACGAAGCGGACGTGCTGGACGGCATTGTCGCCCTCGCCCGCGAGCGAGACCTCGTTGTCTTCGCGGATGAAATCTACGACAAGATCACCTACGACGGCGCGGAGTACATCCCCCTCGCCACCCGGAGTGACGACCTGCTGACCGTCTCGTTCAGCGGCTTATCGAAGGCCTACCGAGTAGCCGGGTTCCGCACGGGCTGGATGATCATCAGCGGCGCCAAGCGCCGTGCGGCTAACTACATCGAAGGCCTGAACATTCTGTCGAACCTGCGTCTTTGCTCAAACGTGCCGACTCAACACGCGGTGCAAACGGCGCTCGGCGGCCACCAGAGCATATTCGACCTAACGACAGACAACGGGTTGCTCAACCGCCAGCGCAAACTGGCGCACAGCCTTCTGAACCAGATCGATGGTGTGACCTGCATGCTGCCTAAGGGCGCGCTGTACCTGTTTCCCAAGATCGATACCCGGCGTTACAACATCGTCGACGACGAGCGCTTTGCGCTGGATCTCCTGCGAGAGGCGAAAGTTCTCGTCACCCACGGCACCGGATTCCATTGGCCGGAACCGGATCACTTCCGGCTGGTGTTCCTGCCGCGGGAAGAGATCCTCACCGATGCCATCGGCCGTATCGATCGCTTCCTGGCAACCTATCGGCAGTAGCGCCAGCGTGCTCACACAGTCGGCACTCGTGCGAGTAATCGTCAGCGGCTGTAGACCTGAACCTTGAGACTCCGCTCCGGGGTCGCATCGGGAAAATCCTGGTGCACCGGAAAGTCGAAGCGGTGGGTCAGTTGCGGCGCGTAGCGCGCTGCGTTGTCGCGCAGAAACTCTGGCCCTTCGAACGGTGAATTCAGGCAAGCCACAAGATATCCGCCCGGCGCCAGCATCGCGGAGAGCTTCTTGAACAGAACAGGGTAATGCTTCTCCGCATTGAAGCTGCCGCCCTGGTTGGTCGGCGGGTCTGCAACGATGATGTCGAACGGCGCCAGCCTCCCCATCTTGCCCCAGCTCTTAAGCAGGTTATGCGGCAACATGCGAATGCCGTCCAGGCTTTGACCGTTGAGACGATGGTTGCGCACGCCCCAATCCAGCACCGGACGCGCCATGTCATTATTGACAACGCTCACTGCGCCACCGGCAACGGCGTGCACGGAAAACGCGCAGGTGTAGGCAAACAGATTAAGCACACGCTTGCCCTTGGCATGCTCGCGCAGCCAATCCCGCACGGGCCGCATGTCCAGAAACAGACCAACGTTCTGGTTACGCGTGGGCTGCAGTTCAAACTTCAACCCCGCTTCCAGCGCTTCTATACATTCGGGAACCTCGCCGTAGGCAACCTCTGCGGACGTGCGCCGACCCTGGCGTGCTTGAACCACAACACCGCGCACATCCGGCAGACGATTGACTAGCGCCTGAATAAGGCGATCAAGAAGCTCAACTCGCTGCGCGTCCGGTTCGCCAAACGCACCGATCAGCACATACGGGGAATAGTAATCAACCGTAAGCCAGGCAAAGCCGGCAAAGGCGTGTCCACGGCCGTGAAACAGGCGTCGTGCATCCGCATCCGGAAGGAAATCATCCTGCAGCCTCGATTCGATCCAGGCGAGGACAACATCCAGATCCGGCCCTTCTGTGCTACTCATCTGGCGTCTCGGATTCGCGCGCTTGGAAACCAGTGACCACTTGGTAGTACAAGCGATCCTCAAAGCCGGCCGTCACTTCGATAAGCCCGGCAAGCTCTTGATCAACATTCGCATCACCGGTATCCACCAACAAGGGGCGGCCAGAAAGCGTGGCGAGTTTGCTACGGGTGCCGACGACAACCAGATTCTCGCGCGGAAGACCTTTCAGCAGACCGGCAGAGAGCTGCTGATTACCCCGACCGAACAGAAAACCCTGACCTCGAGTGAAACTCACAATCAAAATCGCCCCACCCGCATCGTTCACCGCCCCGTCAATCTGCTGACTGTTTGCGTCCAGTAGCAGCGACCGGCCATCAAGCAGCACGTCAACGCCCAGCAGCGTCGGTTCATTTATGCCCAGTGCCTGCTTGATGCGGTAAACCGTGCTGCCCGGTGCGAGCACCAGCAATCCAGCCTCATCGGCGTAGCGCTGTTCGATATCGGCAACAATCTCTTCGACGGCCAGCGCTTCGTTTTCTCGCCCACCTATCTTGGTTTGCTGGAGATAGCCTGCGAAGTCCGGGACGCTCATCTCGCCATAGAAGCGGTTGCCGATCTCACCTGCGCGCAGCTTCGCCTCGTCAATGTCCCGAACATCCGCGCGCACCGCCGCGACCAACCCGCCACTGACCAGCAACTCGAGAAGCTGCCCAGCCGCCTCCGGGCTCACCGCAAACACCGCGCTGTGCATCTTTACTCCGGCCGGCACGCCGAGCACCGGAACGCGATCACCTAACGCGGCGTGCATGTCCCTCGCCGTCCCGTCGCCGCCGACAAAGACGATCAGATCACAACCCGCTCGCTCCAGAGCAGTCGCGGCGGATCGAGTATCCGTAGCGGTCGTACCGGCGGACACGGAGGGTCGATAAACAACATCCGGCTCAACACCTCGAGCGCGCAGAGCGTCTTCACCCATGACGCCGCCCGCGCAGTGCCAATGCACTTCGCTCGCTTTGCTGAAAGCCGCCAGGGCCGAACCTGCTCGAGCAGCCGCCCGGGGCGAATAGCCGCGCTGCAGCGCGAGCTCCTGAATGCCTGCACCGTCGCTGCCCTTCAGGCCCGCAGGGCCACCGACGCCGGCGACTGGATTCAGGACCAGACCAAAGCGCAGCGAAGGGCTCACTGATTGAACCGCGCCGCGCGATAGCGATTGACCGATGCCCGCAGGTTAGCCAAACCAAGGCGTTCCAGAGCACCAGCGAAACGATCTTCATCGGGCGCGTTGAGAGCGAGATCAAGACCCGCCACCGGCACGTCCTGACGCAGTTTCAAAAGCTCTCGCATCGCTAGAGCTCTCAATGCAAATTCGGCCAGCGACGCTGCCACTTTTCCCGCCGGCGGCAGCTTGATGCCGTCGTCCTGCCAGCGCGGCACCGACGCGATGACATCCTCTAGCCGTTGATAGCGAGCCATAAGCGTACCCGCCGTCTTCGCGCCGACCCCCGGCACGCCAGGGACGTTGTCACCGGAATCCCCTACCAAAGCCTGGTAGTCGGGAAACCGCTCAGGTGGAAAGCCGAATTCGCTCGAAAAACTGGCCCTGCTGTGTTCCCGACGACTGACCGGATCCCACATGTGGACGCGATCCGACAGGAGCTGTTTCAGATCCTTGTCCCGACTGACGATGCGAACATCGCCCTCAGCAAGCGCCACAGCCGAGGCAATGATGTCGTCGGCTTCGAAATCCGAGCTTGCCATCGCCGGTATCAACAGCGCATCGCAGAATGCCTTGCAGGCGTTCAACTGGAATCGAATATTATCGTCCGGCAGCGGGCGGTTGGCTTTGTAGTCTGGGTACAGCGCGTGCCGATAACCGCTACCCAGGCTCTCATCAAAAGCCACGAGCGCATGGCTAGCCGGCGCTGCTGACAATTCCGACAGCAGCGCGGCGGCAAAACCAAAAGCGCCATTCACCGGCTCGCCACCGGGGGCGCGAATGCTGTCTTCCATCGAGTGCAAGCCGCGAAAGAACAGGAAGCTGCCATCAATCAGCGTGAGCATCAGGCCGCCCTGCTGGCGCGCGCTTGCCCCAGCGCGGCCGAAAATCGCTGGCCTCGGGCAGACAACCCATGCTCCCTGAGACTGCTGGCGAGATTGCGGACACGCCGCTCGAACGCGTCTATTTCAGCCTGGGGCATGACAAAGTCGTCCACGCTGACGCGAAAGGAAAGCCCCGCTGCGTCGCTGAGCAAACACTCGAGCGCTTGCACATGCGCCTCTACCGCGAGAAACGCTCGTTGAATAGGCGCAGGACGCGGCTCATCCACATACCAGTAACCGTAGTCTGGCAGCCGTCGCCGCGCAGGGCCCGCCCGTAGCCAATGCGCCGCTTCATGCAGCGCGCTCGCAGGGTAGTCAAAGGTATAGAACACTCGCGCCAGTTCGCCCTGCGATCTCGCCGGCAGGTAGTACGGCACGTTCGCGCCACCGAGCAAACAAACGTTCGCATCCGCAAATGTGGCGTCAAAAGCCGCTGCGATATCCCGATCAGTCAGCACGACCTGCAAGCCTCCTGATGTCCGCCAGGTAGCCTACGGACAGGAAATCTCTACCCGCCAGCAGATGCGCCAGGTAGTCGTCCGAAGGCACAAGCCCCTCGGCGCGTACCGCCGGATTAGCAAAGTAGGTCCAGGCCGGCCTGGAACCTTCCGCAGTCTCTGCCAGCACCACCTCTCTCGAGTAGTTCACCGGCGTGTTCTCGAATCGATCCATTCGCAGAATGTCATCGTGGCTTGCAAGTTCGTACAGTACGCCTTCGACACTCGCGCCAGGCTCGCGAACGATGTTGGCGTGCGACTCGCTGGGATGCAGGCTTGAGACTTTGTCAAAACGTAATGCGAAACCGGCTAACGTCGCCGCTTCACAGGTCAACACGTTCAGGCCACGCTCCCTCACCCGCACGGGATTCATATTCGAGCCATAGGCAAAATAGCGCGGCGGCTTCATGCGGGTTTCCGGCGCAGCAGAAACTCGAGCACTTCGGTATCTACCTTCTTGCCGACCATCTCGTGGCCGACGAAGCGACAGAGGTTGTCAAAATCCCGTTCCGTCGAAGGGTCCGTCGCGCACACGTACAGAAGCGCACCCGGGCTCATCTCGCGCAATCGATTGCGCACGAGCATGAGAGGCTCCGGGCAAAGCAGGCCCCTGGCGTCCAGTGAGTCGTCGCTTTGCTGCTGAAAATCATCACTCATTGGCGGGCTTTTCTTCGTTTCCTGGTATGGCGATCGAGCGCTCAGACTGACGGGACGGTTCTGTATCGTTAGACAGCACAGCCACGCAATGGTCCTGCCTCCTTGCCAGCCAGGAGCCGCCACGGTAGAACAACGTCTGGCCGCATCGCGACCCGGCCTTCTCAAGAACCGAATCATACGGACAAAGCATGCCAATGGTGACCCCCGACGGGACCGGCCTGGAAACACTGAACTCGCACCGCAATCGATGCGCCCGGCGACTGCTGCTCATTTTGCTGGCGATCGGCGCTGGCGGTGCGCTGGCACAGAGCGAAAAAGTCATCGACAGCGCAAACCCGGCGCCAGCGGAACTGAGTTCACTGGATTCCGTTAGCGAGGACGCGACAACCCTGGCCGCCAACGAAGCACCCAGGGCAGAGGCCGAGAGCATCGAGTCGATCGTCGACACTGAGGAACCTCGCAGCGACAACCCGATCATTCGAGCCGCGCAGGAACAACTGGCGAGCAACGAGACGTTGCAAGCGAAGACTCTGCTGACTGATCTGATTCGGGAACGTGAGAGCAGTTTCGATCGTTACAACCCGGAGCTGATCGAGCCGTTACTCGTGCTGGGCGATGTGAAACGCGCTGAGAAAGATTTCCCCGGCGCGCTCGAGAGCTACACGCGTGCAGTACACATCGAACGGGTAAACAGCGGCCTTGTTTCGCCTGGCCAATTGACAGGGGTCTACCGGGAGGCCGAAACCCTCGCCGAGATGGGCGATCTGAAATCGGCGAATGATCGCGAGGAACACGCCTACATCACGTTGCTGCGCCACCACGGCGGGGCGTCAATGGAGCTTCTGCCAGGCCTGCTTCGGCTCGCCGACTGGTACATGGCGAGCAACAACATCTTCAGCGCTCGAGGTTTGTACAACCACGGGATCGATCTCGTCGAAGCAGCAAAGTCCGAGAGCGATGACGCGCTCATCCCTCTACTTGCTGGCCTGGCGCAAACATATGTACGCCAGGCCTTTCCGATTAGGAGCGTGAACAGCAACGATCCAGACCCGGTCTTTGATAGCTTTACGGGCATTTCGTCCTCGTCCCAGAGCGGTACTTTGTCTCTGTCGAGTTACAGCCAGGCAGAAAAAGCACTCCAGCGGATCGTCAACATTGAACTCGCGCGCGAGCCGCTTGACGTTCAAGCGCTCGTCGCCGCCGAGCTGGCATTTGCCGACTGGCACCTGATGTTTCTCAGCACAGGTCGACGCTGGCTGCCATTGTATGCAGACGCGCACAAGCAACTGCTCGATGCCGGCTTCACAGAACCAAACTCTCGCTTCGCAAAGCCAACGCTGTTGTATCGCCCACCGATCCTCAATCCGAAAGCCGCACAAGACCCGCTGATCGAGCCCGCTACCGGAAGCGTGGAACTGTCGTTCACTGTGAACGATCGAGGCCGCGTCACCGGCAGCTCGATGACCACCGAGCGCGCCGACCCACCAGGCATGCTCGACTTCCGAGTACGCCGAGCTATCAACAACGCGATCTACCGACCAGCGCTGGTTGATGGCGTGCCGGTGGACTCTGAGAACATCCGCTACCGCCACGAGTTCACCTACTGGCCACGCAACCAGGAGACCGATGACTCTGATTCTGATTCTGATTCTGTTTCTGAGGGCGCAGACTCCCAGCCAGACGATGCGCAAGCAGAAACTGGAGAAGAATCGGACTCCGACGAAACACAACAAGAGCCTCGGCAAACATAGCTCGAATGGTAGGAGCCGGTTGGCGACGCGGCTGGCGCGCAGCCCCAGGATGACGAATAGCGCGGAAGCCAGACGCACATTCACTTGGCGTTGATGTGGCGCCGGTGAAGCTGACAACGCCCGTCAGGCAGCGTTCAGGCAAACCGCGCTAGCCTCCAGTGAGGCTTGGGTCGAGACCGCGGCATGCGCTTCAATAGTGAGTAAAAGCATCCAAGGCGGGAACCTCGGGCGGTTGTGCGGATCGAAGTTTCAGGCCGCAAGCGTTACCGCAGCCAGAAACTGCGAGCGCGAGATTGCAGTGAGACAGACAATTCGAACGCAAACGACGAGACGGGATATCGGCCAAGCGCGATAGACTGGTTCAAGACGGAATATTCAGGCGAGAAAGACACTTTCAGGCAGAGGTCCATTCAGTGCGTAAATCGAAACAGCACGCTAACACGAGCGACTATCCAAGGGATGCTCGCCGCGCGAGTCTCGTCGCCGGCAGTGTGCTGCTGTTACTGACACTCGCAAGCTGCAAGACGGTCAGCATGCCTAGCCCTTCAGGAATTCCATCTCCGAGCGGGTTGCCTTCGCCCTCCGGGCTGCCGTCTCCGTCTGGCATGCCGTCGCCGTCTGGAATGCCCTCACCTTCAGGAATGCCGTCGCCGTCTGGAACGCCTTCACCGTCTGGCGTGCCTTCTCCTTCCGGAATGCCCTCTCCCTCCGGAATGCCGTCGCCGTCTGGCATGCCTTCACCGTCGGGAATGCCGTCGCCAGGAGGCAGCACCGGTAGCCCCGGGATGCCTGTTCCGGGTGATGCCCCCGTTGGCGCGGGTGACGGCCAGGGAACGGATGGTGAGGGCCGATGGGAGTCGTCAAACGAAGTGCCGCCGCCACCAAGCGACCGCGGTGATGGGCCAGACGCAGAAGACGGTCAGAGCGGAAACGGCGGCGATGGCGAGTTCGAAGAAGCTCTCGGCGATTTCGACGGCGCCATTCTCAGCGAACGGGAAGGCGCTGGTGAAAGAAATCCTAATCTGCCGCGATCCGGTGGCGGGGGCCTGCCAGGCGAGACCAATAGCGGCGTGCCCGGCAGCCCTGACGGAAACGTGGATCCGACAGATCCGGCTGGCGGAGAAGAACCAGTACTGGCCAGCGTTCCAAACGCCCCGAGCGGAAATGCCAGCGACAGCCGGTCAGATCCCAGCGACGCGCGCGACGACGACATCATCGCCCGACAACTGCGAGAAGCAGCAATGGCAGAGACGGATCCCGAACTGAAAGCTGCACTGTGGGAAGAGTATCAACGCTACAAGAACAATTAGTATGGTGACCAGAATCAACCCAGGCACGTTCCGACCTCGACGTCCAGTCTCGACAGCGCTTGTACTCGGTCTGGCTCTGATTGCGGGCTGCACGACCAGCGAAGTGCGCACCGTCGACATGACGCCACCCGAATCGGTTGCCAACCTGGAAGAAAAGAACTTGCTGGATGTAGGCGTCGCCATCTTCGACGCCAATGTTCCCCAGGACTATGACGAGCGCATCGAGCAACTCATTGAGCCCGAAATCCGGCGTGCCGAGAGTTACTTTCTGCCGTTCACTTTGAAGAACCTTCTGCAGAGCACCGGTAACTGGGGCGCGGTACGTGTATTGCCTCGGCCTAGCTACGCCGTCGACGTCTGGGTGAATGGCCGGATTGACCATTCCAACGGTGAGTCCATGCAAATGACCGCCACGGTGACCGACGCCACCGGTGACACCTGGTTTGAGAAAACCTACGAGGCACTGGCCAGCAGCTACGCCTACGAGGCGAGCGTACCCAGGGATGTCGACCCTTTCCAGGCGATCTACAAACAGCTTGCCGACGACATGCTGGCCCACCAGCTTAGCCTCGACGACGAGGCCATCCGGCGCATTCGGCTGGTGGCTCAGATGCGCTTCGCCCGGGAATTTGCGCCGGATGCGTTCGCCGAGCACGTCGTAGAGGATAGCCAGGGAAAGTTAGCCCTCAATCGCCTGCCCGCCGAGGATGATCCGATGCTGGAGCGGGTCGAATCGGTTCGCCAGCGGGAGTATCTGTTCATCGATACGCTGGATGAGTATTACGACAACTTTCACGCCGGCATGTTTCCCGCTTATCAGGAGTGGCGGAAAGCATCCTACGACGAAGCCATCGCCTACAAACAACTCAAGGCGAGCGCTCGAAGCCGCACGATCGCCGGCACGGTTGCGGTCCTGGGTGGCATTGCCGCCACCCAGGCGGACAGTGGGTACACCCAGGTTAGCGGCCTCACCAGCATCGTCGGCGGCGCCATACTGCTTAAAAGCGCCATAGAACGGCGGAACGCGGCGCAGATTCACGCCGACGTCCTGCGCGAGTTGTCAGAGGGTACAGAGGCAGAGATCACGCCTTACACGCTCTCACTTGAGAACGAGAGCCTTCGGCTGCAGGGTACCGTCGACGAGCAATACACGCAGCTACGCCGAATTCTGCGCAATCTGTACTTCGAAGAACTTGGCATGACGCCACCTGACGCGCCGAGCGAAGAGTCATCTGAGGCGCTGAGTGTTGATGATCCGGCAGAGCCGCGCGACGCTTCACAAGTCGAATCACTGGCAAACCCCACGGGCTAGATCGAGCATGCGGATACGCACGGTGGTCCGCTCTATCTGCGAGAGAATCTCGCGCCAGGCTCAGGCCGGGAACGAGTCCGGAACCAAAGGCCCCGTTGCGTAGTCAGAGTTGCCTAAGCAGAGTTTAGTAGTCAGATATGATTCAGGATTGGCATCGAAGCCAACACAATCAAGACGAACCCACGGGCCGGACCTGACAAACGAGCAATGAGCGAACCGATCGAGATCAAACCCCGCACTGCGACGTTGAGCCATCAGCGCAGCAGCACAGCGGGCGCAGGGCCGTGGTCGCCACGCAATCTGGCGCTCGCCGGCGCCGGCTTACTGCTCTTTGCCGGCGTGCTTTGGGTTTTTCTCTACCTGCCCGGAAGCATCAGTGACGTCACCAGGCTGACCCCGCTTTCAGCGACTCCAGGCATCACTCAGCCGGGAGGCAATGCAGCCGCAAACGATGCAACAAGCGCCCTGCCACCGCTACAAGCCGCGCTGCGGGAAAAAGCTCGGGGTGAGGCCGAGTCCGCCTTGCGCCGTTACGTCGATGCGCAGCTCGCCCTCGAAACAATGTCAGTCGACGCCTGGGCTCCCATTGAGTTCGCTGAAGCGCGGCGACTGGCGACCACCGGCGACGAGAAATTCATCAGCGACCAGTTTGAGGAAGCCATTCGCGCCTACGAATCCGGCGCCGATGCCCTCGAAGCATTGATTGAAGATGGTCGGCAACGCCTGTCTGATGCGCTGCTCGCGGGTGAGAGCGCTCTGCAGAGTCGTGACGTTAACACCGCTACCGACGCGTTCGCTCTGGCGAGCCAGTTCGACGCAACGGCGCAGAGAGTGATCAAAGGCAATGAGCGCGCAGCAGCCCTGCCGCAAGTCATTCAGCTCGAAACCTCCGCGCGACAAAACGAAGCTCGCGGTCGAACCAGCGCGGCACTGGCGGACTATCGGGCGGCTGCCGCGTTGGACCCGGAGCTCGGTGGCATCAGCGCCCAGATTGAGCGCCTGGGGGGCGGCCTACAGGACGAACGCTTCAAGGCTCTGCTTTCAGACGGATTTGTCGCTCTTCAAGCGAGTCGGTTCGATGCAGCCAGGCGAGCTTTCGACGCCGCTGACGCGCTGCGCAAGGACGATCCGGCCGTCATCGGTGCAAGGCAGCAACTGACTGAGGCAACCGTGCTAAATGATCTGTCTCGTTTGCGTTCAACCGCCGCGCAGGCGATGCGGGAGGAGCGCTTCGACGACGCAGAACAGGCCTACGCCAAAGCTCTCGAGATCGACGCTTCCATGGCGTTCGCGCGCCAGGGAGAAGATCGAGCCAAAGAACTCGCAGTCGATGCCGCGAGCATCAAGGCGATCCTGGACGATCCGGCAACCCTCTCCGATGACGCTGTAATGCAGGGGGCAATAGCGGTCAGCGCGAGGATACTCGCTGCGAGCGAGCCCTTGCCTGGCCTGAAAGCGGACGCCCAGGAAGTCTCGGCTATCATCACTCGCTTCGCGCAGCCCGTCGCGCTCACGCTGACGTCAGACGCTGCGACCAGCATTACCATCTACAAAGTCGGCGACCTGGGTCGATTCGAAACTCGGGAAGTCTCCCTGCGGCCAGGACGCTACACCATCGTCGGCGTTCGCAGCGGCTGCCGGGATGTGCGTGCCGAGGTAGTCGTGCTGCCCGACATGGAGCCAATCGACATCCGTTGCCGGGAACCGATCTGATGGGAATCGAGTCATGAACGCTGACCCGAATGGATCGGTTATCGCGCCAGCGGCGTATCAGCCGCCGGAACAGCGCGAGCGGCAGAAAAGCAGCCTTCGCCCTGCCACCGTCGCCCTGATTATCGCGGGCCTGGCCGCCGCCGGATTCCTGTGGTTCATCTTCACGGCCAAGTCGGTACGGATCGCAATTGATCCAGCTCCAGACAGCTTCACGCTCAGCGGAGGGTTTCAATTCGCACTGGGTCAAACGTGGCTCCTGCGGGAGGGCCGCTACTCGATTCGTGCTAGCACTGATGGTTACGAGCCGCTCGATGTCGAGTTTGACGTCGCCAGCGATCGCAACCAGTTGATAGAACTGGCCATGACCAAGCTGCCCGGCCGAATCACCTTCTCGATTGCGCCGGATGGAGCTGACGTTCTCATCGATGGTCAGGTCATCGGCCAGTCGCCACTGAGTGAGGCGTTGATCGGCGCGGGTGAACACGAACTGCTGATTCGGCATCCGCTGTATTTTGAGAGCCAGAAGCTGATTCGCATCGAAGGCATGGACCAGGAGCAGGTGTTCAACCTCGCGCTGGAGCCCAACTACGGCACGGTATCTGTCGCGACCGAACCGGTGAGCGCCGCGATCACGATCGACGATTCGGAACTCGCCGACGCAACACCGGTCGCACTCAAGCTTCCACCCGGAAATCACGTCCTGCAATTGAAAGCGCCGGGTTTCAAGCGGGCATTTGCTGATGTAACCGTCCAGGTTGGTGAGGAGCAAACGCTGCCGACCGTCGTGCTGAGCCCCGCTGACGGACTCGTGAGCATAACCAGCCAACCGTCGGGCGCCGGTGTAACGGTGGGCGGGAAGTACCGCGGCAGCACGCCCCTGGAGATCGAACTGGAGCCGGGCCGCTCGCATCAGATACGAATCTTCAAAGCCGGTTTCGAGGCCGTCGAGCGTCGCTTGGCGATCGCGAGCGGCGCGGAAGAGTCACTCGGACTTCGGCTCACACAATTGACGGGGACGGTTGACGTTGTGAGCAAACCCGCCGGCGCGACGGTCCTTGTGGATGGCAAGGCCCGAGGCACCTCACCCGTAACACTAGAGCTGCCTGCCAAGCCGCACGTCATTCAACTCCGGCTGGACGGCTACGCCGGTTTCCGCAAGCGACTCGAACCAAAGGCAAACTTCCGACAGTCCGTAAGCGTCGCCCTGCTCACAGAACGCGAAGCACGACTGGCGGCATTGAAGCCGAGCTATGACACCAGCGCCGGACAGGCGATGAAACTGATCACGCCCGAAACATTTACCATGGGTGCATCTCGTCGGGAACCGGGGCGGCGATCGAACGAAACGCTACGCACGACGCGCATGACAAGGCTTTACTATCTGTCCGAGCACGAAGTGACGAACGCGCAGTTCCGCGCTTTCGCAACCGGCCACGACTCCGGTGAATTCGAAGAGAACACCCTGAACAAAGACGATCAGCCAGTGGTTGATGTGTCCTGGCACGATGCCGCCGGCTACGCCAACTGGCTGTCGAAGAAAGAACAGCGTGACCCTTACTACGAAATGGAATTCGGCAAAGTTATCGGCATCAAGGGTTCTTCTTTGGGTTACCGGCTGCCTATGGAGGCCGAATGGGCCTGGGCGGCGCGCGCTCAGAGCGACGGCAGCAGCGCCCGTTTCGCCTGGGGTCCGGCGCTGCCGCCTCCGGAGCGCTTCGCAAACCTCGCAGACCGCTCTGCCGCGCACGTCGTCGGGCGAATCGTGTTCGGGTACAACGACAACTACGTCGTAAGCGCGCCGGTTGGCTCATTTGCGGCCGACGCACCGCGAGCGCAACCCATCCTGCACGACATGGCAGGTAACGTCGCGGAGTGGATGCATGACTACTACGAGATTGGCAACAGCGACGAGCTCACCGATCCTACCGGGCCGGACACAGGTGAGTTTCGGGTGATTCGAGGCTCAAGCTGGAAGCACGGCACCATGACGGATACCAGACTCTCGTTCAGGGACTACGGCATCGACGGCCGCGAAGACATCGGCTTCAGGCTTGCACGCTATGCAGAATAAATTCGGCTTAACCGTTGGGCTTCAAGCGCTGCTGATCTTTTGCCTGACTTTGTCAGCAAGCGCCCAGGAGATGAGTGCGCAGGAGACGAGTGCGGAAAAATTAAGTGCGGTCGACGCCAGCAAACCGAAACCAATCAAGACAGACAAGCCGGCAGTGCACACGACCATCGGGATTCAGCCAGCGGCAGAGATAACGACGGCACTCCCGGCGACGAGCGAAAAATCCGAGGAGCGCACGACCTCTGGCGGCGGCGTGTTCAAACCCAGCGAAGACATTTCCGAAGACTTCGCCGTGCCGTTCCCCGTGGATATCTGAGCAGCGACAAACGAGCAATGAGACCTGCCAGTTTCACTGGCCCCACTTATCCAAACCATAGCGACCCAACATGAGCGACAAGCGAACCTCAAACCTGCCCCAGGAATTGCTCTACCAGATTGCCGCGTTAGTCGTCGCGGTTATCGTGGTTCACCTGATCTACGTGACGGTGATTCGGCCAAACGCTGACGCCATCCTGAGCGAGCAGGCTGAGCGCGCCGCCAGCGGAGAGTCTTTTGTGCAGGATCGCTCACTCTTTGTGGTGCTGCGTGACTACGAACAGGAATCCTGTTTCATCCTCATGCTCTGGGCCATAGCGATCATGGGCTACAAAGGCCGAGGCGCGCTGCGAGAAAGGGCCTTGCTTCAACGCCGCATACTCACCGTCAGTGACGGCACGTCGATACTGCCCGAGGATACTCGCAGCTTTGCGCGGCCTATCCAGGCACTGCCCGAAGACGAACAATCGTTTCTATTACCACGCACTCTGCTCGTTGCCTTGCAAAGGTTCGGCTCGACCCACAACGTCCAGGACACCTCGGAGGCGGTGCGGGCAACCTGCGAATCGGAATCCGATCGTCTGGACAGCGAACTGTCGATGGTTCGCTACATCGCCTGGGCAATTCCATCGATAGGCTTCATCGGCACCGTGCGCGGTATTGGTGAAGCGCTGGGCCAGGCCTACCGCGCCGTAGAAGGGGATATCGCCGGCGTTACAACCAGCCTCGGCGTCGCCTTCAACTCAACATTCGTCGCACTGGTGATCAGCATCATCATCATGTTCCTGTTGCATCAGCTTCAGCTCATTCAGGAGCGGCTCGTGCTGGACACTCAGAACTACTGCGATCAGGGCCTCATTCGGCATCTGCAGGTGCGATCTTCATGACCGCCCTGCTACTCGTAAATAGCCACCGGCTTTCACTCTTCAACGCCGGCCGCGAGGCCACCACAACGGCGGCAGCGTTCGCCGATGATCACAGCGTCAAGCTCGGCCGGGATGCCCTGCGTCAGTGCCGGCTTTATCCCCGGCAAAGCCATCTCACATTTTTAGAGCAGCTCAGCGGCGCGCCGCTTGCGGTTAACAGCTCGCATGCGAGCAGCGATTCGGATCTGATTTATCTGACGCTCAAGCAGCTCGCCAGCGAGGCGGAGCTTCAAGCCTCGACCCAGGTCCTTGCCGCCGTGCCAGGAACGGCCAACCATGACCAGCTCGGCTTGCTTCTCGGAATCGCCACCCAGGCCGGACTAACTATCTCAGGCTTCATCGATCGAGCCGTACTCGACTGCGCCCACCGAGAGCTACCGCGAAACGTTGCGCATATCGATCTCACCCTTGGTGGGTTGCTAGTCAGCACGCTTGAGAACGACGGAGAAGTGCGGCGTATCGACGCCTCTAGCCTTGCGGAGCTGGGGTTTGTGAGCTGCATTGATCGCTGCGTAAACGCAATCGCCGAGCGCTTCGTGGACACCAATCGTTTTGACCCACTGAAGATCGCCGCGACGGAACAGCAGATATTCGATCAGGTTCTGCAGTGGTTGGAAATGCCCGCGGCTCAGTCGCTCGCTATCGAGATCAGCCACGATGGACAACAGCGCCGACTCGATACCGATGTCGCGTTCCTGCTCGATGGGTTGTCCCGACGCTACGCTAGCCTCGATGAAAAGCTAAGCAGCGCGGAGAGCGTTGTCATCACCGAAGTCGCCGCCGGACTGCCGAGGTTGCTCGACTATCTGCGCGGTATCGGCAAGAACGTGACAACGGCGACGGCTGCAGAGGCCGAGGCTAACGTCGCGCAGCACGCGGAGTCGTTGACCGCTGGTGAAACCGTCATCTTTACCAGCAGCCTGCCTGCGTTGCTGGCACAGAAAGACTCTGCGAACTCCACATCAGACGGCGCGGAAACCACCGACGCGACCCATGTTCTAAGCGGCGCATCAGCCTATCCGCTGCAGCGGGAGGCGCCGGTAATGGTCGACGATGTCAGCTATCAGATCAGGCCAAACGGCGTGCTCGCCGTCAGCCGGAACGGCCAGGCGCTCGTTTGTGACGGCACCAGCGGCGCTAGCCTGACGGGCCTGGCCGCCGGGTCGATGATTACCGGGGCAACGGTCGATGGCGCGCAACGCAGCCACACGCTGATCCGGGTGCTTCGGTGATTGCGCCCCTGCTACAGGCGCAGAGTTAGCCGTGGCAAAGCGGCGCCGCCTCAACGTTTTCTCGCTGGCGTTCCTCGACATCATGTCGTGCGGATTTGGCGCAGTCATTCTGATTTTCCTGATCATCAATCACGCGACCGAACGCGACTTCAAAGAAATCAACCGAGACCAGCTCGCTGAAATCCGCATGCTCGACTACGAGGTTCTGCAGGGTGAGAAGGACAAGGCGGAGCTGCAACAACAGTTGGATGACCTCAAGCGCCAGACGGATGAGCGAACCCGATCGCTAGCTGCGATCGTTGAAGACCTTGAACGCAAACGACAGGATCTGAGCGATCTCGAAGCGTCCAGCCTCGCGGAAGTCTCGAGTATCGAAGCGCTTAAGGCTGACATCGAAACCCGGGAAAAGGAGCTGGATCGGCTGCGCGCGCTAGAACAGGCCGCAGCCGGAGACAACGCCCGAAGCTTCGTCGGCGAGGGTGATC
>CAYGQC010000032.1:0-18184 GCA_964351875.1 uncultured Pseudomonadales bacterium
TGTTTGGGCTGCCCGGCCGCGTCAGCGTCGGCCAGCTCACGCCGGACAGCAGCGCTGCTCGGTGTGTGCCCTGGGCCCCGCAATCGGAGAAGGTTATCGGCCTGGCCGCTGACGGCGAGGTCCGGTTGTTCGAAGTTGCTGACTGCACGCTTGAGCCTGAAGCGCATCTGGCCGGTGAGTCACGGTCGACGGTTACCGGAAATAGCCAGGTAATAAATGGGGCCCCGGAAGCCTATGAGCGCATGGCTCTGTCGCGTGTAGCGCTGTCGGTCGGTGCGCTCGAACATGTGCTTGAACTGGCGATCACCTATGTGACCGAGCGGGAGCAGTTTGGTCGTACGCTATCGAAGTTTCAGAGCCTGCAGCACTATCTCGCGATCATGGCGGCTGATGTGGCGGCGGCAACGCGGGCAAGCGACGCCGCTGTCGTTAGCCTGGGTAGCGAACGCTTTGGGCTAGACGTCGCTGCGGCCAAGTCCCGAGTGGGCGAGGCCAGCAATCGCGTAGCCGAGCTCGCCCACCAGTTGCACGGCGCGATGGGCTTCACCCACGAGCATCAGTTGCATCACTTTACCCGCCGGCTGTGGGCCTGGCGGGATGAGTACGGCGACGAGGTGTTCTGGCAACAGCGCCTGGGCAGGCACATTGCGGCTGCCGGGCCCGATGCAGTCTGGCCGTTTCTGGCCACCGGAAGTTGAGCGCAGCATGACTGTTCGCACTTCCTCTGAGCTTGCGGACGAACTGTTGAGCCTCCTCGACCTCGAAGCGGTCGAGGAGAATCTTTACCGAGGCTTGAATGAACCGCGCGGTCTGGTGCGGCTATTCGGCGGCCAGGTGCTGTCCCAGGCGCTGCGCGCGGCATCCAATACCGTTCCTGCTGATCGACTGGTTCACTCGCTGCACGGGTACTTCATTCGGCCGGGGAGATTCGAACGCCCGGTCTTATATGAAGTCGAGCGAATCCGGGACGGGCGCAGCTTTAACACCCGGCGCGTATTGGCGATACAAAATGGTGAAGCGATCTTCAGCATGGATGCGTCCTACCAGGTGGTTGAAGAGGGCCTCTCCCATGCTAAGGCGATGCCGAATGTGCCACCGCCGGAGGCGTTGGTCGACGATGTGGAATTTGATTCGACGCTGGATGCTAATGATCCGAATCGTGGGCCGATGAGCGGCGTGCCGCGGCCATTCGAGCTGCGCAGCGTGTATCAGCAAAGCCGTGAGTTGTGGAGCAAGCAACGCGCCTGGAATCCGGTCTGGGTGCGCTTTCGTGGTCCGGTTGACGAGCGTGATGCGCATTTACCCGGTTGCCTGCTCGCGTACGCATCTGACATGGCGTTTGTATCGACACTGGCGCTGGCCCACAGCGATACGGTCAAACGCGACAAGCTGATGATGGCCAGCCTCGATCACGCAGTCTGGTTGCATCGGCCCGTCCCGGTGGATGACTGGCTTCTGTTCGTCAAAAGAGCCACGACCGCTCGAGGTGGGCGCGGAATGAACCACGCTGAGGTGTTCTCGCGTGATGGCTCGCTGGTGGCTTCGGTTTCCCAGGAAGGCCTGGTCCGGCTACGCAAGCCCCGCTAGTAGCCGACGCTTCTGAGCTCGAACCGAGTCTGTTGCAGTTGCGCAAGCAGAGTGAGTCCGCGCGCTTCATCGTCCGGGAACGGCAGGTGCGTCGCGTCTACGGACGCCTGATTCCAGGTCGGGTCTACCGCGCGCCAGCGCCCGTCTAGATAGACTTCGTTCCATGCGTGCAGCAGGAAACCCGGAGATGGCTCTTCGCTGTAGGCCAGCCCGCTGACTGTGCGCGCTGGAATGCCGATGATCCGCGCGAGCGTCGCGAACAGGTAAGCGTATTCGGTGCAGTCGCCGCGACCAACTGCCAGTGTTTGTGCTGGGTCAGTCGTACGGGCGCTGTGCTCGTAGGTCAGGGTGCCGTGTACAAACTCAAGCAGTTCCAGCACCTGTTGTTCCGGGTCGTCGGTGCGCCAACTGGCGACGAGCGCGTTCGCCACCTCCCGCAGTTCGCTTGTGTGGGTGGGGTAGTCACTGCTCGAGCTCATCTGGCTGTCAGGGCTTAGCATCCTGTTGTCCTCGGCGCTAGCTGAGATGCCCCGTTGAATGACCCCATCGGAATCGATCAGTGACCACGCTCGGAACAGCGCCGGTGGGGCGATCACGTTCAGACTCAACTCCTTGATAGCCGTGTGATTGTCCAGCCTGGAGTCAATCGGCACGTGGAAGAAGCGCGAGTGCATCCCGGAGGCGAGATCAGGCAGGGGTGCGCGTTCGACCATGGCGATAACGCTGATCGCGTCGAGAATGTCGAAGCGTGTAGGCACCAGATCCGCGTTCATCTGGATCGTTGTTGCGGCTCGCAGTGCGCCAGTTCCTAGGCGATACCCAACCTCGTTCAATTCGATGACACGCCAGACCTGGGCGGTAGGTTGCAGCGCGTTGAAATCGAGATCCCGGCCAATCATCTCGCTGCCGGCGCCAGGGCTGGTTTGCAGCCACAACTCGACGCCAAGGTAGTCTCCCAGCGTGAAAGACCAGTCGCCATCCAGCGCCGCCTGGTGGCCGTCGATTTGAGGCACATAGACCTGATTGTCGCGCGTCAGGGTTGAACTCGATTGCGTGCCTTCTCGCTCACTGACGAGCTCAGCGTGCAGCAGGTTGTGAGGCGCGCGCGCGGCGAACAGAAATCGTTTGCGCTGGCGAGAGTTGTGATCACTAGCCAGGCGGGTCAGGAAGTCTGACTCTGCGACGACCTGCCCGGCTCGATTGATCGACATCTCGGAGCGCAGACGGCCAACGTGCTGGTCTGCAAAGCGCACCTGGTAGTGATGGGTGTTTACCGCCGAGGAAGCGCGTTCGTAGGCGAGCGTCGTGTCGTTTAGCGAAACGCTCGCCAGCAGGGCGACGCCCGCGCCCGCACACAGCAGCCAACGCAGCGTTCTTCCAGGCTCACTCATGATGGATTGAACGATACGGGGGGCATGGCGTCGCACAAGATATGTGGCGCGCTAGTGTGTTGCCCTACGGGCGCGACTACAAGCCAGGCCGGCATTGGTAGCGCTTAGTCCACGCAAGGAGGATGGCAAGAAGGGTGGTGTGGGGTCAGTCGGTGCGGACGAGGAACGTGCTGACGGTAGCGATCAGATCTGGCTCATCCTCAAATGGACGGCTGCGCAGGATGCGCCATCGGTGTTCGTTAACGGGGTCCGGAACGTGGGCCGCGAATACGCCCTTGTCGGAAATGAAGATCGCGTGGGCACCCGGTGCGGGAGAATACTCCGGCGCGACGACCATGTCGTATTGAGGCAAGCCTTCGCTATGAGCGACGATTTCGCGGGGCCGCATATCGGCCACAGAGTCCAGGAATACTCGGCCGATCCGGCCGGCGTAGCCAGCGGCTTCGAGATCGGCAAGGACCCGAGCAATGCGGGCTGCACGCTCGTCAATCACCGGCGGGGCCTCTTCTTCTTCCAGGCCGACGTCCACGCCGTCGATGTCGCCAACCATGTTGCCGCCGTTGAGCTCGTCCAGGGCTTCAACCACTTTCTTGAGTTTGCGCACCTCAGGGTCGTTATGGTCGACCACTCGGCCGAGATCGACCTTGCCCACCAGATCCTGCGCGCGCTTGGCAATCTGCATCCACTCGCCTGCGGATTTCTCGATGGGTGGGTCGGAATCTGAACTGCTCATAGATTGAGTGTAGAAGCCGGTTCTGCCGGCGCAAGGCGAACTGCCATTGACGCTCAGAAACCCCATGTCGCCAGAAACCCGGTAAACTTTGCGGCCGTGGAGCCGGCGCGGATTGTGGCGTTTCTACCGCGATAGCCGCAACGCTTCAGGACCGGAGCTTGCAATGATCGGGCTGCGGGCATTTTCGCAGTTTGCGAATTTCAGTTAGGAAAGACCTTTGAGCGACAATGAGTCCGGCCGCGATTTTATTCGCACACGAATCGCAGACGACCTGGCGTCGGGGAGCCTTGAAGGCGGAGTTGTCACCCGTTTCCCGCCAGAGCCTAACGGCTACCTGCATATCGGCCATGCGAAGAGCATTTGCCTGAATTTCGGCGTCGCGCAAGAGTTCGGTGGTGTCACCTACCTGCGGTTTGACGATACCAACCCACTGAAAGAAGACGTCTCCTACGTGCAGGCGATTGAGGCCGACGTGCGCTGGCTGGGTTTCGATTTCGGTGAACGCGCAACGTTTGCTTCCGACTATTTTGACCACCTTTATCGCTTTGCCGTGGAGCTGATCGAGGGCGGCCATGCCTATGTGTGTAGCCTCGGCCCTGAAGAGATTCGCGCGAGCCGCGGCACGCTCACGCAGCCAGGTACAGACAGCCCATACCGGGGGCGAAGCGTAGACGAGAATCTGGCGTTGTTTGCGGCGATGCGTACGGGCGAGTTCGACGACGGCGAACATGTGCTGCGAGCGAAAATCGACATGGCCTCGCCAAACATCAATCTGAGGGACCCGGTGTTTTATCGCATTCGCAACGTTGCGCATCAGCGCACCGGAGATGCCTGGCACATTTACCCAACCTACGATTTCACGCACTGTATCTGTGATGCCCTGGAAGGCATTACTCACAGCCTCTGTACGCTCGAGTTCGAAGACCACCGACCGCTGTATGACTGGGTGATCAACAATATCAGCGTCAATCACCACCCGCCGCAGATCGAGTTCTCGCGACTTGGCCTCGAGTACACGGTGATGAGCAAACGACTGCTGCACTCCCTCGTGGATGATGGCCATGTTGCCGGATGGGACGATCCAAGGATGCCTACGCTGGCCGGTCTGCGACGGCTTGGTGTTCGTCCTGAGGCGCTGCGTGAGTTCTGCAGTCGAGTCGGCGTGACGAAATCGGACAATACCGTTGAGTACGAGCTCTTGGAGTTTTGTGTTCGCAGCGACCTGGAAGACAACGCTCCGCGCGGGATGGCGGTGCTCGACCCGATCAAGGTGACGATTACCAACTTCGTCGGCGACGATGAAATTCTGAGTGCTGCCTGGCACCCGAAACAGCCTGAACTTGGCGAGCGCCAGCTAAAATTTGGCAAAGACCTGTATATCGAGCGGGATGATTTTGCTCTGGATCCGCCCCCCAAGTTCAAACGCCTGACGAAAGGCGGGCTGGTGCGTCTGCGCTACGGCTACATCGTTCGTTGCGATGACGTCGTCACCGACGATGCTGGCAACGTCGTAGAGCTTTTGTGTGAATACGAGCCCTCGTCCAAGAGCGGCGAAGATACCAGCGGCCTGAAACCCAAAGGCGTCATTCACTGGGTTGCCGCGAGTAACGCCAGCGAGCAGACGATCCGTCTGTACGAGCGGCTCTTTCTGCAGCCAAAGCCCGATACATCGGATCTGCCTGCCAGCTTGAACCCCGATTCTCTCTCTGAGCATAGGGGCCTTGTCGAGCAGGCGATCATAGCCAGCGGGATGAGGCACTTTCAGTTCGAACGCCAAGGTTACTTTGCCCTCGATCCAGACGGTGGTTTCAACAGGACGGTAACGTTGCGCGATAGCTGGAAAGGCGGGAAAGGCTGAGCTTGTCGGGTTCCGAGAAGATGCCAGTGGCGCATCTCGGCAAACAGTCGATCGCCCAGGCAGCCAGTCGCATCGATGGCCTGGTCCAGCGCACGCCGATCCTCACGAGCGCCAGCCTTAGCCACGAGCTGGGCTGCGATTTGTCGTTCAAGTGCGAGAACCTGCAGACCACCGGATCATTCAAGTTTCGCGGCGCGAGCCACGCGTTGGCGTTGTTGCCAGCCAACACCGATTGCGTTGCGACGCATTCCTCGGGCAATCACGGTGCCGCGCTCGCCCGCGCGGCCAACGCTCGCTCGCTTCGGGCGGTGATCGTGATGCCCCGCGGATCGGTTGCCAGCAAAGTCAGCGCCGTTCGAGCCTACGGCGGTGAGGTGGTGTTCTGTGACGCTCTCATGTCGGACCGGGAACTCGCCCTGGCGGAGATCAAAGAGGCGAACAACGCTCATGTGGTGCCACCCTATGATGACGCACGGGTTATCGCTGGCCAGGGAACGGCCGCCCTGGAAATGCTGGAGCAACTGCCCGTGCTGGATAGCGTGCTGGTGCCGGTCGGAGGTGGCGGTCTTGCAGCCGGCACTGCGCTGGCACTTGAAGGCACTGGCGTTTCGTTGTTGCTGGCGGAGCCGACTGCCGCGGATGATGCGTACCGTTCGCTGAGAGACGGCAAGCGCCAGCCCCCGCTGCCGCCAGTGACCATCGCAGACGGTCTTCGCGCGGGCCTCGGCGAATTAAACTTTGACCTGCTTAACCGCCGTGGTGGCGCGGATGGCTACGTCAGTGTTGGTTGTGTTTCTGAGGCTGCGATCGTCGCGGCGATGCGCCTGATGTGGCAGCGTCTGAAGTTGGTGGTCGAGCCTTCTGGCGCGGTTCCTCTGGCATTGCTACTCGAACGTGGGGCGGACTCGCTAGGCCTCGCAGGCAGCGCCGTTGGCATCATCGTCTCCGGCGGTAACGTCGATTTCTCCGTACCCGAGCCCTCGCTTCCAGGACCGGCCGCCGATGTTCAGTAGCGAGCGGACCGGCGAGTCCTATTTTCATTTGCCGGCGGCTGCCTGCCGTTTAACGACGGGATCAACGTCATGAGTGAACTGCCCCTGCATCAGCGCGTCGGCCAATTCGGTACGGTTCTCGGGCACCCGAAGGGCCTGTTTGTACTGTTTTTCGCTGAGATGTGGGAGCGTTTCAGCTACTACGGCATGCGCGCCCTGCTGATTTTCTACCTCACACAACATTTTCTGTTCGGTGATGAAGCCGCGTCTGGAATCTATGCTACCTACGGTTCCATGGTCTACCTCATGCCGCTGTTCGGCGGGCTGATTGCGGATCGCTACCTGGGCTTTCGAAAGGCTATAACGTTTGGCGCGGTTCTCCTCTGTGTAGGTCACTTCGGCATGGCCTTCGAGGGCGCTCCCGCGGTGCGGGACGGCGCCAACGTACTGCGCGACGAGGGTGCGTTGCAGGTGTTCTACCTGTCGCTCGCGTTCATCATCATCGGTGTGGGTTTCCTCAAGCCGAACATCTCCGGCATTGTCGGTCAGCTCTATGGACCGGGTGATCCGCGCCGGGATGGCGGTTTCACGATCTTCTACATGGGTATTAACCTCGGCGCGGCCACCGCGTCGATTGTCTGTGGCTACCTCGGTCAGACGTATGGCTGGCGCTACGGCTTCGGGCTTGCGGGTATAGGAATGCTGGCAGGCCTGATTACCTTCGTCCGCTGGCGACATCTGTACGCCGGTGCCGGCGAGCCGCCGAATCCGCATAACCTCTCGCAACCGGTGTTGGGCGGTATTGGCCAGGAGTGGCTGATCTACCTGCTCGGGCTGGTCGCCGTCGTTGGCGCGTGGCAACTGGTTCAGTTTCAGGCGATTGTCGGAAGCCTGCTCGCGGTTTCCGGTGTGCTCGCGGTCGTTGGTGTCTTGCTTTACTCCGTGCTCAAGCTCGCGCCTCTTGAGCGCAACCGCATGTTCGGTGTGATTTTGCTGACCTGCGTGAGCGTTGTGTTCTGGATGCTGTTTGAGCAGGCGGGCACCTCGATGAGCCTGTTTACCGATCGCATCATCGATCGAACGGTGCTTGGCTCAGAGGTGCAGGCTTCCCAGTTTCAGTCTTTGAACCCCATTTACATCATTCTGCTCGCGCCGCTGTTTGCTCTCGCCTGGGTATGGCTTTCCCGGCGTGGTTGGGAGCCGAGCACACCGGCGAAATTCGGCCTGGGAGTCATACAGGTAGGGCTGGGGTTCTATGCACTGGTACTCGGCATCGACGCAGCAAATGCCGATGGCCTGGTCGCTGTAGGTTGGCTGGCGCTGGCCTACTTGCTCCACACGACTGGTGAGCTGTGTTTGTCGCCAGTTGGCTTGTCTATGGTTACCAGGTTTTCGGTGGCGCGCCTTGTTGGGCTCATGATGGGGATCTGGTTTCTGGCGAGCGCGGCCGCCCACTATCTCGCCGGCCTGATTGCTGCCAGTGCCAGTGTCGATACCAGCGACGGTCTCAACCGCGTGTCAGCCCTCGGCGTCTACCGAGAGACGTTCTGGGAACTTACGGTGTTGGCTGTCGCGATCGGACTGGTTGTGCTGGTCGCGTCGCCGCTCGTTAAGCGGCTGCTGCAGGAAGATGAGCAGGAGGGCGGTTAGGCGAATGAGCGTTGCTAGCTACGGGACTTATCCGAAAAGCCTTTGATCCGCTTCAACAACCGGCGACCCTTGGCCGTTAACCTGATTGGCTTGCGTCGGCCACTTCCGGGTTTGTCATTGCTGGCTTCGCCCAGGCTGACAAGAGCAGGCGCGAAGCGAGCGCTGTGGCGTCCCGTGGACAGTTCGATGACCGCCTGCTGCACGTCGTTGTACTCGGCGGTCTTGGTCTGGCCGGCGAGTTCCGCCATCGATTTGCCCTCGTGATCGGCAAACAGCAGGAAGTAACGCAGCTTACGCACAGAATTTATGCCCGCGCGATCAATGCTCGCAAGAAGGCTGTCGAATTCCTTGTTGGTCTGTACCGCGATCCTGGGCATCACGCCGGCTCCGAATAAATTGGCTGCTCCTTCAGCCTAGACCATGCTCAGCAGACTGTTGGTTCAGTTGCGGGTGCTCTCGGTGTGCTCGGAAATGCGGCGAGCCGATCATGTGCTTGTCGCTGTTTGAGCCAGTGAGCCTTGCAGATTGGGCGACGGCGGTGGTGTGATTGGGCGTGCGACCGGTGTTGCTCTGATTCGCCTCCGATGAAGCACGAACGATGGAAGCCCACCAACGGTGGAAACCTGCGACTAGCGGATGTGAGACGACAATGAATACTTACCATATCTGGTGCGATCTGAAGCCTGGCGCAGCGGCTCCGGCGTTTGCCGATGCCGTTGCTGACTACCTCGGCGCCATGCGCAGCGATGGCAGGATTGAGAGTTACCGGCTGAGCCGCCGTAAGCTCGGCCTGGCCAGCGCTGAGTTCGGTGAGTTTCACATAGCAATCGAGTGTCTGGATCTGGCGCAGCTCGACCGCGCGTTCGAGGCGGCTGCTGCTCGTCAGGAGCCCATCAACAGCAAACATGCGGCGGTCTACAGCCAGGTGCAAAACGTACGCTTCGCACTGTATCGAGACTACCCCGATGATTTGTGAAACGTGCTGCCAGAAGTCAGCCGGCGGACAGCGATTCCGCATTGCCGTGAACTTCTGAATCGAAGTGGCGTGCCAGACTCGAAAGCGCAATCTGGTCGAACCAGGAGTCGAATGACCAGTTGGCCAGGTAGCCGCAGTGCCCGCCGCGATCGGTCATCACCAGCTCAATCGAGGAAGGCAGGTTCGCGAAGGAGTTGCCGGGAATCACCGGATCGTCTGCTGCAGCAATGATCTTCGCGTTTGCCTCACGCAACCGGTCGCCATCAACGCTGTAAGCGTCAAAGTAGTCTGCCGAGTTGCCGTATTCGGTGTACAACTCCACGAAGTGATCCGTCAGATCGGCGACGGTGTTCAGGCGCAGCGCGGCATCGACATCGTAAGCGTCGGGGAAAGCACTGGCTTTAGCGAGCAGGCTTCGATGCCATTTCTTGACGAAGTAGCGCCGGTAGATTGGTGAGTTGTCGATGGCGGGCATCGCGCCCGCGGGGTCGATTACAGGGCAGCAAGCCACCGTGTACAGGCCGGTGCGGGCAGAGACGCGCAGGGCGAAATTGCCACCGAGTGAGAATCCGAGCAACGCGCAGTTTTCATCGGGGCGGTCTGCGCAAAGGCTGCGCACGGCATCGACCACCTCATCGATCCGAGCCGAGTGGAACATTCCTTCGTTGAGAGCTTCGGAGCCGCCGTGGTCGCGCAGGTTGAGCCGAGCGACCGCGTAGCCGGCATGAAACAGTTTGCCCGCGATTGATTTGATATAGATAGCGTCAGCGCCGCCCAACCAGCCGTGCAGAAGCACAACCAGCGGAGCGCCTTCGCGTTCATGGATGTAGGCATGCAGTCGGACGCCATCGCTCGCTGTCAGGATGCGGTCCTCGCTCACGGAGGGTGTTTCTCGCGCTCGCTTGCGCGCCAGCACTGGATTCAGTGACGACGACAGGATCGTTTGGGCGTGGGCGCTCCGCAGGCCGAATGAGGGCCTGAACGTTTTCGCCTGCATTTCGCCAGGTGTTACCGTTTGGGATTCTCCCCGGGTGTCAGGGGAGGAGGGCGCCGCCGTCGACATCTACTGTGCTGCCTGTAACAAAGTCGTTGCTGATCACAAACATGATGCCCGCCGCCACTTCTTCCGCTTGCCCTGGCCGAGGAATGAGCTGTTTGCTGGTCGCCGCGCCGAGGAACTGCTCGCGAGCCTCGCCCTGGACGGGGAACATCGGCGTGTCTATCACCCCCGGTGAGACAACGTTTATTCGCTTTGGTGCGATCTCCGGCGCAATGGCCCGTGCGAAGCCCTCTACCGCGTTTCCTACAGTCGAAATTGCTGACATGCCTGGCTGACATTTACGCGCCGGGGAGCCGCTCACCAGGACGATCGATGCATCATCGCTTAAGTGCTCCAGGGCGAGCCGTACCGAGTTCGTATAACCCCACAGCTTGCGGAAGGACCCCTGGAACCCGTCCAGATCCATCTTTGCAAAGGGCCCGGTGGCCCGATCGCCGCCAGTTGCCGCGCAAACGAGAACATCGACTGGTGCGTGCCGGGTGAATAACGCGCTCAAGGCGTCGCGGTCGAGCACGTCGACCTGCTCGCAGGTCACTGTGGCACCGGTTGATCCGTCAGTCTTGGCCAGATTTTCTTCGCTCCGGCCGCAGGCTACAACGCTCGCCCCGGCTTTTTCCAACATGAGAACCGCGGCCAGTCCGATTCCTGACGTTCCGCCCAGCACGATGGCCCGTCGTCCGTTGAGATCCATATCCGTTACCTATATCTGTGCTTGAGTGGTGTGAGCGAGCGTCGTCGCGCGCTGTTTTATGACCCCGATGGCGGCGATCCTGTGAGCGCGACGCATGAGGTAGGTAAGGCGGGCAATTTACGCGATCAACCAGCCGGCGGAAAGCGATCGATCGTTGCTTGGGTCAGCGTTGGAAGGTTGAACGCCCGCTTTAGAACGCAGGCGCTGGCTAAAAAGTACAACCAACGCCCGGCTCGCGTAAGTCAGGCGGTATGGCTCGGACGCTGGATACGCTTCCTAGAGAGCGCTTGCCGAGGTCAGGCGCTCGCCTTTCAGGTTGGCCTCGTCCAGTAACTCGATGATGCTGTCGTCACCGGCCAGGTGGGCAGAGCCGACGAGCACCATGTACGTTCCCGGGCCACCATTGAGATAGCTGCGAACCTTGGCCGCCATGCCTTTGTTGCGATCGCCCAGCAGTGATTGCTGATACGCGCGTGCGCCCTCGGAGATTTCTTCTTCGGTGTTAAACATATCACTGTCAAACAGGTCACTGAGACTCTCGTCATCACCCGACATCCAGGCGACGATCATGTCCGAGAGCAACTGATTAGTGTCTTCCTGTTGAGCCAGGGTCTGGCTGAGCAGTTCGATCTGCACATCCAGTGGTGCTCCGAACAGCAGGGTGAGCTGTTGTTCAAAGGTTTCCAGCTCGAGAATCTTGCGGTCGCCAACCTGAGCCAGGAAGTGTGACTCGATACCCGTCGCCGGGTCGTAGCCGAATGCGAGCATGCGGAGCACTGCCATTTGCGTGGCGATAACCGCCGGTTTCATCGTGTTTACCATCGCCAGGTTCAGCCCAAGCTCCGTAAAGCTTGCGCTTGTGGCGTCCAGCAGAGGCTTCTCTAAGAGCGTATCCAGGGTTACGCCGTCCGGAAGCATTGAGTGTTGCAACGACTTCAGTTGCAACTGCTGGGGTGGTATCGCCTGCGTGTTTACTTCAACGACGAGATGATCACTCGCATCGAACGCGGCCTGGAGCTGCGGCGGCAATGGATAGAGCGATTTCTTGAGCAGGTGAATGGTGCCCGCCAGATAGACCGTGACGTCGCCTTGCTCGTAGCGCCATAGGAACAGGGGATGCTCGCCCTCCGGGACGCGCGCGCGTAGCTGGGCGCCCGTGCTGATGCTGTCGTCACCGAGGCGAACCAGTTCGCAGGTGGCGCCGTCAGATACTGGTGCTGTCTTGATTTTGGCCTGGCACTGCTGCATCGCCTGGCCGCCGGCGAGAAGGTCGTTGATCTGTCCGCCAACGGTCACATAGGTGGGTTCTGCGCCGGGCGTGGACAATCTGGCGACGGCGCGACTGCCACTGAGAGCGTCATAGGCAGCGCTGTCGAAATCTGCGTGGGCGAGGGTGCCGACCAGGGCTGAAAGGACCGCGGCGCCCGCTAACAGAATCGCGCATAAGTGCGCCGATGGTTGCTGCGTGTCTGTGCCGGTGTCTGGGCTGCTGATTGTCGTCGCGATTCTCGTCGCCATTCTCGGATGCTCCAGGTTCTGGGTGTGGCTCGGTCTATGAGAGCCCTCAGTTCGGTGGGAAACACAAGGCAAGTATGCCCGGTGTGTTCAGCACGCCTGTGCGATCTCGCGCCTAATCAGCGTGCGAGATGGCTGATGGTCACGTGTCGCCGACCTCGGGCTCGACACCCGCGGAGCGTACCGCTAGCCAGACCGTCTGATAGACCTTATCAAGCAGCGCATCGTCGGTGCCACGCATGATCAGATTGGTACCGTAGCGACCGCCGCGCATGAACGGATAGCTGCCGATATCGATGCCGGGAAAGTCTCCCTGAATCTCCCCCAGCGCGGTTGCGATGGTCGATTCGCCGAGGTAGGCGATGATGCTGCGGCTGCGAACTACCGCGCCTCCGTGCAAAGTGCCTTCGAGACTCGACAGCATCGCCTGCATTACCCTGGGAATACCCGCCATCACATAAACGTTGCCGATGGCGAAACCCTGGGGCCCACCGGTTGGGTTGTCGATGAGGCGGGCGCCCTCCGGGACCCGAGCCATCAGCATGCGCGAATCCATCACGTCTGGCGGCGCGGCGAGCGCGAGAATCCTGCTCTCGATGTCCGGGTGAATCACCAGTGGCACCTCGAAAGCGCGCGCAATGCACTCGGCGGTGATGTCGTCGTGGGTTGGACCGATCCCGCCCGTCGTGAAGACGTAGTCAAACTGCTCACGCGTACGCCTGACCGCCTCGATGATGATCTCGACATCGTCCGGAATGACTTCGGCTCGAGTGGTTCGGATGCCCCATTCGCCCAGGCAGGTGGCAATGTGATTGAGATTGGTGTCCTGGGTTCTGCCTGAGAGGATCTCGTTGCCGATGATGAGCACACAGGCGGTGACGACCCCGGCCGTGGCATTGGATCCCTCTGGTTGTGTCTGGCCCGGATCTGTCATCAAGTCGTTCTTGCCTGATTTGAGGAGGGTGATTATCGGCAACGCGCAGTCTGGAAGGAAGCACGTTTGCCCGCTCGTGATGACCCACAAAAGTACCCTGGTCGGGTTAAACCCAATGATTATTCAGGCTCAGTTCAGATTCACAGAGCTGACCTGACAAAAGCATCGATCGAAACAGATTGAAACAGCGTTTGGCTTTACCCGGGTGGAGTGCATCGGTATGGTGCCGCTCCGATCAGGATAGTTCGTCCCTGTGAAGTGATTGGGTCTGCGGACCAGGGTTTGTCGGCACCGAACGGTTATAGTTGCTGACAGATTCGATACGCTCTGGTGATTAGGATTTCACTACCGCAGCCCCATCGGGGTTCTCTGATAATTCAGGTGTTGGGCCGTATGCTTTGCCCGCACTGTGTAGCTTTCGGCGGTTGTATAAACATGCCTTTGTTCAGGACGCAGAATCGTTTGCGCGATTCACACCACATTTCCAGATTTCCGTGGCGAGTCCTCCCGATAGCCAGCATCGCAACCCTGACCGCCTGTGGCGGCGGTGGCGGCGGTGGTGGTGGGTCTCAAGGGCCGGTTACAACAGCGCCAACGGTCGTGCTGACGTCATCCTCGGCGACAGTTGCGAACGGTGATCCGGTGACTTTGGACTGGCAGTCCGTCAATACTGATTCGTGTACCGCATCAAACGGCTGGAGCGGCGACAAAGCCACCAGTGGTTCTGAGACCATCACGAGCCTCTCAGCATCTACCACGTTCACTCTTGCGTGTACGGGTGCAGGGGGCAGCGTATCGGCAGATCTGCTTGTGTCGGTTGGCACGAGTTCAGGGACTCCATCGGTCGCACTCACGGTATCTCCCGAAACGGTCCCTCTCGACGGTGAAGCAACACTGTCCTGGACCACCAGTGACGTATCTGCCTGCACCGCCAGCGGCGCGTGGAGTGGCGATGTGCCTCTCAACGGTACCGCGGCAACGGGTGCACTTAGAACAGATGCGGCGTTCGAATTAACCTGTACGAGCAATAGCGGGAGCGTGTCAGATACGACAAGCGTTCGCGTGCTCGCGGCGAATCTGTCCTGGCTTGCGCCTGACAGCAACGTCGACGGGTCAGCTCTGAATGATCTCGCTGGTTACCGTGTCTACTGGGGTACCTCACCCCGGACCTACACAGAAACACTGAATGTCAGTGATCCGTCCGTCACGTCCGTGGACGTTGGCGTCGATATCGGCACGTATTATTTCGCGATGACTGCGATTGATTCGGCCGGTGATGAGTCGCGTTTTTCAAACGAACTCAGTAAGACGTTTCAGTAGCAGAGTATCTGGCTAGAGGCAACTAGGCCGGCCAGATATGGGAAGCGATGCTTGATCGGCAAGCGCACAAATTGTGCGTAGCAATGCCGATTACCCGGTTCGTCCGGTAAAGCAATCAGCCTACCTGCGCTCTCTTCACTATCTCCGATCAAAACGTGCGGTTTTTCCGAACGGCTTGTGCGCGCGTGCACAGAAATGGGCAACGCAAATTACAACCTACTTGCAAACGTCGACTTACGCACAGGTTCAGTCAGAAGCGCTCCGTAGAGTTGCTCCTGCGGTAAAGCCGCTAGAAAGATAAAGAAATGCCTCACAGGAGTCACACGAAGATTGGACGCTGTGAAGCGGAGAGACGACATATGAAATTTTTTAAGCCTTCGAGTACGCGGAGCCATCTGGCCCTGCTGTCGATTGGCCTCTTCCTGACTGCTTGTTCAGGCGGAAGCACAATCAGCTCGTCCGGTGATCTGAGGGACGGATCATCCGGAACGGTTGTCACTGGCAGTGTCGGTGATGGCCCCGTTATCGGAGCTACGGTAACGGTCTACGACGCCAATGGCGTTGTCTTGGCGGAAGGGACCAGCGATGGCCTCGCCAATTACGAAATTGAAGTGCCGGAAGGCGCTGCTTTCCCAGTTTCAGTTCGTGCTACGGGAGGCACGGATCTGGTCACTGGTCGAGCACCTGACTTCGATATGGAAGCGGTTGCGCTGTTTGCCGGTGTGCAAACGGTCAATGTTTCCCCTCTTACGACGATCGCGGTGAAAGCGGCCGAGTGTTCGCGCGGAGGCGTTTCTGCCTCAACGCTCCAGGACGCACTCGACGCGATGACATCGCATCTGCACATGGGTCTGGACAACGGTGTTGTCGCGAACCCAATGCAGGATCCGATTGATGCGGGCAACGTCGCCGATATCGTTCTGGCCAGCGAGGCCATGGGCGAGATGATTCGACGAACCCAGAGCGGTCTCTCAGACGGTGGCATCATCGTTTCCGGTGACGACGTGATCGATCAGATTGCTTGCGATCTGGCTGGTGACGGCGAAATCGACGGCGACGGTGACGGCGTTGACGAGCGAGTGATTGCGACCGCTCGTGCAGCCGAAGCATCCGTTCTTTTGGAAGTGGTTTCCGGTGCCCTGAAAGTTGATGGCAGCGATGCGACCAGTCTGATGGACGACGCGATGCACACCATCATGCCGGAACTGCCCTCTGGCGAGAGCGTTGCCGACGTGCCGATTACCGATGAGCTCATCGAGCAGACCCGCGACGCAGTTGCGTTGATGCAGGGCGCATTTGATGATCCGGTGCTGCCGGAAATCGTTGCGATTCTGGACGAAACTCCGGTTGAGTCTGTTTCCGCAGTCCTTCAGTCGGAACTGGCTGCCAACGGTGACCCGGGTGAAGACCTGGCGACGATGATGGCGCAGTCCGACAACGAGACTGTGTCTGATGTTGTCGAAGACATGGGCGAGCTGGATTCAGCAACGGCGCCTATCGTGTCTTTCGATGCGAGCAACCTGACGGTTGACGTCGGTGGCTCTTCGCGACTGTCCTGGGCATCGGTTGATGCTGATCGATGTCTCGGTGATGGTGCATGGGTTGGCGAGGTTGCTCTTTCCGGTACTGCGCAACTGGACAACATTCAGTCAGATCTGATCTATCAGCTCACCTGTACTGGCCTCGGCGGCACAACCACTAGCCGGCTGACGATTGACGTTAACGACAGCCAACCGCCGCCGCCTGACCGCGATGGTGATGGCCTGCCGGATGCCTCTGATCCGTGCCCGGATGATCCGACCAACACCTGTAACGATCCGGTCGACAGCGACGGGGACGGCATTCCGGAGAGCGAGGACGAGTGTCCGAAGGAGCCGAGCAACACGTCTAATAACCCTCCGCCGCCGGTCGATACCGATGGTGACGGCATTCCGGATAGCGAGGACGAGTGTCCGACGGATCCGACGAATACGTGTAACGAACCTCCGCCGCCGGTTGATACGGACGGTGACGGCATTCCGGATAGCGAGGACGAATGCCCGACGGATCCGACCAATACGTGTAACGAGCCTCCGCCCCCGGTAGATACCGATGGTGATGGCATTCCGGACAGCGAGGACGAGTGTCCGAACGATCCGACCAACACCTGTAACGATCCGGTCGACAGTGATGGTGACGGTATTCCGGATGAGTCTGATGAATGCCCGAACGATGCGACCAATACGTGTAACGATCCGCCGCCGCCTCCGGGTGAAATCGGTGACTATCGCGGTATTCCGAAGTTCCCGGAGTGGACTCGAAATCGCAACATCGATGCGGTGTACAGCGGTGGCGGAAACGTATCCGGAAACGGCTCCGCAGCCGACCCCTACGTAGTATCGTGCCAGGGTAACTCTGTATCATTGGATGGAAACCAGATGTCGGTTTCAGGCAGCTACGTGTCGCTCGTCGACTGTCGCTTCCCGAATGGCCGAGTGCAGGTTTCGGGTGATCACATTCACCTGGACAATATCCACACGTCTGACATCTCCAAGGCAGGGTTTGCTCTGTCCGGTAGCCAGATCTGGGTGAGCAATAGCTCGGCTAAGAACCACTGGGCATCCGGTCTTGATCGGCACGGTTTCCAGGCTTCCTGCGGCAGCGACTATGTTGTCATCGTCGATAGCGAATCTTCGGGTAACAGCGGAGACGGCTTCCAGGCTGGCCACGGTTGTAGCGGCGCTCGAGTACGCAACATCTTCATCGGTGGTGTGGTCTGTAATGCCAACCGCGAAAACTGCCTGGACGCCAAGTATGTCGACGGAATCGTCTTCTCAAACATGACCTCAACGGGCCACGGCGCGTCGGGTGAAGGCTTTGAGTCCGGTTCAGACGGCAGCTCCGCGATCTTCGGTAGCGACGGTGACTCGCTGAACGCATGGCTGATCGATTCAACTACTGACGACCCAATCGGCATCCGCGTCGAAGACGGTAACGGTAGTGTTGTTCTCGGCAATACGTTTAACGGCCCGGTTTCTATCGCGCTGCAGAAGCACGGTGAGCCGCTGGATATCCGTAACAACATGTCTACGAGTTCATCGTTCATCGGCCGAGCCGACCGAGCGTTCAACTTCTGCATCAACGTGCAGGGCAACGTCTATAGCGGCACGATCAACTCCGATCTGCAAAGCAAGGCGGCGTGCCTAACTGTTGGTAACGACACCAACATCTCTGACCTTGAAGCGCGCTTCCAAAGCCGCTTTGGCTTCCCGCTCCAGTAGCGAGAATACTGCAGGAGCTTGTCGAGAGATCGGCAAGCGCTCTGTAAAGACGACAGCAAAAGGCCGGTTGCCAAAAGCAGCCGGCCTTTTCTATTTTGGAGATTGCTTCTCTCGCCGCGCTCGCTCGCAAAGACGGTGCTTTGAACGATCTGCGTGGCTTTGGGAGATTGCTTCTCTCGCTGCGCTCGCTCGCAAAGACGGTGGTTTGAATGGTCTG
>CAYGQC010000032.1:18284-27212 GCA_964351875.1 uncultured Pseudomonadales bacterium
CGCGACAATGTGGAAGTGGCTGTGCTCGTAGCCTGCATGCCACGCGACGCTGCTCTCGGCGAAGCTACACTTTACCTGCCGCCAACTTTGTGATGTTCGTCGAGAAAGGCGGGTGCCGCGCTGCTAACCTGCGCGGACACCTTGGTGCGCATGTCGCTATGCTGCGCTTTCACTTGGTGATGGGGCTCATGCCTCCTGAGTCAGACCATATCGAAAGGGACAAATGGATGTACCTGAACAAATCACTTTGCCCTGCAACGGCGGGCCGCCGGCATCGCCGCAGCACTCTCCAGATCCTGGTATTGGCCGTGGTCGGTCTATTGGCTGGTTGCGGAAGCGTCACCCCTGAAGAACGTATGAAGGCCGCGGAAGCGTTTCTTGCCGAAGGCCGTGTGCAGGCCGGTATCATCGAACTCAAGAACTTGCTGAAGGCCAATCCGGAGCACCTTGAGGGGCGTCGCCTTCTCGGTGAAACCTATCAAGCCGTGCGCGACTATCCCTCAGCGCTGAAAGAACTAGGCAGGGCCCTCGCTCAGCAACCCTCGGATGTGTCTCTCGAATCGGATTTGCTGCGAATACGAACTCTGACCGGCGATGCAGAGGCAGTTCTTGATGAGCTGCAAGCGCGAGATCTTGACGATGCTTTGCTCATTCTCCGACGTGGGGAAGCGGCGCTTAGCCTTGGCCGCGTGGATGTAGCCCGTACCGATTTCGACAATGTTGTGAACTCCCCGGCAGCCCGGGCGGACGCGATGGCAGGGCTTGCTCAGATTGCCTGGCAGGACGAGGACGTCACTAAGGCAAAGCGGCTGCTTAGCGAGGTGACAGCAACCTATCCCAAGCACCTGGATGCCTGGCTGGCGTTAGGCGAGCTTGCTCTCGCGCGCGAAGAGTTCGAACTTGCGAGGCGCTGTTTCACAGCGTCCAGTGAGCTTGTTGGCGGCCGTGACCTTGGCCAACTCGGATTGGCGCGTACCGCATTGCTTGAGGGCGACGTTGAAGGCGCCTGGTCGCAACTGACGGCGATGAACGACTCGGCGGGTAAGCTTCCGGTCGTGCGCTACATGCGCGGATTGGTGGCCTTTGAGCGTGGAGAGCTCGCGGCCGCCGAGTCGGATCTTCAAGCCGTGATGAAGGCCAATCCCAGTCATTTGCCCGCAATGATACTCATGGGCGCTATCAAATACCGCCAGGGTCATCCAGCGGTTGCGACCGACTATCTAAAGCGTGCCTATGTCCAGGACGGAACCAACGAGTCAGTCGTCAAAATGCTCGCTGATCTGCGTTTGCAGCAGGGTGACGAAAGTGCCGCGCTGGCGCTGCTTGAACCGATCTCTCATCAGGCGCGAGACCCGCAACTGGTTGCTCTGCACGGCTCGATCCTTGAGCGTCTGGATCGTCCAGCGGAGGCGATTGCACTTTACGAAAGGGCGGTTGCCGTAGCCCCCGATGCAGCCGAATTGCGCAGCAAACTGGCGATCAGTTTGTTGGCTTCGGGGCAAGTTGAGCGCGCGAGCGCCGAGCTCAGCACCGCTGTCAGTCTTGATGACTCTCTGGTGGATAGCGAACAGCTTCTCGTCCTTGTGAGGCTGCGCCAGGGCGACGCCGACGGTGCGGAAGCGATCGTCAATGACATGCTGACTCGCTCCGGCGACAGCGCGCCTGCGTACTATTTGTTAGCTTTGGCGAAAGCGGCTCAGAAAGATACGGCCGTCAGCGAATGGGCGCTGAAGCGCTCCATATCCCTGGATCCGGCCTACACCCCCACACTCCGCGCACTGATCGCCAAAGCGGGTGATGACCGCGCGCTTCAACGGCAGCTTTTCGACGGCGCACTTGCCGCCGAAGAACACCATCTTGATGCGCTGCTCGGTCTGGCCCGGTTTGATTTTGATGAAGGTCGCCCCGCCCGGGCGGAGGAGAAGCTCAAGCTGGCCAGCCTCTCGCACACATCTTCGATACGTCCGCGAATCGCGCTTGGCCGTTACTACTTCGCGCAGGGACGGCGGGACGAAGCCCGGGTTTACGCTGACGAGGCCGAGCGGCTGTCGGCACTGGACCCGGACGTGCTGCTACTGATCGCGACGTTACAACTTGCCGATAACGACCGGTTAGCAGCCAGAGAAACCGCGCTCAAGCTAGGCCGTGGCCTCGAAACTGCACAAGTCGATGATCGCTTTCGCCTGCAGGCATCACGACTGCTGACACAAGCCAAACTTAATGATCTCGCGCTGACGAACTTGCTGATGCTGCGCGACTCAATGCCCTCGATAGCCAATTCCGCGCGGGCGGATCTTGCGCGCATTTATACGCGCACCGGCCAATACTCGCTCGCCAGGGCTGAGATCGATCTATTGAACACTAGTCAGTCGGTTCCGGAAGAACTCATCAGTACTCTTCTCGCAGACTGGCACCTCAGCCAAAACCAGGTGGATGAGGCCCGTGCGCTTCTGAAGCCGCTGGTTGCAGCAGGTGAGCGTGACGCGGTCCTCAAGCTCGCGATGATTGAGCGCAGAGCCGGTAATGAGAGCTCTGCCAGCAAGCTCCTTCGAGTCTGGCTGGCGAATCACCCGGCGGATTCGGGTGCGCGCATGATGCTGGCCAGCAGCGAACTTGCGGTCGGCAATACCGCCGAGGCTGCACGTCACTACGAAGCGGTCCTCGATACTGGTCGCGAGAGCGTCGTCGCTTTAAACAACCTCGCCTGGTTGTATCTCGATGCCGATGATTCTCGGGCGATCATCATGGCGCGGCGAGCCTATAGAGCAGAGCGTGACAACCCGAATGTGATCGACACGCTCGGATGGGTATACCTCGAAACAGGAGACATTGAAGCTGCTCTGGAGCACCTGCGACGGGCATCCAGTCTCGCGCCGACTAACCCGACCGTGCTGTACCACCTTGGCGTCGCACTGCAACGCAAAGGTGAGGCGGATGCGGCACGTGAAGCGCTGCGCGGAGCCCTGGCGTTGAGCGATTTCGGGGAACGCCAGGATGCTGAGGCAGCTCTCGCGACCCTCGGCGGTTAGGCCCTCGTCCGAATCAATCTTGAGTGACCACTTGCAACGAGTGGCTGTTGCTGCAGACATAGCCACCAATCAGGCGGCCATAGAGCGGAGACCTCGGCGTGGTTAGCGCTAGTTCGTACCGACGAAGTTATAGAAGACGCCGAAAGAGTACCGGAGTTCATCAAACTTGAAATCGTCGATGTTTGAATCCCGCTCCGTGAAGCGAATGCCTGCAGTCACGTCGATGTTCCTGCCTGCCTGCCAGCGCAGGTCCAGGTTGAACCGGGTCTCGTCATCGGTTCGACCAGCTGCCTGATCCAGGAACTTTCGCTGGGTAAAACTGGCCGCGCCTTCGAGGGTCGTTCTTGGCGTTAACTGGTGACCGGCGGTGAGCAGGAGGGACGTAGCCTCCTGGTCTCGCGGCACGGTGTCGTCCTCGAACGCCAGTTCGCGGAAAGACACCTCAGCCCGGGCGTTAGTGCGGCCGAAATCGTGGGCGTATGCGACTCGAAAATTGTTCTCACGAAACAGCTCGTTGATATCGGTATCGGCGTTAACATCGTCGTCGAAGCGTGCGCGACCAGCACCCAGTACAAGGGTGCGATCGCTGTAGTCACTGATAAAGGCGGCTTCGATGGTCTGGGTCTCAGAGAGGGCATAGGTGGCCGTTACGCTACCAACAACACCGTCGCTATCCTCGCGCCCGAGCGTCCGGGTAATCTGGTCGTAGCCGATTTCGGACTCAAGTTGAAGCCGGTCACCATCTGAGAAATAACCGATGCTGCCCGTGATGGTCTCGACGTCGGGTGCGTTTGGGTTCTCGAATTGATCCTGCACACCCTCCAGCGCAAGCGTCACTGAACGGCGGGGCGACAGGCCGAGAATGTAGCGTGTCGATGCTGCGTGGCGGATACCGCCGGTATCCGTGGTATCAGATTCGAATATGCCGTACTCATACTCGAGCTGAAGCTCGTCGGCGTCGTTGACGGGCAAGCGGATGAGCGGCCCTGCGGTGGTTTGGTCCACAACCTGACGGTTACCTGGGGTGCTCGCCTCGAACGCCTGAATCGTAGATTCGGTGCGAACGTTGTTGAAGCGTAGCTCGATGCGCTCAGGAATCGGGGAAAACACTACCGTGCCTGAGCCCGTTATGATGTCGTCGTCTTCAAAGAAATCTTCGGAGAAGATTCGTCGCTCGTAGCCGTAGTCGCCCTGCACGAGCCAGCGCGGACCGTCGTGAGTAATCTGAATGTCGGCTTGTGGCCGCTGAATATTTTCATCCACTTCGTTGTCAGCGGTGCGGCCGGTGTTGCTTGTGTGGTCGACGACGTAGCCGAGGCTAACCGAGTAGTCGAGCGCCAATGCCGGAGTGGCGAGGCCCGCGATGACGAGCGCGCCAGCAATCGGCCGCAGCCGGAATCTGGCTGGTGCGCCTGGTGTTTTCAAACCCTTGCGGTTGCTGCTCGTAGACATCACGTCACTCCCTGTAATTTTGCAACGATCAAAGCGCCGTCAATGGCGTCAATGCGATGCGCGCTGATCACTAATGAGATCAGGCAGCGGTGGTGTCTACCCCGCCGCCTGAAGTCAGAATTTTCTAAAAAACGCGTTCTGGAATCGTTACAACGTCACCCGGGCGTAGCGGGAAGTTGGTGCTCATGTCGCCCTTGTTGAGGATGCGATTGAGGTCAACTTCGATTCGGTCACCGCTACGGCGGTATAGCACTGCGCGGCTGGCTGAGGCGAATTCAGTAATGCCGCCTGCTTCCAGGACGAGATCGAGAACGGTCATGCCTTGTCGGTAAGCCAGCGAGACCGGTCGCCCGACCGCGCCAGTAACTCGAACGCGAGAGCGGTACTCATCGCTGCCCATGTCCGTGACGATGACTGTCACGAACGGATCCCTGATATAGGTGGCAAGGCTGCCAGTAATCTCTTTTGAGACTTCTTCTGGCGTCTTGTTGCCCACGTCAACATCGCCGACCAGAGGCACGGAAACTTTGCCATCCGGCCGTACCGGCACGGTGACACTCAGGTCTGCATTGCGCCATACGCTTACGCTGATCGTGTCGCCGACGCCAATTCGGTACTCATCATCAAAGCTGTGCTCTTCCAGGAGCTCGGCGGATGGCGGCGGCGCTGTGCCCGCGCACGCAGAGAGCATCATTGTTCCGACAACGATGGCTGACAGATATCGGGTAGCAATCATGGTGGTAGTCCCCTGTGTTTGGTCAGCGAGCCGCGCAAAACACTTCGCTGTTTTCTGCGACTCGCAAATCTCTTCTTTTCCCAAGTGCTTGTTCGAAGCGTGAGCGTCGCTTGAAGCGGCGGCCGCTCGCCGCTATTCGGGCCAGCTTGGTGAACGGGAAATGATAGCCGTTTTGGTGAGCCGAGTGGGACGGACTTGTAAGCGGCTTATGTACACGCTCGTCCGCGCCGAATCCTGGTCTTGGGCCGTCGGCAGTCAAAAAAACTGCCTTGTTGACGCTCTGGTTTGCTCGAGCGTTTGCTTCAGGACGGATACCTTATCGATGAGGATATCGATGAGGACACACGTTATCGATGAGGACACACGTTGTGCGATGTAGTCCTTCTCTCACGCGGTCGCGTTACCAGCATTGAGGACACACGTTTGTGTTTGTGAGACTTCACTGTCAAACCTGTTATGGAGAGTCTGGTCCGGATTCGAGCTCGATAGTTCTGCCTGCTTCCTGTGGCGAGGTTCTTCGGCGGCTGCCGGGGTCGGTTTCGCTCTGCGAAATGAGGGCATATGCCGCCCCATGTGAGTGTTGTCTCACAGGTTGAATCCAGTGATTGACCTCGATTTGAGGACACACGTCTTGGCTTGTGAGAGGAGGCTTACAAACCTCACATGGAAGCTACAGCGTCGCCGGAGTGTTCGGCGCATTCTGCTTGCCACACCCCCGATGACACAGGACACGAACATGGACGGACGAAAGAACGAAACGCCGAAGCTCTGGTTCAGATCAGACCGCGTATTCCGTAGCGACGGTAACTGGTTTTTCTATACCCGCGAGGGCGTGGAAGTCGGCCCCTATAACACCCAGTTTGAAGCCGAGGTTGAGTCCAGCTTACTGATCAACAGGCTGCGCGGTGAGCCGGACATGGAAGAGCATCTGCGCATCATCCAGGAGTTTACCTGGGAGTCGGTCTCGCAGCCGACGAGCCTGGACAACGCGTTCTTCACAAGCTACGTCGTAGAAGAAGGCAATCTCGCTTACGGCTGATTGTCCTGATCAGCCTGCCGTTTGCGCGGTGCGTGTTCAGGGACCCGGCGTCTAGCGTCCGGTGAAATCTGGGGTTCTCTTGTCCCTGAACGCGCGCCGCCCTTCCTTGTAGTCGTCGCTGTCGAAACAGTTGGCGACCAATTCCTCGGCAGCAGTGACCTCGTCGGTGCGTCCACCGCGCTCGAAGGCTGCCAACGACGCCTTGACGGCTTTCAGGGTGAGCGGTGCATTTGCGGCAACTCGCTTGCTGTACTCGACAACGATTCGCTCGATTTCGCCAGGCGCAACCACCTGGTGGATCAATCCGTAGGCTTGGGCAACCTCTGCCCCGAATAGCTCTGCGGACAACAGAATGTGCCGAGCATTTGCGGGGCCCACCACGTGCGACAGCTTCGCAACCGATGCATATTCGTAGCCTAGGCCAAGCCGACCTGCTGGGATGCCGAATGTGCTTGTGTCAGTCGCAATGCGAATGTCCGCACTCAGTGCCGTCGCCAATCCCCCGCCAATGCAATAACCCTCAATCAGGGCGATCACCGGTTTGCTGCAGGTGGCTAACGCCTTTGTCGCTCGCCCGGCGATCGCCCCGTACGAGGCTTTCTGCTCGGCGTTGCTGCGCTTGCTGTCAAACTCCGAGATGTCAGCGCCGGATACAAACGCCTTGCCGCCTGCTCCGCGCATGACGATTACCCGAACGCTCTCGTCCCGTTCGAATGCCTCGAATGCATCGCCCATGCCCTGCCACATGTCCAACGACAATGCGTTGTGACGCTCCGGCTGATTGAACGTCAGCCAGCCTGTGGCGTTGTTATCGATGTGGGCAAGAATTCGTTTCGTAGCCAGTTCGATGATTCGGCTCACGGTTTGGCTCCTGATATGTTGGCCCGAGTTAACGTGCTCCTGGCGCGCGTCAGGTGTGGTGCATCGATCATCTCGCCCCGAAATGCGAAAGCGCCTCTGCCCTCTGCTGTTGCGGCGTCCGCGGCGGCAAGTAGCGCCTGCGCGTATTCGACGTCGGACTCGGAAGGCGTGAACGCCTCGTTGACGATGTCGATCTGATTTGGATGGATCGTGACTTTGCCGGTGAAACCCATCCAACGAGCCTGCTGGCATTCGTGTTTCAATCCCGCTGTATTTTTTATATCGACCCAGACCGTGTCGATCGGTTGTATGCCTGCGGCCACACAGTTGAGTAGCGTCTGTTGTCTAGCGAGTTCGAAGAGCGGTAGATATTCTCCATCGCTTGCCCGACTGCGACTTGCGCCTATTGCAGCGGAGAGGTCTTCAGCACCCCAGGTCATACCTCGTACCCTGGGGCAATCTGTCAGCGATCTAAGGTTCAGGACGGCATCAGGGGTTTCTGTCGCGACGAGCAAAAGCTCTACTGAACCCTCATCAATACCATGACTGTTCTCAAGGCGGGTGAGCTGTCGAGCGACGGCATTCACATCCATGATTGAGGAGGCCTTGGGAAGCAATACAGCGTGTGGGGGTGAGGCCATGATCGCCTGCAGATCTGTTCTTCCCCACGGAGTGTTCAGTGGGTTGATTCGAACGATACGCAATTTTGAACTGAAGTCTGCATCGCGCAGCCATGAAACGACCTCGCTACGCGCATCGTCCTTTTGATCCTCAGAAACGGCGTCCTCCAGGTCTAGAATCAGGGCGTCGGCGTTGCTGACCAATGCTTTCGCGAACATCCGCTCTTGTCCGCCAGGCACGAAGTGGTATGAGCGACGTGGATTGTGTTGCATCAGTCGGAGGTTGCGTCGGCACGCAGCATCATCGCGCCGCGCGTGCAGGAGCAGACGATCTCGCCTCGTTGGTTGATGCCCTGGTGCTCGAAGGTAACGATGCCGCGATCCGGCTTCGATTTGCTTTCGCGTTTGTCGACGACGCGCGTTGTTGCGGTGATGGTGTCGCCGATAAAAACGGGGTTGGGAAACAAGGTTTTGTCGAAGCCGAGGTTGCCGAGGGTTGTCCCAAGCGTGGTTTCACCGACGGATAGCCCCACGATCAGGCCCAGGGTAAAGATGCTGTTCACCAGGATCTGCCCGTGCGGCGTACCGGCTGCGAACTCGGCATCCAGATGCAAAGGCTGAGGGTTCATTGTCAGCGTGGTGAATAAGAGGTTGTCCGTCTCGGTCACGGTGCGACTTGGCTGGTGGGTGAACGTCATACCCACCTCCAGTTCTTCAAAGTATTTTCCTTTCATTAAGCGAGGATAGGCTTCCGCCTTCACGAAGTGAAGGCGGAAGCCTATCCTCGCCTAGCGGCAGACGTCCGCGCTCTGCGCGGATGTCGAGAGCGGGGGAGTCTTCCAGAATGGACCTTCACGAAGTGAAGCTGCGGGCATATGCTCCCAGAGCGACAGATAAAGCTCGTCGCGAAGCGATGAGCAGCCGGCAGTTGCTTGCGGAGCAAGCAATGAGAGGCCGCGCCGCGAACGTCGAGAGCGGGGGAGTCTTCCAGAATGGACCTTCACGAAGTGAAGCTGCGGGCATATGCTCCCAGAGCGACAGATTAAGCTCGTCGCGAAGCGATGAGCGCTGTTACCCGTCGTCGCGAGGCGAACGAAAGCGCAGCTTTCGGGCAACGAAGCGATCTCCGACCTAATTGGATTTCGGCAACTTCGGGAGATTGCCGCAGTCGCTACGCTCCTTCGCAATGAC
>CAYGQC010000032.1:27312-29733 GCA_964351875.1 uncultured Pseudomonadales bacterium
TGGATTTCGGCAACTTCGGGAGATTGCCGCAGTCGCTACGCTCCTTCGCAATGACAGGTGGGTTGTGGCGACGATAGTCGTTGAGTTGAGAGATTGCCGCAGTCGCTACGCTCCTTCGCAATGACGGTTGGGTTGCAGCGACGGCCCTTGTTGAGTTGAGAGATTGCCGCAGTCGCTACGCTCCTTCGCAATGACGGCGTCTAGCTACGCTCCTTCGCAATGACGGCGTCTAGCTACGCTCCTTCGCAATAACGGCGTCTGGCTACGGTTCGACGCTATGGTCATGGAGCGGTGCGAGTCCACTGCCTGCTACCCGTCATCGCGAGGCGAACGAAAGCGCAGCTTTCGGGCAACGACGCGATCTCCGGTCAATATGGGTATCGACGAACCCAGGAGATTGCCGCAGTCGGTATGCTCCTTCGCAATGACGAACCCCTACCGCCTCGCCAGCTTGCGTCGCTTGTTTTCGACGTAGTCGACCAGAATGTACTCACCCAATCGGTCCGGATCGGTATAGAACACGCGGCCACCGTTTATCTGGGCAATCTTGTCCATGAATGCTCTCAGGAATGGGCTTTCCTCGAGCATGAACGTATTGATCGCGATGCCACGCTGCGTGCAGCGCTTTACGGCGCGCAACGTAGCTCGCAAGGTCATAGGAGTCGGTGGGTAGGCAAACATGGCTTCGCCATCTTCCAGATGCGCGGTTGGCTCGCCGTCGGAGATCATGATGATTTGCTTGCTGCCGCCGTTGTGTTTGGCTAAGAGCTTCTCGGCGAGCAGCAGAGCGTGCTGCATGTTCGTTCCGAGCAAATCCTCGTCCCACTGCATGAACGGAAGGTCCTTCGGCTTAAGCTCCCGCGCGTAGGCCGCAAACCCGACGATGTAGAAGCTGTCCTTCGGATATTGGCTCGTGATGAGTTGGTGTAGCGCCATCGCCACGCGCTTGGCAGCCTGGAAGGAACCTCGAAGCGCCATCGACCATGACAGATCTACCAGCAGGGCGGTTGCCGTGCTCGTGATGCGTTCGCTTCGGTAGATCTCGAAGTCTTGCGCCTGCAAATCCACCGCGCCGGTGTCACTTCGCCCTTGCCGAAGGATGGCATTGCGAAGGGTTTGCGGCATGTGCACATCGAAAGGCTCGCCGAATTCGTAGGGTTTTGTCTGCTCGAGACGCTCGCCGAAAGGACCCTCTTCCGGCAGCGCGTGATTACCCATGCTCTGACGTTTTAAGCGCGCATAGATCTCACCCAGCGCTCGTTGGCCGATCATGCGTGAGCCGCGCGGCGTCAGCTCTGGCGTGCCTTTGTCCCCAGGGCGTATGTAACCCGCTTCTTCGAGCGCTTTCATTAGCTTGTCGAGCTGTTCCATGCTCTTGCCGGCGTCGTCGCCCAACAGCGACTTCAATAGGTCGCGGTCGACGTCGGAGATATCGCCGTTGCGCTCTGCGTCCTGGAGTTGCTCCGTGAGATCATCCAGCTCTCCCAGCTCTTTCATGAGCTGCTGGGCCGCATCCAGCTCCAGTTTCTCATCTCCGGAGAACTGGTAGCTGTTGCCCTCGGGGTTCAGGAAATCGAGCTCGCTCGTGAGATTCGCCAGCTCCTGCTGGAGTTCTGGATCGCCGAGCTGTTGGCCCATCAGCTCCATCAGTTCGGCGCGCTGCTCCGGCGACAGCGAATTCATCATCGCCTGGCTGGCTTCCATCTGTTTGCGCATCTGCTCTAGGAGCTCGTCCAGAGTTGCAGGCGGCGGGTCCCCAAACATGTCACCAAACTCACCTATGAAGCGAGCGAAGTCACTATCGGTGTCCTGGCCGCTGATCTTTTTCACGATCAACGCATTCAACGCCCGCAGCATGGCTTTCATGCGATCCATGTCACCGTCGGACAGGTTCTTCAGCATGTTCTGAACGTCATTGAAGAATGAGCCCGCCATGCCTTTGCGCAACTCGTTCAGTAACTCCAGAAATTTGCGCTGGGCATCCGGGGACAGAAACTCATACTTCTCCAGCACGTTCATCTTCTGCGCCAGACTGGCCGGGAGATCATCGAGCTGCTGTTTGTTATTGCGTGCGATGTCTTTCAACACGGCGTCTGAGAAATCAGCGCTTTCGTTGCTGAGCCATTCGTTGATGCAAACCCGCTCTAGCTGAACGATCGCTTCCAGCTTCTCTGCAATGTCGTCGAGTACAGAACCAAGATCAAAGCGTTCCAACTGTTCGCGCTTCCGCTCGCGCAGCTCTTGCAGCATCTCCCGCAGGCCTTGCATTGCTCCGCCCGCAGGCATTTTCATGCCCTTGGACATGAGGTTGCGCATCGCCCAGCGAAGATCGCCGTAGTCCATCAGGTCATTGGCGATTGCTGAGAGAATTTGATCAGCGTCTAACGGCGGCTGCTGGCTGCCGTCCCATTGGCTGAAGCG
>CAYGQC010000033.1:0-28137 GCA_964351875.1 uncultured Pseudomonadales bacterium
CAGCGTCTGGGCTTCCGGTGCGCCGGCTTCGGAGGCGACGGTTCGCGATTCGAAAGGGTGCCTGCACCAGGAGCCGAATGTGCATGGCGGTCAACAGGATGTTGTCGGTTAGCAGGCGAAAGTGTGATCGCCCGTCGCTCGGATAGCGCACCGGTGTCGGTACGTACGCGACATCCGCACCCGCCCAGGCCGCGCGCACGAGCAGCTCGACATCAAACTGCATGTGCAGGCGCCGGCCGAGTAGCGGCAGTAGCGGAAGCGTTTCGCGCAGCGGATACAGGCGGTACCCGCACATCGCATCGATGAGCGAGGCTCTGCCCGCTTCAAGCTGCACCAGCGCGTTGGTGATCTTGCGGCCATGCAATCGGGACGCGGGGATGTCGTCTGAAAATTGGGGCGCGCCGGATATGAGGCTGCTGGGCTGGATAATCGACGCGGCGATGAACTGATCCAGATCGGCCAATGCGTGCTGTCCGTCTGCATCCATCGAGATCACATGGCTATAACCGCGCTCAGCCGCCGCCCGCAGTCCGACGATGGAAGCTGAGCCTTTGCCGGCGTTGGTTGGCTGCAGGATCAATTGGATACGCGGGTAGGTCCCGCACAGTGCGGTGAGTTCCTCTGTTACATCCGTGCCGCTGCCATCGTCGATGATGAGCACGTCGATGGTTTTGGCGGCGAGGTCAGGCAGCCACTGACGCAGCTGCGGCAGGTGCTGATAGTGCGGAATCATTACGCAGTATGTTGCGCGTTCGGCGTTCACGCTTGACTCGCGTTTGGGCTGTTCGATTCATAGGCAAGCAGACCGTCGCTACAACGGCCCGTGGCGCTGTCGATGAAGAAGGAAACGGTAGCCGCCTTGGCAGTCAGTTCGATACGCAGCTCATCTCCGGGCAGTACGGGGCGTTTGAATTTCACGCGTTGATGGCCGGTCAACCGACTCGAGCGATGATCCTCGGTCAGGCAGATCTGTGGCCATGCCCATTGCGCGAGCGTTTGTAGCCAAAGCAATTGAACGACGCCCGGAACCAGCGGGTTGCCGGGAAAGAGGACAAAGAACATCGCCACTCCTTCCGGCACCTGCGCAATCGCCGTAACGATGCTATTGCTGGATTTCAGTTCAAGCCAGTGCGGCGCTATCTCAATGGCAAGCTCTGGCAGTTCTGCTTCGCTCATGAGGATTTTCCGCTAGCCTGTTCACGTCGGATCAACATCTGGCGGACAAGGTATTCGCCAGTGAACAACAGGCCCATCAGCACGTAGCTGATGAAGCCGTTGTATAGCGCCCACGCGCCCGTCGAGCTCGCGATAGCTGTATAGGCGCTGATTGCGGCGTTCATGAGCAGGAAGCAGAGCCAGATGGCGGTGAGGACCCGCATGTACCCCAGGCGCTCCACCGGCACTTCCATTCCGGCCAGGCGGGCGAGCCTCAACGTTGCGGATTCGGCCTGCAGCAGCGAGATTGCGAACCAGCCAGCCAGGCCCAGACTGATCAGCACGGGGTAGCTTCGCAGCCAGGTCAAGTCTGGGTCGCTTTGTGACGTCAAAGCAGCACCGATACAGAAGAGCGTAACGAGGGCGATAATCCCAAATCGGCGGGTGCGAGACAGCGTTGTCATCCAACCTATGCGAGCCATAGCGATGGCCGCGAACAGACCGATTAGGGCGTAGCCTGGCAGGTGATCCACGAGTAGAAACATTACCAGGGGAAACAGTCCGGCGGTGATCGCGAGCAGGGCGCTCAGCTCACTTCGCCTCGATCAAGCCGATAAAGTCTGCCACGGTGCGAACGTTCTTCAATGAGTCCGCAGACAGCTCAGCACCGGTCTCCTCGCGCAAGCGCGCGAGGATATCGATGGCATCGATACTGTCGAGATCGAGATCTTCGACGAGGTCGGCTTCCGGACGGATGTCGGCGGGATCGATGGAAAACTCGCTCGTCAGGATCTGGCTCAGGTGATTCAGCATGCTCATGCCGCGAGTTTCCCTGCTTGCTTGTCGATTCGCAACACACACGCAGCGCATGCGATGCAGCTGAGGTGTCTGGTTTTGGTTCTGTCAGCGTTTGTCAGTTCGAGAACGGCGGCTGGTCGAGCCGCTGGGCTAGCTGGCGGTGTAGCAGTTCGGTCAGTTGCCTGCGCGCCTGGCGAGGATTGTCACGGTCAACCGGTAGCTCGTTCAGTGACAGACGCGGACCAAGGCTCAAACCAAAGTCGACCCTCGCCCACGGAAAATCCAGCCAGCGCTGGCCTTTGCGCAGGTAGCTGCCGTCATGGTGAATGGCGATTGGCAATATGTCTGCTCCAGCGCGCAACGCAATCTCGGCCGCGCCCAGCCGAAAGCTCATCGGCTTGCCTGGGACTGTCCTGGTGGCTTCAGGGAAGACCACGAGAGTCTCGCCGTCGCGAAGGCGGGCAGCGGCGGCTTCCAACAGCTGTTCCGGATCGCTGTTGGACAGGTAATCCAGGGGCCCGATCAACGGCCGCAGGAGTGGTACCTTGCGGATATCCGCCTTCATGACGTAGCAGGCGTTGGGTAGCTGAGACCACAGAAGGATCACATCCATGATAGTTGGATGATTGGCGACAACCAGGGTGCCGGCAACTGACGTGAGATCACAGGGTCGGAAATGCTCAACGGGCATGGACATGCCGCCGGATTTGATCGCGATGGCGATCCAGCCGGCGGAGAGCGCAGACAGATGGCCGCGCAGCAGCCGAGTCCGCCTGGCTCGATCCGACACCGTGAGGCGCAATGCGCCAGCCCACACCGCGAGCAACACGCAGCCCAGGCCAAACAGCGCAAACATCAGTGCCACGCCAATGACTCGCAGGACGTAGCGAGGTGCCGAGTCTCTGTGGACAGGCTGGCCTGATAGCGGCGTATCCTGCCAACCTTGCTTCGGTTGTGGGGTGCTTCGGAACTCGTTCACGCCAGGGGCCATTTGAGATGCGGCGCCAGTGTACCGTTGCCGCGAGTGTTGTTGAACTTGCGTCCTGCTTCACGCTCAGTACCCTTCCTGACCACGGTCACCCGGACGGAGCAGATTTGTCGCAAATCAGCCAGATTGTTTCGTGGCCTCCGAGCAACAGGGCCACACGCAAAGGCTCTGTGGAACACGTCTACCAGCGAGCACTCGATCGACGATGAGCGATGTCCATTCCGCAGAAGAGATGCACGACGCTCGGTCACCGTGGGACGCGCGCGAGGTCCTTGAGGTGAAGCTCATGTCCGCAGGCCCCGTGCTTCGTGTTGAACGGCGCTTGCAGCCGCGTGACCGGGCCGAGATGGAGCGGTGGCAGCAATCCGCGTTTGACCGATTGTTGACCTCATCTGGTGCAACCTGCGCAGGTGGTGTTGAGCTCATTCGGGGCAGAGCGCCGCGCCTGCGTTTGTCTTCAGTGAGTGGAAATGCCACAGATTCCAAAAACCCTTGCCTCGATTGGCAGTTATCGGCGTCTCACACTGGCGCTGGGGCGCGTACAGAAGCCCTGGCCGGCACTTACCTGGCCGTGGCTGCGCAGCAGGGAGAGAACGATTCGCTCCGCGTCGGCGTTGACATTGAGCAGAGACGTTCGAGGCCACAAGACAGGATCGCGGCAATGGAAAAGCTGATGGGCTGGTCGACGGCGAGTCAGAGTAGCGATGAGTTTTACCGGCGCTGGACGGCCGCTGAAGCGATTTTTAAGACAGGTCTTTTGGCGGTTGCCAGTACCGTCGACTGGTTCAGGCTCGCCGCGCCTTTGGCGAGTGTGGAGCCAAACGCGGGTCATTCGAGCGGCCATTTCTGTCTTGCCGGCTGGACCGTTCGTTTGAGGTGGTGTGAGCCGGAGGCCTCGCTTACGCTCTGTTTGCTCAGCGCTTCGCTTGAGAAGAACTCCCAGAACAACATTGAGATGAACTTTTGACTGTAACCATTGCCGCCTATTCGCTGACCAGCGCGCTTGGCCTGGGCCTTGCCGGAATGCGAGCGGGACTGGCTGGCGGCGAGTCACCACTCGCTGGCTCTGCTTGGCCGGATTGCGATGTCGAATGCTTTCTTGGGCGCGTCGACGACGTATCACTGTCCGATGTGCCTGATGATCGGCGCAGTCGTAACAATGCGTTGATCGAACTTGCCCTACAGCAGGATGGGTTCAGCGTAACGCTTGCAGATGCGGTAGCGCATTACGGCGCTGACAGGGTTGGCGTTGTCATGGGCACCAGCACGTCCAGCATCGATCGAACCGAAGCGGGTTACCACAGCCTGGACGCTGACGATCGATTCGCTGTCGAGTTTCGCCAGCCTCGTACGCACAATCCTCATGCCCCGGGTGATTACCTCGCGAGCCGCATCGGCGCGGAAGGACCGTGCATCACCATCAGCGCGGCCTGTGCGTCTTCCGCCAAGGTATTTGCGACTGGCAAGCGCTGGCTGGAACAGGGGCTGGTGGATGCGGTTGTCGTTGCAGGCGCAGACTCGCTATGCCTCAGCATCATCTACGGTTTTCACTCGCTGCAGCTCGTATCACCGGAGCGCTGCCGACCGTTTTCTGTAGACCGGACGGGCATTTCCCTCGGGGAGGCAGCGGGTTTTGTGCTTCTCACACGTGATGCGGACGCCGGCAAACCGCGTTTGCTTGGCGCTGGCGAGAGCTGTGATGCCTACCACATGTCCAGCGCGCACCCCGAAGGGCTGGGCGCGCGGCTGTGTATGGAGCGGGCATTGCAAGATGCCAGGCTCGGGCTCGCGGATGTCGGCTATATCAATCTGCATGGCACGGGCACGCGCGCTAACGACGAAACGGAGGGCGCGGTGATGGCAGCCATGCTTGCGGAAGCGTGCACGGCCAGACAGCCATTGATTAGCGCAACGAAAGGCTGGACCGGACATGCGTTGGGTGCCGCTGGCATGGTGGAGGCTATCCTGTGTCTCAATGCGATGGATACGTCGCAGGTGCCGGGCACAGTCAATACCTATGCTCCCGATGCGGCGTTTGAGTTGTTACTCGAGTCGCGCAAGGCCTCAATTGATGTGGCGATGACCAACTCATTTGGCTTCGGTGGCAACAATGCGAGTGTGGTGTTTGCGCGATGATGGATTTCTCGATACTGGGCTGTGGCGTTTGGGGCCGGGGACTGGAAGGCTTCGCCGAGCTTCGCAATGCGGTATCAGATTCGGGTTATTCCCCTGAAGGCAGCGACTACACAAGCCCCAAACCCGAGGCCATATCGGCGAGGGAGCGTCGCCGTTCTGGAGCGCTGATTAACCTGGCGGTACAGGTTGCTCACGAGGCGTGCGAGAACGCGCAGATTGAAAAGTCGACTCTCGCGTCTGTATTCGTTTCCAGCATGAGCGACACCGCCATCACGGACTACATGTGTCGCAAGCTGACGACCAGCGAGAAAACGCTATCGCCCACGAAGTTCCATAACTCGGTACACAACGCGCCGTCCGGATATTGGAGTATCAGCGCGGAAAATCGTGCTCCCTCCAGTTTCGTCGGCGGCTTCGACTACAGCGTCGGTGCCGGATTGCTGGAGGCCATTAGCCAATCGCATGCTGCGCATGCCCCGGTGCTGTTTGTGGCCTACGACATTGCCAACGAGCCCCCGTTTCACGACATACAGCGTATCGATGAGAGCCTCGGCGTTGCCTTTGTCATATCCGGCGTGCGGGAAACGGGTGATGAGATCGCATCAGGTAGCGCGCAGTACCGGCACACGCCGCTGGCAGCGGCAGATGCGCTGGCAACAGACCGGGCCAACCTGGTACACGCGGGACTGCGCGAATTCGGCGCGAGAACATCGCTCCCAGGCGCGCTGGCGCTCGCGGAATGGTGCGCGGGAAATCAAGGCGAAAGTCAGGCCGATGGCAAGCAGATGCGCCTTACTGCCTCCGCTTATGGCCAACTGGAGCTGAGTCTTGCAGCGAGTCATTAAGGCCCGATTTTACGCGGTAGAATTCGCTGGCTGCGACGACGCTCAATTCGAGCGAAGACATCGTTTCCTGGAGGTAGCCGATGCCGACTGACTCAGTCAGCCCAGACAAAGCGCTCGAGCATGCGGACGTCGTTATCCTCGGCGCCGGCATGGCGGGCCTGTGCCTGGCGCGTCAGTTGCAGCGCAGTGACGCCGTTCGCAAGCGGGGCATGTCGATTGCCCTCGTTGAGCATCGCGGGTTTCCCATGACCGAAGCCGCCCATAAGGTGGGCGAGTCTACGGTAGAGATCGCGTCCCACTATCTGGCTCACGATCTCGGGCTTGCTGACCACCTTGCAACACATCAACTGCCGAAATTTGGCCTGCGGCTCTTCCTGCGTGGCGAGACGCCAATCAGCGATGATCTTGCGCGCTACGATGAAGTTGGAAGTTCCCGGGTATTGCCCATTCCGACGTATCAGATCGACCGGGGCAGGCTGGAGAATCATCTGGCTCGTGAGGTCGTCGAAGGCGGAGCAACCCTGCACGACAACACCACTATTCGCTCGATCGATCTGGCCCCGAAATCGCACCAGGTGAGGGTACGCACGGCTGCTGGTGAAGAGCGCAGGTTACAAGCGCGTTATCTGATTGATGCGACTGGCCGACGTGCCTGGATTCGAGAGTCCCAGGCTCTGGCGCGGCCGGCTCGGCATGACAACCACGCGATCTGGTTCCGTCTGGATCGGCGCCTGAAGGTGGACGATCTCAGTCGAGATGCGGGCTGGCACGATCGCTGTCCCGGTGGCGAGCGGTGGTTGTCGACCAACCACTTTACCGGGCCTGGCTACTGGCTTTGGCTTATTCCTCTGGCATCGGGCGCGACGAGCGTCGGGCTCGTATTTGATCCCAAACGGTTCACTGCCGCTGGCCTGAATCGATTCGATACCTTTCTCGCCTGGCTCGGTCGCGAACACCCGCTGTTGGCAGCGCAGATGGCAGGTGCTCACGTTCTTGACGAACACTTGTTGAAAAATTACGCGGTCGGCGCACGCCAGGTTTTCTCCGAAGACGGTTGGATGTCGATCGGTGACGCCGGTGTGTTCACCGATCCGCTGTATTCGCCGGGCGGTGATTTCATCGCGTTGGCGAATGGCTACGTCACGGCGCTGATCAACAACGATGCACCGCCGGAGATGGTCCGAGATTACCAGGGCTATTTCCTGTCGTTCTTTACCAGCACGTTGTCACTCTACCGTGGCCAGTATGGCGGTTTCGGTGATCGTGACTTTATGGTCGCGAAGACGCTTTGGGATTACGCCTATTACTGGTCCGTATTGTCGAAACTGTTCTTCTCCGGTGCCTATGTGGATGCGCAATTCATGCGCGAGCAGCAGCCAACGCTACTGCGTGCGGCGGCTTTAAACTCCGGCATGCAAAGAAGCCTGCGTCAGCTCGCGCAGCAGGAACGACAGGTCGGTGGTACTGGGCAGTTCTTCGATCACCACGCCGTAGATTGCTTTCACACGCTGAAGCAGGATCTGATTGATGGCGCCCCAGGCGCGGCCGCTGCGAGCATGGTTTCTAACGTAGAGCGGCTGGCTGTGCTGCGTGACTCGTTGCAGGCGCAGATGGCCCATACTTGTTCGCTCAAGAGTCAGGATTTCAACCGGCTGTTTGAGACCGCTTGAGCACAGGCGATCCTTAAGTCAGTTCACCGGCGCCGACTTTTCGGGCGTACTCCTGGGCGGTGATGAGCCCGGCCTGCAAGGCGCGCTCTCTATCAGCGCTGGACAACACGTCCTGAATGCCATCGATTCGTTTCCACAGAGCAAGCTCCGCGCTTCCGTCGCTCGTCGGCAGGTACGGTGATATCTGCTCCTGGGACATCCTGTGGATATAGCGCGGACAGTTTTGCCACACTCGATCGACGCCCAGCTCCACGACAAGCTGCGCTCCCGGATAGCTGTCCAGCAATGCGCCCTCCCGGTGCAGTTTCGCATCGCCGCGAACGCGCAGCCGATGCGGCGTCTTGAAGTCTATGAACAGCAATCCTGCTTTGCCGCAAGCATCGATATTGCCCGCAGAGAGAAACATGCCATTGCCATCGTAGATCGGGAAGGCGAGCGTCTGCGTGTTCAAAACGCGAACGAAGCCGGTATCGCCGCCTTTGTACGAACACGATGGAAATCCCATCTCGTCCACCGTTGCGAGAAAGAACAGGTTTCGTGACTCGATGAAAGCGCGGTGCTCCTCGCTGAGTGCGTCGAGTGCAATGCTCGCTTCCATTCGGTGCGCGAGTGCCTCGCTGTCGAACTCCTGCTGGAGTGTGCGTTGGCTGGCTGTATAGAAATCGGACACGGCGATTGCTTCCTCTTAGTTATTGCTCGATGACTCGCCGCGCGTAACGAGTGAGCAGCCAGGCCGTCGCAACACCCAATGCGACAGTCAAGCCGATGCTGCGCAGAAGTGGAATGCTCGACAGAGCGAGTAGCGCGAACACGGTCAGGCTGGACGCAGCGCAAAGCGCCACGGCGCTGGCCGATTGTGATGCGTTGCCTTTCTTGCTGTGGAAGAGTCCGTAGTCGAGACCGAGCCCGGCAACCAACGCCAGCGCGACCACCGCGAAGAGGTTCAAACCGCCAAGAGCGAGTGCGCTCACGGTGGCGCTCAGGGTGATCGCCGCGCCTGTGCAGCCGGCGATCCACAGGCTGCGCGCCGCTGATCGAGTGCCGACAAACAGAATCGCCAGCATTGCTCCGAGAGCCAGAGACAGCACTGTCAGCAAGCTGGAGCGAAAGCGTGACACCATCGAAATGGACGCTTCTTTCAGGTCGATAACCTCACCGTCCGGCAGCGTGGGCAGCGATGTCGATACGCCGGACAGCAGAACCAGAGAAGTCCATATCTGGTCTTCGGATTTGTAGAGCATCGAGGAGAGCAGAGGAGCGAGGTCTCTCGACGCCTCGATATCATCGATTTCCAGCCAGTTATCACGCTTTGCTACTTCTGCCAGAGCGTCAGTAAACGGTTTGAAGCTCGAGGCTTCGAAGGGGAGTCCTTGCAGCGCTTGTGTCACTGGTTCGAAAGAGGAGAGCAGGCTGCGGGCCTGTGCACGCCGTGTTGTTTGGCGCTCGAAACTCGGAAGCAGGTCGCTCGCGAGTCGGTATCCGTCCAGCTCACTGTTGAGCACCATCTTGTTGAGCGGCGCTTCCAGATTCTCGGTGCGCCTGAGCAGCCGTTGCAGGTCTTCATCGCGCAGCACGATCAGGCGGCGTAGATCATCGGCGCCCATGGCTGCTCGCAGTTTGCCGTCTGCCGCCAGACGCTCCTTTGGCAGCGGAGTCAGTGCTGAGAGGTCATCGTTGAACGGCTCGAGATTCCAGAAGAGGCCAGCGCTGGCTAGCAATATCAATAGCCAGGGCCAGTGAACCAGTTGTCGAGAGTCATTGGTTTTCCCATCCGGCGTCTCGTGTGACTCGCTTGTAGTGGTTAATCCACGTGCGAGCCAGGCGCTAGCCAGCGCGCTGACCGCGATGCCTGCAATCGCCATCACGCCGAGTTGTTGCAAACCGGTAGAGCCGGATAGCAGAAATGCAAGGTAACCGATGAGTGTCGAGGCTACGCCGACGCGCAGTGTCGGCCACACCTGACGAGCCAGTTCATTGCCTCCGAGGCCGGACTGTCGGGCAACGCTCAGCAGGTGTAACGGGTAGTCGATGGCAACACCGAGGAGAGTGAAACCGAACGCCAGGGTGATGCCGTGAACGGAATTGAACAGCCACGACAGAGACAGCAGCGCACCGGCTGCGCCGGCCAGGAGCGGCGCCGCTGCTGCGAGTACAAAACTGGCGCGCCGCAGGCGCCAAATGAGTAGCGCGAGCAACCCGATGCTGGCCAGAGTGCTGAAGAGTATGGATTCGGCACGCACCGACGCTTGCAGGTCTACGCCATAGACGGGGCTTCCAAAGAGTCTGGCATCGACTAAGCCAAGGCCTGCCAGTTCAGCGCGTAGCGCGGCGATGGCATGCTGTTGCGCATCAAGATCGAAGGCCGGCGCCTGGGTGCTTGCGACGACCATGCCCTCAGGTAGTGAGTTTGCGCCACCCAAACGTTCGAGGACGCTCAATGCCGAAAGCGCTGGGTCGGCTGCGATGAGGTTGATCGCGCCGGGATCGTTCGCGACTGACAGATCGGCAAGCCTGGACTCAAACTCCCAGCGCCAGTCATCAACACTACCTGGCAGGTCTGTCAGGAGCAGCCTGTTGCGCCAAATGACAGGCGGCAGGGAAGCTATGGAGAGTTGCTGCTCGGCAGGCAATACACTGCGAAACTCAGCTCCCGCTCTCAGCCGCTGCGCCAGGCTGCGAAGTGTTTCGGAGTCAGCGTCAGGCGCGTGCACGATAACGAGTTGGCTACCCGGCCCGGCGCCCAGCCGATCAATGAGTACGCTCTCTGCGCTTGATGAGGGTTCAGGTAGAAAGAAGGCGAGGTCGAAACTCACCTGCAGGCGGGAGAGGGCGAGAAACAGCACGAGTGTAGCCGAGGCAAGAACGACGACAAGGCGCGTCGTGAGACTCACAAATCAGTCTCGCGCTGCAGGATAATCTCCTGCCAGCGCTGTTCGCACTGATCGAGGTAGATGCTCGTGATTTGGCTGGTTTCTCCGTCACCGTTGCCGGTCAACCGCAATCCACACAGGCCTTCGACATTACTTTTCGGAGTCAGGTTGATTCGCCAACCCTCGGCATGGGCGAGTCGCGAACTGGCGGAAAACTGTGTCAGCAATAGATCGAGATCACCATTGACGAGGGCGACGAGCGCGAGCACCAGCGAGTGACCCGGTTTGCTTGCATCAAGCGCCATGCTCAATCGCTGCTCTCTGGGCCGGCTGCGCCCCGTCGCTGGCCGACTACGGATGAGACTCACCTGGGTTTCCGACAGCTCGCGACGTTCCCATCGCGGCTCCTCGAGCTCCATTATCAACACGCCGTTCTGGCCGTCGTCGGTCTCTTGCCATAGCCGACCGCGGCGTTCCATTGGCGTGCTCAGTAGGGCATTGCCAGTTCGCTCGACGAAGCCGAATGCCGCGCCGCGTGGAAAAATCAGACCGTCTAGCGACGATCCAGCGTATCGCGTTGTGGGCTGCGTGGATTGTGTCGCCGGCGTAATGTCGGTTGCCTGCGCCAGCCCGACAACTGAGCAAAAAATCGCGGTGCCCAGGAGGAGGCGCCCGACGATTGCGACGCGGGCGACAACGTTTGTCGGTCTCACAACCGACGCCGAACGGTCTGGAAACTCGCTAGGCCCGTTCACGTGACGCCTCGCTCGATTGTTCCGCTGGTGCCCAGAAATCATAAAAGTTAAACCAAGCCATGGGGGAAGCCAGAACATGGTGCTCGAGCCGCTGTGAATAGTGGCTGACTAGCGCGTCCAGATCTGCTTGCCGGCTTTTCCGCTCGAGCTTCACACCGTCGCTGATGATCTCGAGGTGCACAACGTATTCGTTGCCATCGAAGCGGCAGAACGCGCCAATTATCGGCGCGTTGAATAGATTCGCGATGAGATAAGGGCCGGTAGGGAAGGCTGCCGTTGAGCCGAGAAAGTCGGCGTTGGTGGTCCGATCGCCCACGCGATAACGGTCCGCGAGAAACCCTACCCAATCGCCGTCTTTCAGTGCGTCGCCAATAGCCAGTCCGAGCGCGACGCTGCGCTGGGTTGCGTCGATAATCGATTCGAACAGCTCAGGCTGCAGTTCTTCCAGCAGGGAAACGAGGCGTTGGTTAACCGCCTTCTCGAGCACGATCCGAAGTGTCAGCCCGCGAAGCTGGGGGCCGATGATTCGCGCCGCTTCAAACGAGCCGAGGTGTGCCGCGAGGAAGATGCCACTGCGACCGCTCTCGGCGAGTTCTCGCACGCCATCGTGAGTGACAAATCTGATGGGGATGTCATCTGCAGCATCGACCACGAAGAAGAAGCGGTCGGCTGTTGCTTTGGCGAACGTGAGCATGTGCCGATAGACGTCTCGGCCGCGAATTGGACGATTCTGAGCCCGGCTCAGAAAATCGGCACTGGCGCGACGTTCCGGGCCGCGCGCGACATAGAAATACGCGGTTATCGGAGCCAGCAAAAAATGCAGTGGCCGCCGGCCGAAGAGTTTTGCTGCGAACAGAAGAAATTTGAGCCCCGCTGAACTGCCGGCCTCAGGTCTGGCCTGCCAATGCTGCCTCGCATCGTCGTTCAAGGGGTGTCTCGATATTTGCGTATCAGCTTATATAAATCCTGTTGCTGCAATTTGCCGGTCGCGTTTCTCGGCAGCGCATCGACCAAAGTCAGGGGGCGGGGCAGGAACGCCGATTCCACCTGTCTCGCAAGCCTTTTGCGCAGCTCCTGGCTGCTGAGCGTGCGGCTGACAGCGACCGCTGACAGGCGATCCGTCGCTGGCAGGCCAACGTCTGATGCGCGATAGAAAACACCGTCGTCCACGCCGTCGATCGATTGCAGCAACAGGTTCAGCCGGGCGATCGATTCGCGTTTGCCGCCGACCTTGACGATGTCCGTTGCACGGCCGTCAAGTTTGTAGCCATCGCGCTGCTTGCTGAACACATCATTGAGGACGACAGGCGTGGAGAGTAACGGATGAGACACCTCTAGCTCATCGCCATCGAGGCGCAGGCTGAACGCGTCGAAAAACTGCCAGTGTTCCTGCGTTGAGGTATGGCGCTTCGCAAGCGATCCGATCTCGCTGCAACCGTAAATTTCCAGCAGTTGGCTCGTCAAATGGGTCTCGATTTCACGCGCGAAGTAGTGGTCTATGGGCGCCGTCGCGCAGAGCGTTGTCGCGACTTGAACGCTTGCAGCTCGCACGCTGAGCAGAGCGCGAAGATGCACAGGCGTCGAAACCAAAATGCTGTTTGGTGTGTGCTGGTCCAACAGCTTGATGACATCGCCCGGGTAGAACGTGTTGCCACAGTACAGCGTTACTGGCGCGACCGTCGGCAACATCAGGGCCCACTCGAACCCGTACATGTGCCAGCTAGGTACCGTGGCGATCAGCGTGTGCGGCCGTTGCAAGCCGAGCAAGCCAGCATGCACATGGCGAAAGCTGTCCAGTAGCTGCCAATTCTTCTGGTGTGAGCGAGCTTCCCCGGTGCTACCAGAGGTAAAAACGGTAATGCCTGCACGGCCATCGAGGTTTGGCGCGGCGCAGCGACCGTTGCCGGCGATCTCCCAGCGGATAGCGGCGCCGGGAAGCGAGCCGGACCCGTCGTGAATGATCGTGCTACCTGGGTTGTCATGGACCAAACGGTCGATCGCGGATGCGTCACGGCTCCCGGGTAACAGGATGTCTTTGCCCGCGACGGCAGCGGCGAATATGAGCACGGTAAAGCGGTAGCGATCGACCGCCATATTGATTAGATGCTGAGCAGCTGGCAGGGATTGCGCAACCAGACATACATCGGCGGCGAATTCGTCGACACGTACCTCGCGCGCTCCAATGCGGCAGAAAATCTCATCACCCATTCGTCGCGTGAGTGGGATCGATTGATCTGCGCCCGAGGTCAAGCGTTCCTCTCGCTCGATTGAGCGCGCCTGGTCGCGATGGCCTGGGTTGCGATCACCTGCTCAGGCGGCGCCGGCGCTCGCCTCTTTGCTGACGTGTGCTGTGAGGTTAGCAAGCGTTGCGAAGATCTCCTTCGTCGCCTCGTCTTCGGCGGACAAATGGACACCGTAGGTCTCCGCTATCGCCACCGCGATCTCCAGAGCGTCGATAGAATCCAGGCCCAGCCCGTCCTCTTCGAACATGATCGCGTCCGGCTCGATCTCGCTCGCTGCGACGTCCTCCAGGTTGAGAACCTCGACGATCAGCTCAGCCATTTTCTGTTGTTCCGGGGTCTGTGCCATGTCCTGCCGAGCCTGCGTTATAGAGCCTGAAGTATCCCAGATGCGTGGGTGTTGGTGGCGCTTTGTCCGGCGCGGATTTTCAGGTATGCCGGCTCTGTTTTCAAATGCCGCCGGATTCGCCCTGACGCTGCCTGGGTGGCAGGCCCTGTGGCGAGCATCAGTCGCCGCGGAATACCGCTTCTACTTCCATCACCAGCTCTCGGCGACAGATGTCGTTAACCAGAAATGCAGGCTCAGGCCAGTCTGCCAGAGCCTCGGAGAACGCAATTCGGGCGCGAGGAAGATCCTCAGCATGCCGCAGATAACATCGGCTGCTGACGGGGGTAAAAGGCTTGCTTTGACCGTCTGTCTTGTTGAGAACGCTGTCGAGCAGGCTGTCGATGTTGCTCGCGGTTTCCTGCATCTGTGCTTCCAGATTGCCTGGATGCCGGGTTTCGTGCTGCACGATACTCGCGGTGCCGGAGAGCAGGAGCATGCTTGCGTCGTCGGACTGTATGACGGTTGCGCGGGCAAAGGATGGGCTGCGCGGCCCGTACTGACGAGGGTAGTGGTAGGCGCTGGTCTGGCGTGGGTTCTCAAAATGGGAGACAGCGATGTCCTGCGTCGCACTCAGCAGGCTTATGTGCAGCTTGCCGTCAGAGCAGCCAACCGCTGTCGCGGCCGGCAACGGCAGGTTTGCAGTTTCCAAAGCTTCGGCGCGGCCCCAACAAAACTGGCGGTAAACCTCGCTGTCTTCAATTGCGGGGTCCGACAGGAGGTTAATCGACGGAACATAGTTCCAGAAACGCACCGGCTGCGAATACCGGGAGGTGCCAATGTGCTCGATCAATTCTCGATAGAGTTCTCGTGTGATCTGCCGTATGTCACTGGATGCGAGTTCGCTCTGACAATGCAGGAATTGATAGCGGTCGTTCCGGATGCCCGAAAATGTACCGCTTGAGACGGCTTCGATCTCACCCCCCACCAGCCAGTTTTCGGCCAGCGGCCCGCTAAGGTGCGAAGTGCCGAGCAAGGTCTTGATGGCACTGGAATTGCCGAAGTCGAAGGAGAGCAGATTGCTCGTTGCACGAGGTTCGAGTTCGCCGGGGAGTCTGATGTCTGCGTTGCTGGCCATGCGTTACAAGGTTGCGTCGATGTCAGCACGCGAGGCAGAGCGGCGGGGTGACGTCGAGAGGCTGTGGAACTCGCTTTCGGTGATGATTCAACGGAGGGAGTTAGTGCGGGGCGTAGCAACCCGGACGTGTACTCAATCGGGTGCGGATTCTAGCTTAGCTGCGCGACCGCGTCTTGCCCGGTCGAGTTAAAGAAGGATCGATCGATTGGTCGATTGCAGCGACGTCGATCGCTGCCGATTGAGAAGGGTAGAGTGGCAAGCAAACACCAGCCCAGAGCCGTCGAGCGACGACCCTGGGGCTGGCGACGGCGTTACGCCGCGAACTGCTCAAGGTGATGGTCGGCATTGCCGAATTGCGTATCCAATACGACGAGACGCTTGAAGAAGTGACCCACGCGTAATTCCTCTGTCATGCCCATGCCGCCGTGTAGCTGAACGGCGTTTTCGCCGATGAAGTAGCCAGCCTTGCCGATCAGGTGCTTCAGTGCGTGTACGGTTCGATCGGCCGTGTCGGCGCCCTGAACCACCTCCAGCGTCGCCCGATAGAGCAGCGACTTGCATTGTTCGTACTCCACGAACATGTCCACCATGCGGTGTTGCAGAACCTGAAATTCTGACAACGCGTGATCGAACTGTTCGCGCTCCTGGGTGTACTCGATCGTGTCTTTGTACAGGATTTCCATCGCGCCGAGCGCTTCAGCGGATAGCGCGAGGATAGCGTCACGTGCAACCGCAGTCAGGGTCTCAAAACCCTTGTCTCTCTCGCCCAGGATGTTGCTGGCAGGCACGACTACGCCTTCGAACTTGACCTCGCCTGCCCGCATGCCGTCCACGGTTGGGAAGTCGTCCACGCTGACACCATCGGCATCAGCATCAACAAGCACCAGCGAGATGCCGTTGGTGTCCATTTGGCCGCCAGATGTCCGTACGCTCACGACGAGTTTGTCGGCTGCGCCGGCACTCGGAACCATGGCTTTCACGCCGTTGATTGTCAGTGAGTCGCCGTCGATCTTGCCGGTTGTGGTGACGTCGAACAAATCAAATCGTGCCTGCTCCTCGGCGTAGGCGAGCGTGAGGCGCTTGCTGCCGTCAATGATGGATGGCAGAACCTGAGCTTTCTGCTCGGCCGAACCAGCGCGGGCCAGCGCGTTGCCGCCCAGGACAATGGACGCGAAAAACGGTTCCAGCACCAGGCCTTTGCCGAAACGCTCCATCATCACCATGGTATCGATCTGGTTGCCGCCGAAGCCGCCGTCAGCCTCGCTGAATGGCATTCCGAACCAGCCGAGCTCTGCCATCGTCGTCCAGTACTCGGGGCTGAAACCGTCCCTGGAACCCGCCAGCTTGATGCGAGTTTCGAGGTCGTAGTTGTCCTGGACGAACCGCTCGACGGATTCGCCAAGAAGGACTTGCTCGTCGGTATAGTTGAAATCCATAGCTGCTCTCCTATTTGCCCGAAGACTTTTTCAGTCCGAGTACGTTCTTGGCGATAACGTCGCGCTGCACTTCGCTGGCGCCGCCATAGATGGTGTAAGCGCGAGAGGCCAGATAGCCGCCCATGCCCGCTCGGCCGAAGTCCGGACCGACCTTGGTTTTGCCCCAGGCCGGGCCAAAGATGCCAGCCGCTTCGACGGTGAGCTTCTGGGTTCGCTGCTGTATGTCGGTACCCTTGAGCTTCATGATCGAGGATTCGGGGCCAGGCGCCGCGCCAGCGGACGCGCTCGCCAGGCTGCGCAGTTCCGTGAACTCAAGTGCCATCAGGTCGATTTCGAGCTCAGCCAGCTTTTTAGCGTAGCCGGGCTCGTCCAGAAGCGTGCCGTTGCCGCGTTTTACCGAAGCTGCGTGGCGCTTGAGATTTTCCAGCGCAAACACCGAGCGAGAGACGCCGGCGATACCGGTGCGCTCGTGCTGCAACAGGCCTTTGGCATAGGTCCAGCCTTTGCCTTCTTCGCCGACGCGGTCCGTGACCGGGACTTTCACGTCGTTGATGTACACCATGTTGACCGAGTGAGCGCCACCCAGAGTGATGATCGGTTTCACTTCGATGCCCGGATCGTTCATCGGAATGAGCAGGAAGGTAATGCCTTTTTGTTTTTTGCCCGAGTCGTCGGTGCGGGTCAGGCAGAACATCCAGTCTGCGATGTGTGCGGCCGTCGTCCAGATCTTGGTGCCGTTGACCACGTAGTGTGAGCCGTCCTCAGACAGCTCTGCCTTGGTCTTCAGGGACGCAAGGTCCGAGCCGGCGCCGGGTTCGGAATAGCCCTGGCACCAATTCTGTTTGCGACTGCGAATCGGCGGCAGAAAGCGTTCCTGCTGTTCCTTGTTGCCGTAACCCATGAGGATCGGGGCGAGCATGCCGACGCCGAAGGGCATGTCCCAGGGGGTCGTGGCACGAGCGGTTTCACGTTCCCAGATGTAGTGCTGGGTTGGTGTCCAGCCAGGGCCGCCGAAGTCCTTTGGCCATTTGGGGATATCCCAGCCGCCTTTCGCCTTGGCCTTTTCGAACCAGTCGAATCGCCACTGGCCAAAGTCTTCGCCGGGCTTGTAGGCGTTGACTGCAAGAAAGCTGCGTACGTCGTCCGCAAAAGCCAGGTCTTCCGGGCTGAGATCGATATCCATAGGGCAATGCTCGGTTGTAAATCGCGCCGGAATATAGCGTTTCCAGAGACGACATACTAGAACGAGATTCTAGAAAGTTGTTCTAGTGACGTAGCTGTGGTTACCTTCCGTGATGCCGACCAAATCAATCTCGAAATCCCGCGAACCGACGAAACCGATGTTGGTGACGATCGAAGAGCAGCCAGGCAAGCGCGCAGACGCTACCGCGAAGCTGCGTCAGCGAGTGCTGGACGCGGCGCTTGTGTGCTTCTCGGCGGATGGTGTGGAGGCGACGTCAGTCGCTGATATCACCCGCAGAGCCAATATCAGCACGGGTAGCCTCTATCATCACTTCGACAGCAAAAACGGAATCGCCGAAGCGCTGTATCTGCAGGGGCTCGAACAGCTGAACGCTGGTGTTCTGGGCCGCCTGAGTCGTTGCCGCAGCGCTCGCACCGGCGTGCGCAGCGTGGTGTTGCAGTACGCCGAGTGGATGAGCGTCAATCGGCAGATGGCGGCCTTTCTCTACACCGGCGACGTCGTGATGTCCGATGCTGCCCGCCTGGAGCGCAAGCGGATGTATGGCCGGCAGATTCGCTCGGTGTTCGAGTGGTTCGCTCGCTATGTTGCGCGCGGCGAGATGCGCCACATCCCGGCGGACACCTATGTGCCGCTGATCAGCGGACCGATTCAGGAATATACGGCTCGCTGGCTATCCGGTGATGCCCAGCGATCACCTGCTGCGGTTAAAGCGCTGTTTGCGGACGCTGCATGGAATGCGGTAAAAACCTGATCCGGTTACAGCGCTGCCGGATCGGCCAGACCGATATTTCGCGACCATCGCAAGCCAACACCCAATTCCTGACAGGAGAACGCCGTGGCCTACCAAACCCTCGCACTCGATATTTCTGAGGGCGTCGCCACGCTCACTCTCAATCGGCCGGACAACGCGAACACGATCAATCCTCTAATGGGCCGTGAGCTATCGGAAGTCGCGCTGCGTTGTGATGATGATCCGGCTGTCCGGGCCGTGGTCATCACGGGTAACGGCAACATGTTTTGCGCGGGTGGTGACCTGGGTGAGATGGCGGCATCTGACTCTCCGCGTAGCTTGCTCAAACAGATGGCCGGCGATCTGCATATGGCGTTGTCGCGCTTTGCACGCGCTGACGCGCCAGTCATCGCAGCCGTGAACGGTACCGCGGCGGGAGCGGGCTTCTCGCTCGTGCTCGCCACCGACCTTGCGGTCGCCAGCAGCAAGGCCAAGTTCACTATGGCCTACACCAACGCCGGCTTGTCCCCGGATGGCAGCTCCACGTTTTACGCGCCGCGCCGCCTGGGTGATCGCCGCGCACGAGAGTTGATGCTCACCAATCGGGTGTTGAGCGCCGAAGAAGCACTCGAGTGGGGCATTGTGAATCAGGTTGTCGAGCCGGAAGACGTTTTGTCTACTGCCAAGGCTATCGCGGCGAAGCTGGCATCGGGGCCTACACGCGCCTATGGCGCGGTGAAGGCCCTGCTTAATGAATCCTTTGAGCATGGCCTGGAAGCGCAGATGGAACTCGAGGCGCGAGCCATCGCCGACATGGCAGCAACGCCGGACGGCCAGGAGGGTATCGCGGCCTTCGTCGGTAAGCGCAAACCGGTGTTCACCGGCGCTTGAAAATCAGCCCGACTTGACTCGTGAGTTGGCGTTAGCCAGCACGAGCCCGGCAACGATAAGCGACAGCGCAGCGATGGCGCTCCAGTGCACGGCCTCACCGAGCACGCTATTGATCATCAGCAGCGACAGAAAGGGTGACAGGAATATCAACTGAGCAATTCGGCCGGAATGCTGAGTGCGCCGCAAAGCCTGCTGCCAAAGTAGAAATGTCAGCCCCATTTCAATGAGGCCCACCCAGGCGCCGTATCGCAGTGTCGGCCAGGTGAGTGCCGGCCAATCGTTGGTCAGCGCGGTGAGAGCGAGCAGCAAGCCAGTGCCGATGAGAAAACTCGCCGCCATCATCGCCGTGGCCGGCGCCTTGCTGCGCGTGTTGATCAGCCAGTACAGCGCCCACAGCAGAGTGCTGGACAGCGCCAGAGTGACGCCAAACCAATCGAGCCCGGGAGCTGTTTCCAGGCCGGGGCGGCTCACCAGCACAACGACACCTAAGTAGCTGATCAGCATGCCAAGCAATGCTCGGCGCGTCAGTTTCTGGCCCAGTATCGGCACCGCCAGCAGCGCGAGCGTAATCGCCCATGTGTAGTTCAGTGGCTGCGCGATCTGCGCTGGCAGTCGCTCGTAAGCTTCGAACAACACCAGGTAGTAGACCCCGGGATTGATGAGCCCCAGCAAGCCGGCCTGTCGCCAGTCGCGCAGAGTGAGTGTTGCAAGCGGACGAGCCGCGATGGCAACAAACAAGGCGGTGGAAATCAGGGATCCGATGAGCAATAGCTGTAGGGGCGACATGATCGCAAGGCCCAGTTTGAAACCGGTGGCGACGGTGGACCAGAGCGCCACAGCCAGGAGTGCCAGCAGTGTCGCCTGCGTTTCTGGATTCAGAGCCTTGCCGTAGATTTTGGTCATGTTGGGTTTTTGTTAAGTCGTGGATCGCGGGAGTTGCCGCGCCCGATTCCATCCGCCGGTGTAACATGGCGTCTTGCTCAGAATCCAATGAAGTCCGCGATTCGGAAACGGATGCCGATTGTACGGCGTCCCCCAACCAGGTGCTCCATGACCGAAGAACCTCTAAGCGACAGCATGCGCCGCGTAATGTCAGACGCGTTGTCCCGCTTTCAATATCGGCGTGCTGATGACGATGGACTAAAGCGGGCCGCTGTGGCGCTAACGGTAGTCGATGCGGGTAACGGTGCGGACGTCGACGGGTTGCCACTCACCCCGGACAGCAGCTTGGTACCAGCGCTTCTGCTCACGCGTCGCGCCGCAACCCTGCGTGCGCATGCTGGTCAGTGGGCCTTACCCGGAGGGCGACTAGATGCTGATGAGACCGTTGAGCAGGCAGCGCTACGCGAGCTTGAAGAGGAAGTGGCGGTCAGTCTCGACGGCGGTTCGGTGCTTGGTCGGTTGGATGATTTTGTCACGCGCTCGGGGTTTGTCATGTCACCCATCGTTGTGTGGGGCGGCGCTGTGACCTCAATGATTCCCAATCCGGACGAGGTGGCGTCTATCCACCGGATACCGTTGCATGAGCTCAATCGGAGCGATGCGCCGGTTCTGGACGACAGCCCGCATGGCGAGCATCCGGTGCTGCGCATGCCGATCGGCAACGATTCCATAGCCGCACCGACGGCTGCAATTCTGTATCAGTTTCGAGAGGTGGTACTACGTGGGTTGTCGACCCGGGTCGCGCATTTCGAGCAACCCGATTTTGCCTGGAAATAGGCGGTGAGTCGGCTGTCGCAACGAGTCTGCGGCGGATTGCTTCTCCTTGGGCTCGTGGCTCCCGTCGTTGCTGAGGTTTGCGAACCTGGTGCGACCTCCGTGCGCTTTGCGAGTTTCAATGCCTATTTGAATCGCCCCGAGGCGGGTCAGTTGTCCGCGGATCTGCTGGCCGGTGATCCGCAAGCGCGCTCTGTCGCTGAAATCATCCAGCGTGTTCGTCCGGATGTGCTGCTGATCAACGAGTTCGATCTGGATCAGGCCAGCCAGAACAGCTCGGCCGCGATTGATCCGGTTGCGTTGTTTCTCAGAAACTACCTGTCCGTTAGCCAGTCCGGCCATCCGCCGATCGACTATGACTTCGCTTTCTACTCGGGTGTGAATACTGGCGTAGCTTCTGGAATGGATCTCGACAATGACGGGCGCAATGATGGGCCGGCGGATGCCTATGGCTACGGCCAATTTCCCGGTCAGTACGGCATGCTGTTGCTATCCCGCTTTCCAATTGACTCAAACGCTGTGCGGACTTTTCAACACCTGCCCTGGTTGGCGATGCCAGGAAACCTGTTGCCGCAGCCGTTCTACAGCCAGGACGAGGCCGCGGTGTTGCCTCTGTCCTCCAAGAGCCATTGGGATATTCCTTTGATCGTGCGTGACAAGGTTGTACACGTGCTGGCCGCGCATCCTACGCCGCCGGTGTTTGACGGGCCGGAGGATCGTAATGGACGTCGCAATTTTGATGAGATCCGCCTTTGGTCCGACTACATCTGGAGTGGTTCCAGGGCCAGTTACATTGTCGATGACGCTGGGCAGCAGGGCGGCCTGAAGGGTCGTTCGAGGTTCGTCATCATGGGCGATTACAACGCGGATCCGAATGACGGCGACTCTCGCGCCGGCGCGATTGCCCAGCTACTCGACCATCCTCGCGTCAATTCGGGCAGACCACCTGGGAGCCAGGGCGGCCGTTTGGAAGCTGTGCGAGAGGGGCAGCGCAACGCAGAGCACGTTGGCGATCCCGTCTTTGACACGGTCGATATCGATGCCGGCAGAGCGGGCAACCTGCGTATCGACTATGTGCTGCCGTCGAAACGAGGATTACGCATACGTTGCGGCGGTGTGTTCTGGCCGGCACGGGATGAAGAGGGCAGAAATTTGGTTGGCGATGGCGACCCCATCGTTTCATCCGACCATCGCCTGGTGTGGCAGGATCTCGAGATTCGCTAGCGTTGCTACTCGGCGTGATCGAAATCGGGCGCTTCTTCGTCGACGGCATCTTCGTCAAACTGTTCAGCATCAACCTCGGTTTCGATGCCGATGTGATAAGCCGCGTAACCAGGCATGACAAATTGATCGACCGCCATGCCGATAATCCTGCCGTTGAAGGGTGAGTGGATGTCGGCTGAAGCGTTCGTTATCGGGTCGGTGACCGTGCCCAGCACATCGCCTACGGTGACGCGTGTGCCCAGCTCGACATCGCTTAACAGGATGCCTCCGGTGTCCGCTCGAACCCATTTGGATTGGTAGTACACCGGCTCAGGCGTACCCCAAAGACTGCGTCGGCCGTAGACGTTGAACTTGTCGAGTAGCGAGAAGACCGCTTTGACTGCGTGTCGGACCTGGTCGTCCTGCAGTCTCATGGGCTCGCCAATCTCGAAGGTAACGGCTGGAATACCCGCATCGACGGCGGCCCTGCGCAACGTGCCGATGGGGCCTTCACTGTGCAGCACAATGGTAGAGCCGAAGCCCTTTGTGAGAGTGACCACATCCTCGTTGTTCAGATTGGCGCGTAGCTGCGGAAGGTTCGTGCGGTGGAATGAACCGGTGTGCAGATCGACGAGAGTGTGACAGTGGCGGAGCACCTCATTGAAGAACGAGTAGGCGAGACGTGAGGCCGCGCTGCCGCGGGGATTGCCAGGGAAGTAGCGATTCAGATCGCGTCGGTCCGGCAGATAGCGCGAGTTGCGCGCAAATCCCTGCAGGTTGACGATTGGCACACCGATCATGGTGCCTTTGAGTTTCTTCGGATTCACTTCGTAGAGCACGCGGCGGACAACTTCGATGCCATTGAGCTCATCGCCGTGCACGGCCGCAACAAAACACATTGTCGGGCCGGGTTCGGTGCCTCGCGCGACCAACACTGGCACGGGTCGGTTGATGCCGTCGAAGTTCTGCCGCGGTCTCCATTTGAGTTGCGCAAGCGTACCGGGCTGCACTTCGGACTCAAGTATCTCAAGTGTCGAGATGTCAGTGCCTTCGACGGGAGCGACGGCTAGTGCAGGTTCGCTACCGATGTCTGGAAGGGGTTCGGCTTCACCGGTTTCTCTGTCGGCTGGATCAGGTTTCTTGCTCACAGGCACGGCGGTCACCGCGACGGTCGGTACTACGGTGCGATAAGTAACCGTCGGTTCGATAGTCGGGATGAGCGTTTTTGTTGCTACGTTGGTGGCGGCGGTGTCGGCGGTGTCGGGAGGCGACGAAGGGGCTGCCGCCGTGATTCGAGGCTCGGAGGCCACTGGGCCCACAACAGCATTTTCGGTAGCAACGTCAACCGATACATGGGCAGTCGCGTTGACAGGCTCGATCGCATCGCCTGATTCGTTCGCGGGATCTGCAGGTGACAGGCGAGCGGCAACACCGATGGCAACCACCATGGCCATGCCGATAACGATGATACCTGTCTGATTCACCTAGCCGCAGTCCTTGTCCTGGATTTGATTGCGATCGCCTGCGCGACCTGCTTGGACGCCCATCGTGCGCGTCGCTGACAACATTGCCTCGGTAGTGCCACTCTGGGCCTCCCGGGTGACGAATCGCGAGAGCGCTGCGATCAACGGTGCCAGGGTCTGATTTCCAGGAGAGCATTGTATAGCTATTACAACGGCCTACAGAACCTTTCTATGGTGGCTTGCGCACTGTGTCACAGAGTGGCCGCGCTGCCTTTGATCGTTGACCGGTTTTCTCGGACACCGCACACTCTCGCCGGCGCGGGGTGGAACTTAAGGTTAAGCGTGATTGGCCGGCGAAGGCGTCGTCACCGAACGTTGAGTCGTTTGCCCCGACTATCCTATTTCACTCAGATTCATACCTACGAGGACAGTACTCCATGGCGATACAAGAAGGCGAAAAGCTTCCGGAAGCGACGATGCACACAATGAAGGAAGGCCGTCCGACGCCGGTGACAACCGCAGACCTGTTTGCTGGTAAGAAAGTAGTGGTCTTTGCTGTCCCTGGTGCCTTCACGCCGACATGCTCTCAGGCGCACCTGCCGGGCTATGTGGTCAAGGCGGACGACATCAAGGCCAAAGGTGTCGACGATATCGTCTGCATCTCGGTCAACGATGCTTTTGTCATGGGCAGCTGGGGCGACTCGGCGAACGCCGAAGCGCTGACCATGGTTGGCGATGGCAACGGCGACTTCACGAAGGCTATTGGCCTTGAAATGGACGGTAGCGGTTTCGGTCTCGGCACGCGCTCTCAGCGCTACGCGATGATTGTCGACGATGGTGTGGTGACCAAGCTGTCAGTTGAGGCACCGGGCCAGTTCGAAGTGAGCGCGGCTGAGGCGATTCTCGAGGCGCTGTAGGGCTCTCTGATACTGCGCGCTCGCGCCTTTTAGCCGGTTGCTTTGCACACCGGCGAGACGGTGGGGCCAGTGCCTGAGCGCGCAGATTTCCCTGACACCGAGAGGGAGCGCAGCTCGGCTCTCATTGTCTGGGCAGCCAAACAACTGCGGCCCGCCGATTGCGCTGCAATCGGAGCTAGCGAGCTGATCTCCTAACGCTGCTTGAGGATCAGGCTCAGCCTTTCGGCCTGGGCCGTATCAGGCATTCCTGCGCAGCGGTGGCGAGTAGTTCGCCAGTTTCGCTGAAGAAATGACCTCGCACGAAACCACGAGCGCCGGACGCACTGGGGCTTTCCTTGGCGAACAGCATCCACTCATCCGCTCGGAAGGGACGGTGAAACCACATGGCGTGGTCGAGGCTCGCGCCCTGAAGCTCGATGTCGGTGGTGTCGTGGGGCTGGCGGGATGTGCTCATGAAGTCCATGTCCGACATGTAGCACAGCAACCCAAGGTGCAGCTCTTCGCTATCCGGTAGTTTGGCGGCGGTCCGCATCCAGGAGTGTTTCGTCGGCGGGTGGCTTTCGCTGTCGGTGAAGCGAATGTTCTCCGCATGCCTGGAATCAATCGCGTTGAAACGGAAACGGTAGCGATTGACCTCCGGCTGAGTCCGCGCGAGCTCTTCGAACACCTCCTTGTCGCTGCGCAGCGCCTCAGGTGGCGGTACGTCGGGCATCGGCGGATCGTGTTCGAGCCCATCCTCCGGTACGTGCCAGGAGCAGGACAGGTTGAAAATCGCACGACCGTGCTGGATGGCGACTACGCGCCGAGTCGCGAAGCTTCGGCCATCGCGAACCCGGTCGACTTCGAAAAGGATCGGAGTCTTCCAGTCGCCAGCTCGCAGGAAGTAGCTGTGCAGCGAGTGCACTGAGAACTTTCGATCGATCGTGCGGTAGGCCGCGGTCATCGCCTGGGCGAGCACCTGGCCGCCAAAAACGTGTTCCGTTTGATGGTTCTGGCCGCGATAGAGGTTTTCCTCGATGCACTCGATATCGAGCAGATCGACGATCTCCGCCAATACGGGATGCATCTCTTCTGGGCTGGGTTGGTTGGAATCGGTGGACATTGCTGAGTGGGGTTTCCTGCGATTCGGGCTGTGAATGTGTCCGCTTGCTACGCAGTAGTCGCGCAGTGGATCGATGTCTGGTGATCGAAGCGGGCGGCTGGCATTCTACGAGAAAGCGCACGGTCCTGCCGTGAAGAAACCTCTGGGAGAGAGCTTCGATGAGTATCACGATCTATGGTCAGTCCGGCAGTCGAGCCCTGCGCGCGTTGTGGATGGCGGAAGAGCTCGGTATCGAGTACGAGCACGTACCGACCACGTTTGCCAAGCAGGCCAAAGAGCCGGAGTTTCTCGCGATAAACCCCAACGCTCGTGTTCCGACGCTGGTCGATGGCGATCTGACCGTCTGGGAGTCCATGGCGATCAATATGCACCTGGCCAGGCGCTTCGGCGGCCCGCTCGCTCCGAGGGATGACACGGAGACGACGCTTGCTGAGCATTGGAGTTTCTGGGTGATGACAGAGGTCGAGAAGACTCTGCTGCAGGCCCTGTTCCACGCGACTGGCATGTTCGGCGTGGAGAAGAGCCCGGACAAGATGGCACAACAGTTAGCGCTGCTGGATCGCCCGCTGGCCGTATTGAACGACATTCTGGCTGGCCAGGACTATCTGATGGGCGGCCGCTTTACCGTTGCTGATCTTAATGTCGCGTCCGTTATGGTCTTTGCTGACTTCATCGACGAGAAGTTTGATGCATACCCCGCGGTTCAGGCCTGGCTCGCGCGCTGCTACGATCGCGAAGCACTCGCCCGGGCTCGGGCGAAGCCATAAGGCATCTCGATAGATTCGCTAACGGACACCCAGGAGCAGACGATGACGATAGAAGTGCATCAGTTTCCGTGCCTTTCCGATAACTACGGTTTCCTGGTGCGAGACGTCGCCAGCGGAGCAGTGGCGAGTATCGATACGCCTGACGCGGACGCGATCAACGCAGCGTTGGCGGAACGTGGCTGGTCACTCACTCATATCTTGAATACCCACCATCACTTTGACCACGCGGGCGGCAACGAGGCTCTGAAGAAGAAGTGGGGGTGTCAGATTGTCGGCGCCGCGAATGACGCCGATAGGATTCCCGGTATCGATCAGCGCGTCGTCGAGGGCGACGTCGTCAATCTCGGCGAAAGCAAGGCGCAAGTACTCGAGGTCTCCGGGCATACCGTAGGTCACATAGCCTTTTACTTTGGCGACGACGGTATCGCCTTTGTGGGTGACACGTTGTTTGCTCTGGGTTGCGGACGCCTGTTCGAAGGCACGCCCGCGCAGATGTGGGATAGCCTTGGCAAGCTGCTGGCGCTGCCGGACGATACGATTGTTTACTGCGCGCACGAGTACACGCAGGCGAACGCTGCGTTCGCACTGACGGTCGATCCTGCGAACGAAGCGCTTGTCGCTCGGGCAGCAGACATCGCGCGCATACGAGCGGCGGGGCTGCCAACCGTGCCCACGAGCATTGCACTGGAGAAAGCGACTAACCCGTTTCTTCGGCCTGCGGCTGACAGTCTTCGGCAAACGCTCGATATGACGTCGGCGACCGATGTTGAAGTGTTCGCCGAAACTCGGCGGCGCAAAGATCACTTCTAGCCAGGGCCGCTGCCCGCGGCCAGACTGCCAGTGACGCAGATCCTCGCAGTTAATCGCTCGATAGCCGATGCCCTCTGTCTTTGCTGAGGTCTCACTTTGCCGAGCTCTTACTGTGTTGAGAAGAGCGCGGCGCCTTTTGTCCTGTTGAGTTGATTCGCCGTGTCCTCTTCCAGCCCTGACTCGTCAATTCCCTCACCCCTCGTCGAGAGCCAGCAAGTGACCCTCGCAGGGGTGCTTTTTGCGTTGGGCGCTTACATCTCCTGGGGCGTCGCGCCTATCTATTTCAAGATCATGGGTGACGTACCGCCGGCGGAAATGGTGGCGCATCGAGTGGTGTGGTCGGTGCTACTGCTTGGCCTTGCGCTGACGGTTGCACGTAGTTGGGGTGATCTGCGTCGCCTCGATCGGGCAAAGATCGGCTGGCTCTTTGTTTCGGCGTCGCTACTCAGTAGCAATTGGTGGATCTATATCTGGGCGCTACAGAACGATCGAATGCTCGAAACTGCAGTCGGTTACTACGTAAATCCGCTGATCAATGTTGTGCTCGGTTACACGTTGCTTGGTGAGCGTCTGCGCCCCATGCAGTGGTTGGCCGTCTCGGTGGCGGGACTGGGTGTGGCCAACGAGGTCTTCGCGGGAGACTATTTTCCGTGGATCGGTCTGACGCTGGCGATGACGTTTGGTCTATATGGTCTTGTGCGCAAGAGGATCGGTGTTGGTTCGCTGTCGGGGTTAGCCATTGAGACCTCCCTGATGCTGCCGCTTGCCGGCGGCTATCTGGTTTTCCTTTGGCTGACCGATGGACAAATATTCGGACGTCTTGGGATGTCGACGGATATCGGCTTAATTCTGAGCAGTATCGTCACGAGCTTTCCGCTCGCGTGTTTCGCAGCGGCCGCGCTGCGAATGCCATTGTCGATACTCGGGCTGTTTCAATACGTGGCGCCGACCATCGCAGCTCTCCTTGCAGTCTTTGTC
>CAYGQC010000034.1:0-28108 GCA_964351875.1 uncultured Pseudomonadales bacterium
ACGACCACCCCATCGCCTACCCCACAGAACCAGCACCCAAGCACTTCGCCTGGGAATGGCGGGAAAACAGCGATGAGCTGTGCCTCGTGCCGGTTGCTGTGAACCGTCATCTGGCGAACAAAGTAGAGCCCGCTTGCCTGCCGGTATGGCCGGTGCAGGCCGAGAACTAGGCCTAGAAAGTCAACACGTGCCACTCGGATTGAACCAACGCCTACGCGCACCTGTCGTATGCTGAACGCAACTTCATCAGACGAGTCAAATAGGTACCCATCATGGCCACACGCCTGCGTACATCTTTCGAGAACTCCAAAGGGCACTCGCTCGCCGCCTCACTGGAACTGCCCGATGAAGCACCCACGGGCTTTGTACTATTCGCTCACTGTTTTAGTTGCGGCAAAGATATCTCAGCTGCAAGCCGCATAGCACGAGCACTCACCGACCTAGGTTTTGGCGTGCTTCGCTTTGACTTCACCGGCTTAGGCAAATCCGAGGGTGATTTCGGCAACGCGGGCTTTTCTTCCAACGTGCAAGACCTGATCGATGCGGCAGACTTCTTGCGCCAAAACTACCAAGCGCCCGTTGTTCTAATGGGCCACAGCCTTGGCGGCACAGCCGTGCTCGCTGCAGCAAATTCGATTCCGGAAGTAAAGGCTATCGCAACAATCGGCGCGCCAGCCGCGCCATCTCATGTGGTGAAGCAATTCGCCGACAAACGCACTGAGATCGCAACGAAAGGCTCTGCCGACGTCAGCCTGGCTGGCCGTGCTTTTTCGATTAGTCGCGAGTTTCTAGAGGATCTCGAGCAGCAGGACCTGACCAAACGCATTCCGAAACTTCGGCGAGCCCTGCTCGTATTTCACGCACCGCTCGACGACATCGTGAGCGTGAACGAGGCTGCGAGCATTTTCGCCAGCGCCAAGCACCCTAAGAGCTTCGTCTCCCTCGATGGCGCGGATCACCTGCTGACGAACGCCGAGGACGCACGCTACGTAGCGGAGACGACCGCGGCTTGGGTGAAGCGGTATCTCTCGTTAGAACCAACTCGCGGCGCCGATAAAGCGCAAAAAGGCCAGGTGATTGTCACAGAGAGCAATCACAAATTTCTTCGCCAGGTGTCGACAGACGATCACAGCTGGCTAGCGGATGAACCGAAGGCGATGGGTGGGGACAATAGAGGGCCGGATCCTTACGAGCATCTGCTCGCAGCACTCGGCACCTGCACGTCGATGACGATTCGGATGTACGCCGAGCACAAGAAACTCAATCTGGACAACGTTAACGTTCGGCTCGAACACAGCCGCGTTCACGCAGAGGATTGCGAAGACTGCGACAGTGAATCTGCAGGCAAGGTGGACGTACTTGAGCGCTGGATCGAACTGGATGGCGACCTATCGGACGCTGAGCGCGCGCGTTTAATGCAAATCGCGGATCGCTGCCCTGTGCATCGCACGTTGGAAGGCGATCTCCATATCCGCACGACGGCGGAAGGCCAGAGCTGACAAAAAAAGCCCGCGCGATGCGCAGGCTTTTCGGGTTGTTGTTCCTGCCTCGCTTCTCGCCTCTCCTGGTAGAGAAGCGAGAAGACGAATCAGAGACGTGGTCCTACAGGCTGTAGTTCAAGCGTAGGTAGAACATGCGTCCGCGAGGATCATGGACCTTGGTGTCATAGCCAAACTCGTTAGATGAACCAGCCACTTCCGGCGGCTCTTCGTCGAACGCGTTCAAAACGCCAACGGTAACGCCCAGTTCATGCTCGTCAAACAGAGGTGCGGTGTAGCCATACTGCAAATCTACTAGCCACCACTCATCAATTTCACCCGCGACAGCGCCGCTGGGCGCTTGATCGTCATAGGCATCGATGTAACGAAGCACTGCGTTCGCTGCGTGGTTACCTTTGTACCAGCTAAACATGGTGTTAGACCGAATTTGCGGGACTGGGTTGGCCAGCGCATTGGCGTTGTTACGGCTGCCTGCGCCATCAATCGTGCCAGAACCATCACCCGCGTCCAAATCAAAGCTCATGACGTAGGAAGTCTGGTTGCCAACCGAGAAGGAACCGATATCGGTGTCCCACATGTAGCTGATATCGATGTCGATACCATCGGTTTCAGCAGACGCCGCGTTAAAGCGATTCACGAAAATTCGCAGCGGTACGCCGGTTGTCGCATCGCGAATAACCTGAGTAGGATTCGCTGCAGCCTGACACGCAGGGGTGCTCAGGAAGGAAGCACCATCAGTACACCCAGCAGCCGCGATCGCAGCGTTTTCAGCATTCAAAAGACCCTGACCTGACTGAGTAACGATTCGGTTTTCGTACTGAACGTTGTAGTAGTCGAGACTGATATTCAGGTTCTCGATGGGCTCAAAGCTCACACCGATGTTGAACGTATCCGCTTCTTCCGGCTCCAGATCTGCCGGGCTGGAAGTCCAGCCGAGGAAGGTTGGGTTCGGTGAGGTCAGAGGGTCCGAGGTTTGGTTCAGCGACGTCGCGGAAACAAACTGCTGGAACAGAGTGGGTGCGCGGAACGCGGTGCCGTAGGTACCACGGATCGCGAGGCGACCACTATGACTTCGGTACAATAGACCGACCTTAGGATCCACAGAGTCGAAACCGGTGTCGTAGTCTTCGTAACGCAGGGCTACCTGCGCTTCCAGCGTACCGCTGTCATTGTCCATCAGCGGGATCAGCCCTTCCACGAAGAACGCATCAATCGCACGCTCTGAATTAACATCCTGATCACCAATAAGGAATGTCAGATCTTCGGAGTTGGAATCGTCCGACAAATCTTGATCGCGGCTCTCTTCACGACGCTGATAACCCACTGCAAGGCCAACGGTGCCAGCCGGCATATCGAACAGGTCACCTGAGAAGATGAGATCGATCGTTTTGAGTTCAGACTTGATGTCGCTGGTATTAAGCGACGACATCCAGTCGATCAGCTCGTCAGAGTTAGCGAGCGCGCCGCCAACGAGGTACGAGGATGCGAACGGATTGTAGTACTCGCAATCACCAACGCCGGCCGTGCCAGATAAAGGACTGCACTTAGCACCGCCAAATCCGGCAAGCGCCAAGTTCAGCTTTTGGCCCACCTGATCGTTCGCGGTTTGGATTCGATCGTTCTGCGACCAGGTGTAGCTGGCGTCGTAACCCCAGTTGCGGCCACCAAGATCACCGGCAGCGTTCAAAACGAAGCGAGTGGTTTGGTGATCCGAGTAGTTAATCACGCGGTTTTCGCCTGCTTCACCAGCGCCATCACCAAGAACGCGAAAACGTCCAAGTGCAGGTACGCCGAAGGGATTACCCGGGTGCGATGCCGCGATAACTGGGAAAGCGAGGTTGGGGTACGACGGCGAGTAGCCACCGTTGATCTCGTTACGAGAGACACCCAGCTCGCTGCGAATGGTGAGAGCGTCGCTAACATAGTGCTCAACAACTGCGTACGCCTGCACGCGCTCTTCATCCGGAACAAGTGAGAAGGACGGACCAAAGTCGAAAAGGCAAAGCGAGGAACCACCACCCGTCGGCAATAGCGCGCTGCCGGTGGCAACACCACAATCAGGGTCTGCGTTCCAGTTGCCAACCACGGCGGTCGGGATCGTAGGTGAGGGAGCCAACAGCAAATAGGAACCAGGCTGCCCAAAAGTAGACTGAGTCTTCGTGGGAAGATCCCGCTCTCCAAGCGTCAATCCCTTACGGTCGAAGTAGCTCGCGCCCATCACGAAACTGGTGGTGTCGTTTGAGCCACCCCAGATAGCAGAAATTTCTTGATCGGCTTGATCGTCGCTCTCACCCGTCGCCTGGTAGTTGAAGCGCATCTCGAAGCCTTCAAAGTTGTCGCGAGTCTTGTAGTTAACAACACCAGCAACTGCATCAGAACCGAAGATGGCTGCGGCGCCGTCTTTCAGAACTTCGATGTTTTCCAGCATGATCATGGGCATCAGGCTGTTGATGTCGACAAACGTGTCACCGCCGTTGGCAGTAGAACTCGACACTGTCTGACGTCGGCCGTTGACAAGCACGAGCGTTGAACCGAGACCGAGGCCTCGAAGGTTTACGTTCGCGGTTCCTGGCGTGCCGCCCTGAGTCAGAGCATCAGCCTGGTTTTCTGAGCCAGTATTGCTGGGCAGCCAGCGAAACAGCTCCTGCACAGTGATGATGCCGGTCTGGTCGATATCTTCACGACCAACGTTGGTGATGGGCGATACGCTATCAACCTGACTCGTTCTCTTAATAAACGAACCAGTAACAATGACCTCTTCAATCTCCGCTTCCTGAGCCGCTACGGAGGTAGCAGTCAACAGGAAAGCAAACGAGCTCGCGAGGGTCAGCCGCAAGGCTCGCCATCCATAAAGACGATTCTTCATTAAAATCTCCCCAAATGCCGGAGCTTGTGCTTCCGGTCAACCGGGGAACTTAGTGGTTGCTCGCGACTACGTCAATGGCCAATGGGGTTCAAAAGAAAGACCTGTATGACAGAGACATAGAGCCGATTTCTAATATCAGCAAACAGAATTCGGCTCAGCCACTTGAATTAATTCGCAACAACGCCCAAACCCCGGGCCGTTCGGACGGGATCCCGGCTACTTGTCCGAATCCGCCAGCAGATGCTCCATGCTTTGGCGTATCTTGCTGGTGGAGATGGAAACTTCATACAGAAGCAGCAGCAGGCTGCAGATGACGAAGGCCATGGCGGCCACAAAGGCCACCGTAATCGCCCGCGCGACCGGCACACCCACAATGTCGCCAACAAACAGTAGCATCACGACCAGACAGACCATCAGCGCGGCCGCAACGTTCAGGCGAATGGCCCAGTTGATGAGTGTGATTCGGCGCCAGATCAGACCAGCCTCAGCATTGAGAGACACCTGCTCATCTCCGGACAGCAGGGGAATGCGTCTGTCGAGCACTCGGCCTCGATCGATCGCTCGACCGAGCCTGATAGTAAGAGTGCCAAGCAGCGCGCCGATACCCGTGAGCAGGAATACCGGCGCGACGGCAAGCTGAATGACCTCGGCGATCGAGCTGATCGCCTGATGATGTTCCAAGATGCTACTCGTGCACTCGAACCGGCAAATCCGTGATGCCGCGGATGAAGCTTGAGTTGAGATACTTCGGCTCGCCAACCACTTCGACGTGGCTGAAGCGCTTCATGATCTCTTCCCAGATCGTGCGTAGCTGCATTTCCGCGAGTCTGTTGCCGAGACAACGATGCACGCCAAAGCCGAATGACAGATGCTGGCGGGCGTTCGGGCGGTCGATCACGAGGTCGTTCGGATTGTCGAAGTGGCCGTCATCCCGGTTGCCCGACATGTACCACATGGCGATCTTGTCCCACTTCTTGATTCTTTGGCCACCAATCTCGGTGTCTTCCATAGCCGTGCGGCACATGTGCGCAACCGGCGACTGCCAGCGGATAATCTCGGAGACCATATTCGGGATGATCGCTTGATCCGCTTTCAGCTTGTCGTATTGCTCCGGGAAACGGTTCAAACCCAGCACGCCAGCCGTGATCGAATTCCGAGTGGTGTCATTGCCACCGACGATCAGAAGCAGAACGTTGCCGAGAAACTCGTTCGGCGACATGTTCTTGGTTGACTCGCCATGGGCAAGGAACGAAATCAGATCGTTGCCCGGCTCGCTACGCGCTTGCCGCTCTTTCCAGACCGCGTCGAAATACTCGAAGCACTTCCAGATCTCAGCGAAGCCTTCCTCAGGCGTTTCGAAATAGTCCGGATCGCCAATACGCTCAACGGTGTCTGACCAGTGAATCAGCTTGTGTCGGTCTTCCTGGGGCACATCAAACAGCGTCGCCAGCATCTGGCCCGTGAGTTCGACGGACACCTCGCGAACCCAGTTGAAGGTTTCGCCGCGGGGCAGGTTATCGAGGATATTACTGGCCCGCATTCGAATGAGGTCGCCGAGCTCAGCCAGCTTGCTCGGGGAAAACAGCGGCGCCACAACCTTGCGCTGATCTTCGTGTACCGGCGGGTCAGCCATGATGAACATAGGCAGGTGCATCATCGGGTTCGGTGCCTCGGTCAGGGGCCGGCCGCCGAGACGAATGCCTCCGTTCATGATGTCGGAGGAAAACAGGTCCTGATGTGTGTCGACGTACTTCACATCTTCGTAGCTACTGATCGACCAGTAGGGACCAAACTGGCTGGCCTCGCAGAAATGCACCGGGGCTTCCTTGCGCAGGCGCTCGAAGATCGGCAGCGCCGCGTTGGCTTCGAAGTAGTCTCCGTGGCCGGGGTTCAGCTCGCTGAGTGGGATGTCATACGGGTCGCGGTCGACGTCGACCTTCCACTGCTCCCGCCATTCTCTATTGCTAGTGACCTGCTCTAACTCACTCGGGGCGATGGGTTCCGGCATAACTGAATCCTTGCTGATAGTTCTGGCGCCCAGTTTAACGCGTACAGGCTGCTGCGCCGATAGTCCGCGTCACAGGCAGCGCGCCTCCTTTCGGCAATGGCTATCAGTCCACTTCCCCCGATCGCACCAAATTCGTGCCCTCCAGTGGCAGCCAACGCGCCATCAGTGCACAGCATCGGTGCGACAGAGGCCACCTATCGCTTCTCTGGAGGCCGTTGGACACGAATGCGATGCCCATCCGGCATGGCAAAGAACTTGCAGACTTACACGCAGGCAAACCAGCCAATAGCCGTCGCGAACAAGCTGACCAAGCCCGAGGCGTCGACAGGCACCCTCGGTCGAGCCGGGGGAGCAGGCAAAGCGGTGCAGGCCCAGGACTCAAGGATATGAACGCCAACGTGACCATCTTACACAACGACCCAGACAGCGCCGATCAGTGCCAGCCAGCGGGTGGGGCGGTCATTTGGCTGACACAGCCCGCGACAGCCCTCGTGTTCACTGATCTGGACGGAACCCTGCTGGACGACACCTATGATCTCGCGGCTGCAGCCAAGGTGATGGACGAGTTTAGTCGGGACGGCGTTATGACCATTGCCGTATCCAGCAAGACACTGCGCGAGATGCGCTGCCTGGATGCCCTGCGCGAGCGTCCGGCCCCTTTCGTATTTGAAAACGGTGCAGGCATCGCCTGGCCGGACTCAATGATCGACGAAGATATCGGCGAGCGGATCCATCATCACGTCATTGATCACGGCATCGAACTCACCGGCTGGCCCTACGGCGCACTCTGCGAAAAGCTGGATCGGCTGCGGAGCGAGAAGCGCTACGACTTCCGAGGCTTCAAGGACATGGATACGGATGAGGTGGCGACGCTAACCGGGCTGGATGAAGTGAGTGCTGCAAACGCGCGCGACCGACTCTGCAGCGAACCGATTATCTGGCAGGGAAGCAAGTCTGAGCTTTCAGCGTTTCGAACCGATCTGGCTGAATTGCAGCTCACGCTGATCGCCGGCGGACGCTTCCTGCACGTGCTTCCGAACACAGACAAAGCCGAGGCGATGACCTGCGTTGCGCGGGCTTATCAACGGCTCAGCAACGAGCGCGTACCGGTTTTGGCCTGTGGTGATAGCCCGAATGATCTGGCCATGCTGAAACAGGCGGACGCATGCCTGACGTTTCCCCGACCGGACGGCAGCTATCTCGAGACCGGCAACGGCGCAAGCCTGAAAGCCGCAGCTCCCGGCGCTGGAGAGTGGCGTATTGGGCTGAAAGAGCTACTTAACAACGTTATGCCCGGCACGACGAATGCCGGGCCCAGCTTCGTGGGGCCACCAGCCAATGAGTGATTTTTTCCAGAACGGCATCATCACCACTTTGCACAATCTCGCCGACCGCTCGATTGTCGATCTGGAAAATGACCTGGCCCAGTTTTCCAAAGATCGACCGATGACCCTGGTACTGCCCTGCCTTTACTCGGAACTCGAGCACCCTGCCCTCGCCCGGATCGTTGCGGAATTGAAGAAGGCGACGTATCTGCGGCAGATCGTGATCGGATTGGACCGGGCAACCGAAGCACAATACCAACAGGCGCTCAGCTACTTCAGCGAGCTGCCGCAGGATCACATCGTGATCTGGAACGATGGGCCGCGAATGACCGCGATCCAGGACCAACTGCGAACTCGCGGGCTCGCACCGAAAGAACTCGGCAAAGGCTGCAACGTCTGGTACTGCTTCGGCTACGTGCAAGCCGCGGGCGTGTCTCGCGCGGTGGCGTTGCACGATTGTGATATCACCACTTACGACAGATCGCTCCTGGCTCGCCTGCTCTATCCGGTGGCGAATCCGCGCTTCAACTACGAGTTCTGTAAAGGTTTCTATGCTCGTTTCGCAGACGGGAAGTTGAACGGCCGTGTTTCCCGGCTTTTAGTGTCGCCGCTGATCCGGACGCTGAAGAAAGTCAGCGGCTCACATCCCTACCTGGATTACCTCGACAGCTTTCGCTACCCGCTTGCGGGCGAGTTCTCGATGCAGGTGGACGTGCTGAAAGACCTACGCATTCCATCGGATTGGGGATTGGAAATCGGCGTTCTCTCGGAGGTCTACCGCAACTACTCAACCAATCGACTTTGCCAGGTCGAGATCGCTGACAACTACGATCACAAACATCAGGATCTCTCACCGGAAGATGCGACCAAGGGCTTGTCGAGAATGAGCCTCGACATCGCGACGTCACTGTTTCGCAAGATGGCGACCTTCGGCAGTGTCTTCGACAAAGGCACTGTGCGGTCAGTCAAGGCAGCCTATCTCCGCATCGCGCTCGATCTGATCGAATCGTACGCTAGCGATGCCCAGATCAATGGCCTGACGTTGGACCGCGATGCGGAAGAACGAGCGGTGGAGCTATTTGCCGGCAACGTCCTGGCCGCCGGCGACGTGTTTCTGGAATCCGGCGAGGAGACTCCCTACATCCCATCGTGGAACCGCGTTACCTCCGTGCTGCCGGATATCTTCGCGGACCTGAAATCAGCGGTCGCCAGTGACATGGCCGAGTTCGACCGCGATGCGGTTCACGTCAGCATGTCATCCGGTGCACGCGCATAGGGAGTGCAATTGCCAGGAGCACCTCAGGAAGCGACTTGCTCGAGCCAGCGAACCTGACCGGCCGCGAGCGGCAGATCATGTGCGCCTGTGAGTGTGTCCCCCGTCAGCAGATCAATCACATCTCTCGACGAGCTGCGCATCGATTCGGGCCATTGGATCTCGCAAGACTCGTCAGCAAAGGAGGCGGCAATAAGCAGGCGCTGGTCAGGCGACCGACGCTCGAACACCAACGATCCTTCTGTAAAGGACAGGACAGTCTGGGAGGCTTGCGGCGACAAAGCGCTTTGCTCACGTCGCAGCGCGATCAATTGAGTCATCGCGGCAAACACGATCCGATGCACGTTGTGCTCGCTCGCGAGCGTCTGTTCGAGATCTCTCATCTGCCAACGCCCACGGTTCACGGATCGGGTACGCCCGGTTCGCTCAACCGCCTCATCATCATTGAGAGTCCCCATGAGGCTGTGCAGGTAAATCGCCGGCAGACCCTGCAGCGCCAGCATCAACTGGTGGGCCGCAATGTAGCTGGGAACACTGTCTATCGAGCCGCCAAACGCAGAGAACAGCGCTATGTTCAGCTCGTAAGCGCGCTCGCTCCCGTCTTCCAAGGTACGCCGTGTGACAAAACCGCCACGTTCGCCGCAGTAATCGATGAGCCGATCAACCTTGTCCTGAGGCACAAGACCTTCGAGTGGTCGCAGGCCTATTCCGTCGTGGCTGGCAATAAAATTAAGGAACGTGCATCCGGCAGGAGGCGGCTCAAGCTGGGACAGCCAGCGTCCGAGAAAAGAACCGTCATTGAACAGATAGCTGTACAGCAGCAGGGGCGCCAGCGGAAACTGGTAGACCAGTTGAGCTTCGTCGCCCGCGCCAAAATAGCTGATGTTTTCCTCGTGCGGCACGTTCGTCTCGGTCAGCAATCGCACAGGTATTCCCGAACTGTCGAGCATCAGCCGCAACGCCTTCACGACCGCATGGGTTTCCGGCAGCGACATGCATGTCGTGCCCAGCCGTTTCCAGAGAAAGGCTATCGCGTCGAGGCGCACAAAGCGCGCGCCCTGGCGCACGTAGGCGATAAGTATCTCGGCGAACCGCAGCAACACATCCGGGTTGGCGAAATTGAGATCGATCTGATCGTCGCTGAACGTCGTCCAGACATGACGCATACCACGGTAGGTGTGTACCTCCGACAGAAGCGGCGTGTTGCGTGGCCGAGTGACTTCAGAAACGTTCGTATCCTTGTCGAGGCTGAGAAAGAAATCTTTGCCCGGTGCCCGGTCGCTGACGAAATCGGCGAACCACAGATGCTCTCTCGAGCAGTGGTTAATCACGAGATCAAACATCAGTGCAAAGTGTTCGCCGAGGTCGCGAATCAATGGCCAGTCGCCAAGGTCCGAACGCACCGCCGAGTAGTCGATCACCGAAAAGCCGTCATCGGAGGAAAACGGGAAAAACGGCAACACGTGGATGCCGCTGAAGCTATCCATCAGATAACGATCAGCGAAAGACTTGAGCGCAGCCAACGGGGGCATATCGTCATCTACGATAGTGTCGCCATACGTAATCAGCATCACGTCGCGCTGATCAATTGCCTGCCGTGCTTGATCCGACTCATCAGCACTCAGATCACGCGCAAGCGAGCGACCGAGTTCGAGCATGCGCCCGGCGACATGCTCAGCACTACCCGCTCCGTAGAGGCTCGTCAGCAGCCCTATCAATCGATACTTGGCCTGAGAGTCGGTAAGCGCATTCACGCCTTCAAGGCCAGTCACTGCAGTGCTTTGCAGTCTTGGATGGGAATGATCTTTCATAGTGTGGCGGCGACGGGTTTAGCGGTTGTTGGAGAAATCGAACGCGCAAGCCTACCAATCCAGGGCGCACACCGGTGGTGCGTTTACGAGATGCTGACATTAGGCGGCCTGGTGCAACGATGATCAGCGATCTGGCCGTGGCAGATTGGTTGGTCATCGGGGCGTATCTAACCGCGATGTTGCTACTCGCAGGTTGGCTGGGCAAGCGCCAAGCGAGCGGCCGCGACTACTTCCTCGGCGGCGGCAAACTGTCATCGGGCTCGCTCGCAGCCTCTACCATCGCGACTCAATGCTCCACGAACTCCCTGCTTGGCGCACCAGCGTTCGTCGGCTTCAGCTCCGGTGGTGGGTTGCTCTGGCTGCAGTACGAGCTTGCAGTGCCACTCGCCATGGCGGCGCTCATGTTCATCCTGCTACCTGCGCGAGCGCTGGGCGTGACTTCGATCTACGAGGTTGTAGAGCGCAACATCGGCCGTGACGCGCGTTTGCTCGCGAGCGCTACGTTCCTGATGTTTCGCGGCGTAGCGACGGGCGTTACGATCTACGGCGTAGGCTTGATCATCACGGCGACAATCGACATCGACTACGCCGCTGCCGTCGCGCTGGTCATGGTCGTCGTGATCATCTACGACGTCCTCGGCGGGCTGAAGGCTGTCGTGATCAGCGACGTGATTCAGTTGTTACTGCTTACAACAACGGTCTTGATCTCCGTCGCGCTCATCGCCGACGTCGTTGGCTGGGCCGCGTTCTTCGAGCAACGCACCGACACCCTCGTATCGGGCTGGGGGATCGACGGTGACAGTTACAGCTTCTGGCCGATGCTGATCGGCGGCTTGTTTCTCTATACCGCCTACTACGGTGCGGACCAAAGCCAGGCGCAGCGCGTCCTGGCAGCACCCAGCACCCGAAGCGCAGGCCAGGTTCTGCTGCTCAATGGCTTGCTGCGATTCCCGCTTGTGTTGAGCTATTGTTTGCTCGGCCTGGGTCTCGCCGCATTTGCTGCGGTTGAACCTGGTTTTATACAAGGCCTGCCAGCAGCAGCGAGCGGTGAGCCCAACTACAATCTGGTCTTCCCCGCATTCGTGCTAACCAACTTCGCAACCGGCTTCGTCGGGCTGGTCATCGTCGGCCTGCTCGCAGCCGCGATGTCGTCAATCGATTCTGCTATCAATAGCCTGTCGGCAGCGACGGTAGAAGACTTCGTTGCGCCACGGCTTAGTAAGCCGCTGACCGACACACAGGCGCTGCGGCTGTCTCGCCTGGTTACGATCGTTTGGGGTGTGGCAGCAGTTTCCTTCTCCTTTCAGGTGGAGAACATCGCGCCGACGGTACTGGAGGCGATCAACAAGATCGGTTCTATGGCCAACGGCTCTCTACTCGCGCTGATCAGCGGAGCGATCCTGCTCAATGGGTTAACGCAGCGAGCCGCAATCGCCGGTTTTATGATAGGAATACTGAGCAACCTGCTGGTCGCCAGCGTCCTACCCGACGTGTCGTGGCTATGGTGGAACGTTATCGGCTTCGTTGTGGCGGGTTCCACGACGATACTGTTCAGCGGCCCTGGCGCAGTTGCTTTTCGGCCACTGAGTCTGCCGCCGGTGCGTAACCCGATCCTTGGTTTGCTGGCGATGTTCGCCTTGATATTGCTCACGACAGCCGTACTGGATGGCATTCGCTAAACCCTACCCAACCTCGCTCTCTAACTCTCCTGGGAAGGCAGCCTGCTCGTGCGTTCGCACCAGGAACTCCGAAACCGCGTTGCCTAGACACTCAAATGTGCGCGCAAGGGTTTGATTCGATCGGACCCCCGGCCTGCCGACGAGCCATACATCGATCAGTGCCGGCTTAGCCTCCGCACTCGCCAGCATCAGCTCCGGCCTGCGCGCCGCCATGTGGTAAGGCACAGCCGCAATGCCCCATCCCGCCTCTGCTGCCCGAACCTGGCTCGCGAGCGAATCCGAGCGATAGCTGACCTGTGCGGGCTGGACAGCAAAACCACGGCGCGTCAGCTCCACCTCAAGGCGACCCTGCGTGCCGTCGATAAACCGGTGTGAGCCAGTGTTTTGTGGTGTGAGCGGGCCGACCCGCTCAAGGTAGGCACGCGAAGCAAATGCGGAAATCTCCAGAGCGCCAAGCCGCCTCACTATCAGATCCTTCTGCTCCGGCCTGGCATGTCGGAGTGCGATGTCCGCATCGCGCTCAAGAAGATTCAACAAATCGTCCGCGACGAGAATCTCAAGATTTGGTCCGTCAGGCTCAAAGCCGGGGGACGGCAGCAGGTCTGGCATTGGCTCGGCCATAAGATCGGCAACCGTAATTCGAATGCTGCCGCCAACGCCGGACCTTGCGGCTTCGGCAGCGGAGCGCACCGCCAGTGCCGAGGAATGCATGTCTTCGACCGCGGCAAGGACTAACTCTCCAGCCGAGTTGAGGACCACACCTTTCGAGGTGCGGTCGAACAGTTGCATATCGAGCGAGGATTCGAGCTGCTGCACATGCCGCGCAACAGTGGGATGGGCGAGTCCGAGCTGGCTGGTCGCCGCTGACAAGCTGCCGCTGCGGGCAACCGCGACAAACGTTTTGAGCAGATTCCAGTCGAGGCTGAAAGCCGGATGAGGGGCCATAACTACGCTCATACATCCCTGAGAACTCAGTTATACGTTACTTATGTTCCCGAATGCATCTCATATCGTTACTTTAGGTAACACTTTCGGACGACTAGCAGCCCGGAGTTGGCGGCAAAGCCGCCATCGCGACCCAAATGACAACTAACCAGGCAGCCAAACCATGACCCATTCAACACTCTCCAGGAAAAACCTCATCCAGGGAATCATCCTCAGCGGCGCTCTGCTGACGAGCTCAGCAGCACTCGCCGCCCCGGCGAGCGCCGGTGAAAAGCGCGGTTATCACAACTGCGTGGAGTCCGCGAGCAGTGAGACCCGCGGTTTCTACACCGCAGGCTCCTACTACATCAACAAGACTGACAACGCTCGCTCGTACTACATCAACGCAGGCGCATGGATCGGCGACAAGCGTGCGCCGGTAAGAGTCTCGTGCGACACGTCACTCAGCGGCAACCGGGTTTTGACCGTGAACGTCGTACCCGGGAGATTTGCGCCAGCGACCAGCGTGAAGACCTTTGAAGTGGCAGCAAAGTAACTCGAACGTGCCGCGACGTCCGATGGGCTACTCCCCAGGTGTCAGCCCAGACGGCGTAGCGGCTCATCGCCACGCCAACCGATACTTGCTGTTCGAATCATGTGGTAGAACTCACGAATCGACGGCTGCTCCCCGTAGATCTCAATGAAGTGACCCAGGCTATCCGTCGTATCCGCAAACGCGTACTCGGTGCCGGTGACCGTGACGGCGCGCATCGCGGTAGGCGCACCAAGCGCATCCAGCCGCGCAAGCTCTACGTCAAGATCGTCCGCGAAGCACGCCGTGTGGTGCAGACCGAAAGGCCGATCATTGAAGATAGAGGACGTATCGCAGTTCTGTTGCACCAGTTCGATCATCACGTCACCAGACCAGCCGTACGCGGACGTGTGATCGAGACTGCTCGCCTCACCCCGCACAACGACGTCCCGCAGCGCGATATGTTCGAGTACGAAAAACGGGCCAGCACCGAAACGCTGCACCCACACCGGCACGGCAGATTCGACATCGGAGACGGTATACGCTAGCTGAACCGGTGGTCGTTGCAACATCTCGATACCCCTCTCGCAAGCGAACTGCCAGCCAGCGCCTCGTGAAGGCTATCGAAAGCTATTGCGGCGCCAGCAGATTGGCTCGAATGGTATCTGCCAATTGCTGGCGACGAAACGGTTTCGCCAGGTAGTCGCTCATGCCGCTGTCGACTGCACGCGCCTTGTGTTCGGGTGTAACGTTTGCGCTGAGCGCGACGATCGGTATTGGCATTGACCGTTCAGACAGCTCGCGCCGGCGAATTTCCCTGGTTGCGGTATAGCCATCCATTACCGGCATTTCGCAGTCCATCAGGACGATATCTACCGTGCCGTCTGCCAGCTCAGCGATAGCTTCCTGACCATTACAGGCCATGCGCACTGCCGCGCCGAGTGCTTCGAGCGTCTTGCGGGCCACCAACTGGTTGGTAAGATTATCTTCCGCCACGAGTATCACGAGTCCCGAGAGCGGCTGCTGGGGCTCGACATCTGAATCGGTTTCAGACTCGCAGCAGGCCCTGCGCAAAGCGGCCAGTCGGACGCCGCTGGCTAGATCCACACGCTGCGCGGCCTGGGCTGCCACCTGAACACCCCAGCGGGCGACCAGCCGCGCGACCGCGGCCTCAGTGGCCGAACCTGCGTTGTCGAGCGCAATCTCGGTGGACACCGCAACGTGCTGAGAATGAACGCAACCACGCAGCGGAATAGAAACACTGAAGACAGAGCCCTCACCTTCCGTCGATGAAACATCGATTCTCCCGCCCATCGCCTGAACGAGTAGCTGGCTGATCGCCAGACCTAAACCGGTACCACCAAAACGGCGGGTGACTGTGGAATCTGCCTGGGAAAATCGCTCAAACAAACCCTCAATCTTGTCGGGAGCAATGCCAATGCCACTATCGATGACCTCAAGCTGTAGATGGCTAGCAGATTTGCTCACTCGCACAACAACACGCCCAGCGTCAGTAAACTTCACCGCGTTGCTGACGAGGTTCCCGAGTATCTGACGCAGGCGAGTAGCATCGCCCAGGATAATCTCCGGCGCATCGAGCGCGAACTCGACCGCCAGGGACACGCCTTTTGCGAGGGCTTTGTCACGCGAACCCAGCAACACGTCATCAATGATCGTAAACAAATCGCAGGGGCGTTTCTCTAACGAGAAGTTTCCGCTTTCGAACTTCGAGTAGTCCAGCACGTCATCGAGAATCGCCATCAGCGCGCCGCCTGAGCGCGTGATGGTTTCCACGTACTCACGCTGTTCTGCTGAGAGCTGCGTGCACGACAGCAAATCCGTAACACCCAGCACGCCATTCATAGGCGTGCGAATCTCGTGGCTCATGGTCGAGAGAAACGAGCTCTTGATGCTCGCCTCCCGAGTGGCGAGGTCAGCGACAAGCTGGGATCGAACCGCCTCTGCACGCAGCTCCACAATCTCCCGAGCCAGCGAATAGGCCAGCAACGCACCGGTTACGACGCTACCCCAAAGAAACAGCATGTGTCCGACCGTGCCGCCGCCGATACCAACGAGCTGCTCAAGCCACGTAGTCGTGCCACCGATGAGAGAGAAAATCGTCATGCCTATAAAACGCCAGGCATCGCGATTGCCGCGCAAGCCCTGAACCAGCGCAAACGGGTGCACGAGTATGGAAACAACCCCGCCAAGCAACGAGGCGCCGATCATCACCGGAGCGGAGGCGCCTAGCGCGAGCGCGATGCCGGCCAGGATCATTACTCCGACAAACACGTTCTCAACGAAGCTTCGGCGCACTCCCAGAAAACGCATCGCAAACGGTATGTAAGTGGCAAACACAAACATGGGCGCCGCTCGAATCATGCGCTGGTTGACCTCGGTGAGGTCTCGCCAGATCAGTATTTCGGCATAGCCGAGGTAATGAAAGATGAAGAGGAACGTGGCGAAGAGGTAGGCGCCTAACAGACCGTATCTCACGTCTGAGGTGAAGCGGGCAATGACCGCGTTGTAGATCGCCAGCAGTGCCAGCATGCCGAAACCGAAGCCGCCGAGAAACAAGGATATTCGGGCCATCGAGCGAATCGAGACATCGTCTCGCACGTACATTCTGGGCAGGTGCACGACGGTGTCGCTCATTCGAACCAGCACCGGCGTCGCCTCGGCGTAGGGTCGCAGGAAGACTGTTACTCGCGGCATCCCCGTCAGGTGAACACCCATACCCTGGCCCGCACCCTCCAACGAAATCGGCAACCACCGCTCGCCGTCGAATTGCCAAATTTCGGTGTGTGCAATGCGCGGATTTTCGATCTGCAGAAAGCGCCTGTTTCCGTCCACTCCGAGGCCGGCGACCTTGAAGCCAAACCAGCGATCGCTGTTGCTGAGCATCGCGCCGTCGTAGGGCTGCAGGCTGTCAAACGAAGGCGGGCTGCCAGGCGCTTCGCTTGCGGGTGCAGTGACCAGCATTTCAAGCACTTCAGTGACCCCACCACCACTGACATCGATGACGGCGAGATCGTCAAGGTAGTCAGGCGGCAGGACTGCGCGGTTCTCGCTCTCTGCTTGCGCGAAAGCGACGCTCGGCCAAAACGCGGTGAGCGACGCGCAGAGCAACAGACCGCGGGTCGCGGAGATCAAGGACAGAAGGATTCGTCGACGCATCCATGAGTATAGGAGGCAATCCAGAGCTGTAAGGGTGCGATCCTCGATGACTCAGACCACGCGCAGACTGCCGGCTAACCCCTCGCGAGCATCGGCTACTTGCCGAATTTATGCCTCAGCGTGTACCAGCTTGGGTAAGGAATCGGGCGCGCGTCCTTTTTCGATGTCCAGTAACGAACCACGCGGCCGTCCGACAGACGCAGGGCTTTGGCAACATCCTTGTTGGACAGATCTTTGCGATCCATCCATTCCCTCAGCTCCTCTGGGGTGGGTGGGTACTTCTTCACCGGTGACACTCGCTCGGGAACAATCGCCATTTTACGCCCCCTGGCCTCACCGGACATAGCGCAAAAGCAGAAATTCGAGCCTCGCGCGCTCATTCGTCTGTCATCAAAGTGTCATCTATGAGCTTTCATTGTCACAGAACTGTCATATTTGGATTGACCCCGCACTTGCAGATAGGTATTTTTCTCCTAACGTTTAGTGACACATTCATAAAAGCGTCACAAACGAAGCAAGGCCACCGCCAATACAACGGCTGAGCCTAACTATCTGGAGAATTTCAATGAATCTAGCCAACGCAATCCTCGCCAACACAAAGCCCATTCGCAACAGCCTGTTTCTGGCGGTCTTTTCCGTTACAACCATCGGCTGCGCCACCACGGAACAGCCCGAGCCGACGCACTACTGGGAGTCGTCAACGAGCGCGTCCAGCAACGCCTATCGGAACGACAACAGCCAATGCGCCGATTTGACCAAAATGACTCCCACCGCCCCAATGGCGGCTGGCACTGACAGCTTCGATGCCTATCGTGCCTGCATGATCGAGCGCGGTTACGTTCTTAGAACGTACTAGCAACCCACACCTATGCGCCTAATGAGGCGCCCCACCGAATACGGCGCGATAGCCTTTTATCGCGCCGTTTTTCTTTGTGGCGCAACCACCAACCAGCCTTAATCTGAACGCGACCGGAAGCGACGCAAAGGCCGCTACTCGCCGGAATTCAGCAATTCTCACAAAAGAGAAGCCAGCGAGCTTCGCTGTAACACAGTCGTCACATAAAGCCCCTAGAGTGCGCGCCATTCGATAACGAAGCAGCACTCACTGTGACCAATCGCAAGCAACGCCAATCCACACGCTCGCCAGCAAACCTGGCTGTCGCGCTCGTATTGGCACTAGGCGTCGCCACACCAGTTGTCGCGGATCTGGGCACATCGACCCCCGACTCGGTCCGCACCGACAGTCGAGCCGAAAGCACCCTTGAGAACTACTGCATCGGCGGGCTCGAGGATCGCAAGCTGATCCCCCAGAACGGCCAGGTAAACAATCCTTTCCGTCAGACAACGGTACTGGGCTGCAGCGTTGACGGCGGCGAGCCGACAATCATGCCCGACCTGATCCCAGCGGTTCGCGACGGCAAACTGGCCTGACCCAGAACGGATTCGCGGCCGGTGCTCTCGGCGCCGGCAACCCAGCACAACATCGTCAACCTCGAGTCGCATTGCGCAGCCACTGAAGGTATCTTGAGCGCATGACTATCGCTCTTATATGGCTACTCGTGGGCTTTGGCCTGATCGTCTCCGAATTCGTAATGACCAGCTTCATCACGGTGTTCTTCGGTATCGCCGCGGTGATCGTCGCGATCGCCATCTGGCTGGGCATGCCGGCAGATGGCTCGCTCCCCTACATCATCTTTGCCGGAACATCTCTGGCGTTGCTTTTCGGCCTGCGCAACCGCTTCCAGAACTGGTTCCAGGGTGATGTCGCCGGCGGTGGCCTTGATGACGATTTCATCGGCCGGGAAGCAACAATCACGGCCGGCTTCGAGGCGGCAGACCCCGGGCGAGGCAAGATCGATTTTCGCGGGGCCGCCTGGGATGCACGCTCGGACACCGGGGAGATTGCGTCCGGCAGCCACGTGAGAATCGTCGCGCGGCACGGCACTGTGCTCACCGTTGAGCCCGTTTAGCGATCCGTTTCCGCAAGCCCCAGCGCCACCGCTGACTGCCTGCGGCAAAACCGGGTGGCGCGGTCGAGTCCACTGCACTATCAGGGGCACACCAGATACAGGCGTCGAGTGTTAGACACCCGCGCCGGCCGCAGCAAAGAACCTAACGACTGACGCAATGTTGCGCCGTCATCAGTAACTGGGAGTAAACCTATGGAATTCGGATTCATTCTGAGCGTTCTGTTCGCCGCATTTGTCGTCGTGACGCTTTTCAAGACAGCCCGGGTCGTACCCCAGCGAGAGCAGTTTGTCGTCGAACGCCTGGGCAAATTCGCACGCACGCTGGATGCCGGCTTTCACATCCTGGTGCCGTTCATGGACAAAGTCGCCTACAAGCACACCCTCAAGGAGCAGGCATTCGACGTGCCGAGCCAGAGCTGTATCACCAAGGACAACATCGCGGTCGAGGTAGACGGCGTGATCTATATGCAGGTCGTCGATTCCGCGGCTGCCAGTTACGGAATTGACAACTACCGCTTCGCCACGTCTCAGCTAGCACAGACAACGCTGCGTTCCGAGGTCGGCAAGATCGACCTGGATAGAACCTTCGAAGAACGCGAGACCATCAACTCCCAGGTGGTTAGCGCGGTGGATCGCGCGGCCGAGCCCTGGGGCGTCAAGATCCTCCGCTACGAGATCAAGGACATCCTGCCGCCAGAGTCCGTTCGCGATGCGCTCGAAAAGCAAATGCGCGCGGAACGCGAGCGCCGCGCCGTGGTGGCCGAATCAGAAGGTCATCGAGAGGCTCAGATCAACGTCTCCGAGGGTCAGAAGCAGGAGACGATCAATCTGTCCGAAGCGGAAAAGCTCAAGCAGATCAACGAAGCAGAAGGCCGTGCAGAAGAGATTCGCATGCTCGCCGAAGCAACTGCCGCTGGCGTGCGCGCGGTTGCTGTTGCTATCGACCAGCCCGGGGGCTTACAAGCGGTCAATCTTCGCGTTGCTGAGCAGTGGGTGAAGGAGTTCGGCAAGCTGGCGAAAACCAACAACACGATGATTGTGCCGGCGCAACTGGGCGACGTGGCAACCCTTGTGTCGACAATCATGTCGACGATGGAGACCACCACGGGCACCGGCGGTACCACCCCGCCTACGCGCATAGGAGGCTAGATCGTTGCGAGTCGCCACCTGGAACGTTAACGGGCTTCGCGCGCGCATGGATTTCGTCACGCTCTGGCTCGAAGAGCAGAAACCGGACGTTGTCGGTTTCCAGGAACTGAAGATGACGGACGACATCTTCCCCGCGGCCGAATTTGAAGCGCTCGGCTATCACAGCTTGAGCCACGGCCAAAAGAGCTGGAACGGGGTTGCGATTCTCTCCAAATCACCAATCACAGAAGTTCAATCCGGCCTGCCGGGCGGCGAGGAAATGGGCGCGCGGTTCCTGCGCGCTGAAACCGGCGGTATCGACTTTACGACCGTGTATTGCCCGAACGGCAAAACGGTCGAGCATGCTGATTTCGAAAGGAAGCTAGCCTGGTTTGACGCCCTCGCAGCTTATTGGCGAAGCTCGGCACCCGACAACGGCGTTCTCTGTGGTGACTTCAACATCGTGCCCACGGCGATCGATAGCTGGCGCGGCGAATCAGGCGACGGTCGGATCTTTCACACGGTCAAAGAGCGGGCTCGCATGGCGGCGATCATCGACTGCGGCTGGCAGGATCTCTGGCGATATCAGCACGACAATGAGCAAGCATTTAGCTGGTGGGACTATCGTGGTGGGGCGTTCCATCGCAAACACGGTCTGCGCATCGACTTTGTACTGGGTGGGACAGAAATCGCCGCGCGCTGCAGCGACAGCATCATCGATCGGGAGTTTCGCAAGAAGCGTGGCGAGCTGACGGCGTCAGATCACGCCCCGGTATTTCTGGACCTGTCCGACTGATCCTGTCGACACCTCGACAGGATCACGAGACGCAAGCGAGTAGGCTATGCTTGGTCCTGCTTGCCTCCGCTGGCCACACAGGCCTGCATGGACGCTTTCTTGATGTAGATCTTGGTATCCCAGTAACTGGGATGACCAGGTGCCAGGCAGCGTCCGTCCATCGTCTTTTTGACAATGTGTTTGACGCTATCAGCGGCAATACCTGGTGCACTGGCGAGACCAACAACACATGCTGCGGACAGCAAAATGGTCTTGAAAGGCACGCCGCGGCGCTCGCTTGACTGCGTTTCCACATTAGAAATCGCTGGCTTTCTAGATTGAGACATAACTGTGAACCTCCAAACTGCTCGCCGCGTGGCGCGCACACCTTCCCGGATGAACACCCAACTTACCGGCATTGGTACTACGTTCGCAAATCGACTGTTGCCAGCCACGCCCACGAGGCACTACTGACCGCCGCAGACTCTGCATCCGTAGTGTCCCTGTTGCAGCCGCACAAAGCTGTGACCCTCTCCACAGCGTATCGCACAGGATTGCGCTACGACGCGCGGCAGGCCATGCCTACTGCTCGACCGTGACGCCTGCGAGGTTGCGATAGCAGATCGAAACGGCCATGAGTGCCCAGGGTATGGACCAGATCAGACCGATGATTGTGAATGCGCTGAGCGTCAGAACGACACCAACAACCAGGAGAATCAGGGCGAGATTGAGGAACTGTTTGTGGCTCAGTTGCACGCTGAGCTTAAGCGAGTCGATCACGCCCATGCGCTTTTCGACCAGCAGCGGCAGGGCCGGCAGCAGCACAACCATCAGATACAGGCCGGGCAGCAGGAACATAAACATACCGACACTGACCGCTATTGAGACAATCAGCCCAAGCCCAATGATCGGTGCGGAACGGTCAAACAGCGAGAAAGCGAGACCAACGCTCACGGGCGCCGACACACTCTGGCGCAAACCCATCAACAGAACCCCGGCATACACCGGGATCACCGCCAGCATCGCGGAGAAGCCGAGCGCCATCCCAAGCGCCATACCGACGGCGGATCCGATTTGCGCAGCAAGCAACCCAAGTAACACAGCCAGAAGTACGGCGAGAACATAGGTGGCGATGTAGCCTCCGACCACCCCCACGAGTACCGGCAGCTTGATGCCGTGTACTTTCTCCCATGCTTCCTTCAGCACGTCACCGACCAGCAGCTCCGATTCGCCCGCTAGCGTGGCCTCAATGCTGCCGCCGCCGCTGAGCGTAACGTCCTCAAGCGCGCTACTCGGCGCGCTATACGGGTTGTTCTGATCACCGGAGTCCGACATGAAGCCCTCGATTTCAGCTAGCAGAAACGTGCCGGCGTACGCCTGTGCGCGCCGCGCCGTGTTTAGACGTTGAACCGAAAGTGTACAACGTCACCATCCTTGACCAGGTAGTCCTTGCCTTCCAGACGCCACTTACCGGCATCCTTCGCGCCCTGCTCACCGCCGTTGGCGATGAAGTCGTCGTAACCGACCACCTCGGCCCGGATAAATCCTTTCTCAAAGTCCGTGTGGATCACCGCCGCCGCTTGTGGCGCAAGAGCACCGTTGGGAATGGTCCAGGCGCGCACTTCTTTCTCGCCCGCCGTAAAGTAGCTCTGCAAGCCCAGCAGCGAGTAGCCCGCTCGAATGACGCGATTCAGGCCCGGCTCTTCGATGCCCAGAGCTTCAAGAAACTCCGTGCGCTCATCGTCTTCCAGCTCGGAAATCTCGGCTTCAATCTTGTTGCAGATCGGAACGACAACGGATGCCTCCGCGTCTGCAATCTCGAGCAGTCGGTCAAGGTGAGGGTTGTCCTCAAAGCCGTCCTCAGAAACATTGGCGATATACATCACCGGCTTCGCGGTAATCAGGTGGTAGTCGCGCAGCATGGCCCTCTCATCACTCGTAAGATCGAGCACGCGCACCGGTTTGCCCTCGTCGATACCGTCAATGACTTTATCGACCAAAAGCAACCTGACCTTGGCGTCCTTGTCTCCCGAATTGGCTACGCGCCGCAGCCTCTCCTTGGCACGCTCCATCGTGTCCAGATCCGCAAGCGCCAGCTCAGTGTTAATGACTTCAACATCATCCAGGGGCGAGATACTGCCAGCGACGTGGACGATATTGTCGTCCTCGAAACAGCGAACAACATGGGCTATCGCCTGGGTCTCGCGAATGTGGGCGAGGAACTTGTTACCCAACCCCTCACCCTTGGAGGCGCCGGCCACCAGGCCCGCGATGTCGACAAACTCCATCGTCGAGGCGATCGTCTTCTGCGGCACAACGATGTCGCTGAGCGCTTTCAACCTGGGATCCGGGACCGGGACAATCCCGGTGTTGGGCTCTATCGTGCAGAATGGGAAGTTCTCCGCGTCGATTCCGGCTTTGGTCAAGGCATTAAACAGGGTCGATTTGCCGACATTTGGCAATCCGACAATGCCGCAAGTAAATCCCATCGTTAACTCCTAAGGACAGTTCGCCAGGCAGACTCTTCTCAATTCTGGCCTGACGGGACGCGATGCGTCTCGTCGCGGTGTGTGGGGACAATCGTGCTGAGACGTCAGCTCTAGTTGTCGGTTTCGGGTTGCTCCCCGCCAACCGATGGCGGCGGCGCATGCAATTGGTTCATAGCGTTTTCCAGATCACCGGCCAGCAGCAGGGGAAGCACATTGGTAAGCCGCCAGTGCTCTTCGACCTGGCTACGCTCGGACTGAGGCATTTTCTGCTGGGTCAGATAACGCGTGACCTTGGCGGCGGATCCTGGATGCCCGACGCCGATGCGCAGGCGATGAAAAAGAGCCGCCTTGCCGAGGCTGTCGATCAGATCGCGAATGCCATTGTGACCGCCGGCACCGCCACCGGTCTTCAGTCGGATCACCCCGGGCTCAAACGCCATTTCATCATAAGCAACCAGAATCTCTTCTGGCTCGATCTTGAAGTAGTTAGCCGTGGCTGCCACAGATAGGCCACTGCGGTTCATGTAGGTCGTGGGTACCAGCAAGCGGACATCCCTGCCGGCGACGACACCGCGTCCTAGCAAGCCATGCAGGCGGGATTCGCTCTTCAGAGAAACGTCATGACGCCAGGCCAACTCCTCGAGCCAGTCCGCGCCAATGTTGTGCCGGGTACCGGCATAGTCAGGGCCTGGATTTCCCAGGCCCACTATGAGGCGAATAGCCACTGTGGTTTTCGAGGTGTCTTGCTAGACAGTCGAGTCAGCCAGGGGGCTGACTAGTCCTCGTCACCTTCGCTGGAGTCATCGGCTTCATCATCTGACGCCGGTGCGCTCGGCGCTTCGTCTTCAACTGCAGCCTCGGCACGTTTGACGACAATGCTGGCAACGGGTTGGTCGTAGTCTTCGCCGAGCTCAAGCGCGTCGATGGTTACACCGTCGGGGACTTTGATATCGGACAAGTGCAACGCATGGCCTTCTGCCAGGTCGCCAACATCGAGCTCCAGAAACTCAGGAAGATCGCCTGGCAGACAGCTGATCTCAACTTCGTTGATGTTATGGGAGATCGTGTTACCGGCCTTAACCTCAGCGTTCTTGTCCGCATTCAGGAAGTGGATCGGAATCGACACGGTAATCTCACGGTCTGCACGAATACGCAGGAAGTCGATGTGCTGAACATTGCCCGTGGCAGGATGACGCTGCAGGTCGCGAACCACCACTTGCTGATCCTCACCGTCAAAACGCAGGTTCAGGATCTGGGAGTAAAACGACTCCGCTTCCATCGCCTTGTTCAGCTCGTTGGATTTAAGGGTAAGGTTGATGGGCTCGCGCACACCGCCGTACAAAATGCCTGGAACTGCTTTGCCTGAACGACGTAGGCGGCGGCTCGCACCTTTCCCTACGTCCTGGCGCAGTTCCACAGCTAGCTCTATCTTGTTGGACATAACTTTCTCCGGGTTGCTATTAAAACGGCTGCCACAGCGCGACCACAGCGGCGACCGATCATGCGCTATCGAAACATAGCGCTGATGCTTTCCTCGTTACTTACCCGGCGAATAGCCTCGGCAAGCAGAGTATCGAGACTGAGCTGGCTGATTTTCTTACACGCCTTCGCCTGATCGCTCAGGGGAATCGTGTCCGTCACCACAATCTCATCAAAATCTGACGCGCTGATGCGCTTGACGGCTTTGCCCGAAAACACCGGGTGGGTTACGTAGGCCACCACCTTTCGAGCGCCACGCTCTTTCAGCGCGCTGGCCGCAGTACACAACGTGCCCGCGGTATCGACAATGTCATCGACCAAAATACAGGTGCGATCGTTGACGTCACCGATCACATTCATCACCTGGGACTCGTTCGCCCGTGGCCGGCGTTTGTCGATGATGGCGAGATCGCTGTCATCGAGCTGCTTGGCGATCGCTCGAGCCCGCACCACGCCGCCAACATCAGGCGATACGACGATCGGGTTCTTGTAGTTCTGCTCAAGCGCGTGATCAACCAGCACCGGCGAAGCGTAGACGTTATCCACCGGCATGTTGAAAAAACCCTGAATCTGGTCGGCGTGCAGATCGACCGTCAGCATCCGGTCGATACCGCAGGTGCTCATCATGTCCGCAACAACCTTGGCGCTGATCGCAACCCGAGCCGAGCGAGGCCTGCGATCCTGGCGGGCATAGCCAAAATATGGAATCACTGCGGTGATGCGGCTGGCTGATGCCCGACGCATCGCGTCCGCCATGATTACCAGCTCCATGATGTTGTCGTTCGTCGGCGCGCAGGTGCTCTGCAGAATGAACACATCCTGGCCGCGAACATTCTCGTCGATCTCAACGTTCACTTCGCCATCGCTGAAACGGCTGACCTTAGCGGCACCCATTTCCATTCGAAGCTGATGCACGACGCGCGCTGCGAGCGCAGTGTTTGAGCTGCCCGAAAACACCATTAAACTCATCGGAACGCCCTATTGTGCTACGCAAATCTGGCTGGGGTGGCAGGATTCGAACCTGCGAATGGCGGGATCAAAACCCGCTGCCTTACCACTTGGCGACACCCCAATTTCAGAAAATCCCCGAGACGCTGCCAGCGAGCCATAAGCTACGCAAATCTGGGCAGGGCCGAGAAAAGGGCCGCCATTGTCCGGATGCGGTCAAGGGGTGTCAATGTTCAGCGGCGTTGATTCGTCAGACCTCGAATCATGTCTCATCATCTTCAGATTCGGGGATCGGCGCGTCATACGCGCGGCGATAGCTGTGCCAGTCGCGAAGGGCGATGCGAGCAGTGATCGAGCCACGTTGAAGCACCAGCAAGCCCGGCAACATCTCACCGTCGACCAACGCCAGGCGTTTGGCGCTGACCGCCCACCCCTGCTGGGCGAAATATCGGCTATCAGCATCGCCACCACCGGCTGCTACGGGTTGCTCCGGATCCGGCTGGCCAGCGACCCAATAACGCAGGACAGCCAATGGCAGAGACCAGCCAAGCTGCTCGCGCATGACCCGCTCTGGCTCACCACTGGCGACCAACTCGCCCCTGGAGTTGGTGATTCCAATGCGCCGTGCGTCGCCTTCTATCAAGGTCCTGCCCTGGCCGAGCAGGCCCCACATCTCTATTCGGAAAGCAGCATCGAACTGCTGGTAGCGCAGGCTCGCCGAGAATCCCTCGCTCGCGGTGCGAATGCCCAACTTGCCGCTCACGTCGATCGAGGGGCGGTCGAGATCGTCGGGCAACACGGCTGTCGACACACAGCCACTCACCGACAGGACAAAAAGGCCAAGGAAAAAGAGCGGTTTAGCCTGTCGCAGGCGTGACGGTTGCATGGGGGTAAAACTCAACATTTGCTAGACTCACGCCCAGTGCACCACTGGCAGCCTACGACGCAATGGCCATATTGGCATACGGGCTCAATTTCCGCACAGCTTCGCTCGCCCTGCGGGAGCAGATCGCGATCACCGAGGAGGGCCTTGGTGAGGCGCTCGCACGCCTGCGCAGTGACATCGGCAACGTCCGGGAAGCGGCGATTCTGTCGACCTGCAACCGCACGGAACTGTACTGCGCGACCGATCCCGGGAACGCCGCAAAGATCGCCGACTGGCTGTCCAGCTACCGGAATATCGAACGTGGGGAGCTGCACGGCGCCGCCTATGTGCACTGGGACCAGGATGCTGCCCGACATGTGATGCGGGTGGCTTCCGGGCTGGATTCCCAGGTGCTCGGCGAGCCCCAGATTCTCGGCCAGGTGAAAACGGCCTACGACGCGGCCCGGGCTGTCGGCGCTCTGGGGCCGGAGCTCGACCTCCTCAGCCAGCACACGCTTAACATTGCCAAGCGCGTCCGATCGGACACAGCCATCGGGCAAAACCCGGTATCTGTCGCCTATGCTGCTGTCACCCTGGCTAAACAGATCTTCGCCGACCTCGCGGAAGCCAACGCCCTGATCATTGGCGCGGGCGAAACGGCAGAGCTATTGGCCCGGCATCTGCGTGAGCAAGGCATTCGCCGCATGGCCATCGCCAATCGGACGCTGACCAATGCAGAAAAGCTGGCGCGCACTTTCGGCGCTGACGCCATGCAGCTCGGTGATGTCGCCGAAAACCTGCACGAGTACGACATCGTGATCAGCTCTACGGGCAGCCCGCTGCCGGTCTTGGGCAAAGGCGCAGTCGAAGGCGCGCTGAAGCGGCGCCGGCACAGGCCCGTGTTCATGGTCGACATCGCCATGCCCCGGGACATCGAACCGGAAGTCGGCGAATTGCGTGATGTCTACCTGTACAGCATCGACGATCTGACCAGCATCGTCGAAGAGAACGCTCGCAAGCGGCAGAGCGCGGCGGACAGCGCCGAGCTTCTCGTATCACAGGGTGCCACCACCTACACCCGGGAACGCCGGGTTCAGGCAGCGGGTGACATGGTCATGCGCTACCGCCAGCAGGCCGGCGCCACGGCCGACAGCGAACTCGACAAGGCCCGCAAAGCGCTCGCTCGCGGCGAGCCGGCAGACGCCGTGCTTGAGCAGCTCACGCGCTCGCTGACCAACAAGTTCACGCACTCGCCAACGGTCGCCATCCGAAAAGCCAGTGCTGACGACAATGCCGATCTCTTACACTACATCGGCGATATCTTTGATCTCGACCGATAGTGGGGTCAGAGTAAAGTGCC
>CAYGQC010000035.1:0-5616 GCA_964351875.1 uncultured Pseudomonadales bacterium
ACGACGCTGCTGGCGTTCGGAGATCGCGTCAGTCGCTTCGCTCCTTCGCGATGACTGAGCATCCATTGCCGGCCGCTCTGGCGACGGCCCGATGCCTCAACAACCAACCATCGTCTCAACAACTAAGCGGCCGCCCCCGCGCATCCTCCACCACGCCATCCTCATCGCTATCTCTCGCGGGGCGCGCTCGTCCTGCCGCATTGAGTATGACCATGCGAGCGCCTTCCGGGTTGGCGTCACCCGGACAATACTGAAAACTGCCGTTCTGCCAGTTGGTCATACCGGTCGGTGTCATTTGCAGAACCGAGCGATTGCGGAAGCTCCGCCAGGTTATTCGCTCGCCGTCGCGAAGGGCAGGAAGTTCAGTCAGCACGGGTTCTGAGTTCTCGCGTTGGCCGTTGCGGTTGTGGTCGGCAAAGATCACCGTTCCCTCATGCCAACTGTTACGAGAACCGCATTCGCCGTTCTCACCCGGACACATTGTCACAATGACGCGTAGCGATGCCGCCGCATTGCGCGAATAGCTCACTGCGCCAACCATCTGGTTCAGCACCGCAACTGAACGCTCTCGACGCTGCCAGTCCGTAAATGCCGGAACGGCCATCGACGCGAGCACGCCGGCGATCGTCACGACGACCAGTTGCTCGATGAGTGATATGCCTCGCATGCGGATGCAGGCTAGATGGTGAGACGCTTAACGTATGTCAGCGGAGGCTGAAGCTCGTGTGAGCGTCGGCGCTACAAGCTCCGTGAAGGGTCAATGAGCCTGATTAGTTCTACGCCGGTTGGGACGAGTTACTCGAGTTCGAGTTTCTTCAATCGGTAGCGCAAAGCGCGGAACGTTATACCCAGTTCCTTGGCGGCAGCGGTTTTGTTCCAGCGCGTTCGCTCCAGAGCTTCGGTGATGAGCTGGCGCTCGATGGCCTCGAGGTAGCTCTCCAGTGATTCGCCGGGTTTGAGAGTCGGAATCGCCATGGCACCGGCCGACACCGCGGCATCTGGCTGGTCCATCGCTTGACTGTCCGGTTCGCTGGAAGCGGCCTCGGGTGTCGAGATATTGGCGTCGCTATAGTCCTGAGGTGGCGCGGCCTTAGTCACAAACGAGCCGCCGCCCAGGCTCAGATCCTCGGGCGTGATGGTTCCGCCCTCGCACAGCGTTACCGCGCGCTCGAGGATGTTCTCCAGTTCTCGCACGTTGCCGGGAAAGGCGTAGGCATCCAGCTCGGCACTCGCTGCCGCGTTAAGCTCGGGACGATCAATTGCGTAATCCGCCGCGATGCGGTGCAGTATCTGGTCAGCCAGTTCCGCGACATCACCGTCTCGGTTGCGCAGCGGCGGCATCGCCAGCTCGATGACATTGAGCCGGTAGTAAAGATCCTGGCGAAAGCGCTGTCCGCTGACCTCGCCCGCGAGGTCTTTGTGGGTTGCGGACAGCACACGCACATCGATTTTCTCTTCGCTGGAGCTGCCGACGGCTCTCACGGCTTTCTCCTGAATGGCGCGCAGCAGCTTCACCTGCATGGTGAGCGGCAGGTCGGCGACTTCGTCAAGAAAGAGCGTGCCACCGTTTGCGGCCTGGAACAGCCCCTGTTTGTCCGTGCCCGCACCCGTGAAGCTGCCTTTGAGATGCCCGAAGAACTCGCTTTCCATCAGCTCGCTCGGAATCGCGCCACAGTGGACCGGCACGAACGGCCCGGAAGATCTGGGCCCCTGTTCGTGAATCAGGCGCGCCGCAACTTCCTTACCCGTACCGGACTCGCCGCTGACGTAAATCGGCGCCTGACTGCGTGCGAGTTTCTTGATGGTCGCGCGAAGTGACTGCATCACAGGCGAGGAGCCGGTGAGTTTGGTGGCCGCTTCAACGTCAGCATCGCTGGCGTCACTGGCGACTCGCAGTGCCGTTTCAACCAGCGCTCGGAGCTGATCAAGATCAACGGGTTTCTGAACAAAGTCGAAGGCGCCGGCTTTCAGAGCGTCCACGGCGGTGTCCATGCTGCCGAAGGCTGTGATCATCGCCACCGGCATGTCTGGATAGTCGGCGCCGATCTTCTTAACGAGATCGATTCCGTTGCCGTCCGGCAGGTGCATGTCTGTCAGGCAAAGATCAAAGTGATTGGCCGCCAGCAGCTCAAAGGCGGTGGACAGGCGCTCGGCCGCCATTGTCTCCACGTTCATTCTGCCCAGAGTGATCTCGAGCAGCTCGCGGATGTCTGGCTCATCGTCGACGATAAGCGCTTTCTTGGCGGTACCTGCAGTCATTGCCTGTGCCCTGTTATAGATTCGAAAGAGTTATGACTTCGAAAACGAAGCGACTCCGGATGGCAAGCATCGTCCCGTTCGCTCTGCCGGGTACCTAGCCGATAATCCTGTTCGGGTGTGCAAAGATGATGTGGAAGCAACTGCCGCCGTCCTCGTGACGTTGATAGCTGATCCGCGCCTGATTGGCTTCGCACAGTTCCTTCGAAATATACAGCCCCAGACCCGTTCCAGATGGGGAGTTGGTCACGAAGGGCTCAAACAGTGTTGCGACCTTGTCGGGGGACACACCCTCACCGAGGTCGATTACGTCGAGGTAGGGCCGCTCGGTCGCGCGGTCGAGACCACCGCGGAGCCTCACATATCGTTTGCCCGATACCTCCATGCTGTAGCGCAGGCCGTTGCCGACCAGGTTGGTGAGAACCTGGTTGAGCTGGCTGGCGTCGATTCGCAGTTCGGTATCCGCTGGGTCGACCAGCACCTCGATCTCGCACGGCTCGTCTTCGGATTCGCCGAAGCTGGCGACGAATGCGTTCAGGTGATCGAGCATGCCCAGCAACACGGGCGACGGCGCTCGCCGCCTCGATAGCTCTAGCACGTTTTCGACCACGCCATTCATGCGCAGGCAGTGATTGTGAATGATGTCGGTCAGTCGAGAATCACCGGCGTCCAGGTTCTTTGACTCTTTCAGGAGTTGGCTGGCATGGCTTACAGCGCCCAGGGGGTTGCGAATCTCGTGAGCAATGGACGCTGATAGGCGTCCTAGCGCTGCAAGCTTCAGTTGTTGCGCCTGCTGCTGAACCTCGCCCGTGTCTTCCAGGAAGACGGTGACTTCACCCATCGGGTCATCACTGCGCACCGAGGAAAAGTTGATTCGGATTTCGGGCGTGTTTGGCGTGAGCTGAAACGGCGCGGCGCGCAGGCTGGTCTGCTGGCGCCAGGCCGCCAGTCGCTCGCGTAGCGCCGGCGGCAGCATGAAGGTTGCATCGTGGTCTGAAAAACCGAGTAGCGCTCGAGCAGAATGGTTAACCATGCGCACGCGATCCGAGCTGTCGACGAGGATGATGCCAGTACGCATGCGCTGGACAATGATCTTGTTGATTCGCTCCAGATCAGCGAGCTCGATCGCCTGGGTCATGGAGCGAATCTCGTTTTTGCGCAATCGCCTGGAGAGTGTCTGCGTTACGCCGGCGATTGTGAAGAAAGCAACGCCGAGCAGGCCAGCCTGGAACAGCTCATCGAACTCGCTGTAGTGGGCGAGCGATACGAGCATTTCCTGAAACAGGATGCTGATGCTGGCCAGAGCTGCGATGGCAAAGCTCATGCGCCCGGGTACCAGGATCGCGCCAACGGCGACCGTAACAACGAGCAGTGTGCCGAGGCCGCTGCCGGTGCCGCCAGACAGATAGGTGAAGAGACTCAAGACCAGTACGTCGAGGCCTACGATGGCGACGGGAAAAAGCTGGTTGCGAACCATCGGCTTCGGTAGCAGGCGCATGCCGAGCGCTATCAGCAGGTTGGCTCCCAGGTACGCCAGAGTAGCCGTGTTGAACCACTCGGGATTCTCAAAGCCGAGGCGATTGGTGAGAACGCTCTGGTACTGCATCGCAACCAGAGCGGCGCCGAGTGCAACGCGATAGAGGTTGTAGACGCGAAGCAGCGCCTGGGATTGCTCAAAGCGCCTGCGTTCGACTTCGGCGACGATTTCCGATTGGCTGCTTTCAGGCATGTACTTGCGGCTCGGTAAGCTTGGCCGAGCCGTCCGTCGACCCAGGCGCCAGCCCGTCAGTCAACAAACGGAAGCCAGCTAAAGCGGCCCTTTGGCTTTGTCGACTCCGGCGCGGTAGCGTCGGGCGTGTTGCCCGCGGTGGCTGTGCGGCGGGTGCTTGGCTCGAACCCTTCCGGGTGTCGGATGGCGAGCGGGGGTGGTACGTCTGGACGGTCGAGCAGACCCAGGGTGACCAGGTTCAGCCACGAGCGGTCGCGGTTGCGGACAGCTTCGGTCAGAACAAGGTTGCCGTTGTCGTCAAACGCCTGGTAGTCCGGGTAATTTACCGCGAGCACTCGTAAGGCATCGTTGGCGGCATCTTCGAGTCCGAGCTTGTAGTTCGCTTCGATAATCACGGCCAGTGCGTCGTCAACGGACGCGGAGCGAGGGTAGTTTTCGACAACGTACCGAGCGCGATTAGCACCGGCGACATAGGCGCCGCGGCGCATGTAGTAGTCGGCGACGTGTACTTCGTGGCGAGCCAGCATGTCGCGCAGATACAGCATGCGGGCCCGGGCATCCGGGGCATAGTTGCTGTCTGGAAAGCGGGTCAGCATCTGCGTGAAGTCTGCGAAAGCTTCGCGCGCCGGCTCGATGTCGCGTTTGGCTGCGTCCGTTGTGAACAACCGATCGAAGAGACCGGCGTTCTTGTTGTAGGAGGCGAGACCGCGCAAGTAATACGCGTAGTCGACGCTTTGATGCTGGGGATGCAGCCTGATGAAGCGATTGGCTGACGCGCGCGCCGCATCCTGATCGTACGCCATGTAGTGGGCGTAGATGATCTCGAGCTGAGCTTGCTCAGCGTAACGGCCGAACGGGAAGCGAGCCTCCAGGCGCTGCAGCGCGTCGATCGCCTGGGAGTAACTCGCGCTACGCAGCAGGCCCTGCGCCTGGCGGTACATCTGCTGCTCGGTACTGTTGATATCGCGCGCTTCCGGGTCTTCGTCCTTCTTGCCGAAGAAGGGCAAAGACGAGCAGCCGGCCAGTAGCAGCGCAAGCGTGATCAGCCCGAAGCCGGCGCGTGTAGAGTGGCGCGAAGCACGGCTAGTGGCGTTGGCGTTCGTTGTTTTTTGATACATAGGGTACATAGATAGATGCATATCTCGGTGCCTGTCGGCCTTGAATCCTGCCGAGGGCTTGAGGCTGTGTTGCGCAAATCGGGTAATGTATAGCTTTGGTACCCGCTTGTAACCTCCAGGTGCCTGATGCGTAGGGCAAATAGTCGTCGTGAAGCCAGTGATTGAACCCCAGCCCGGCGCTCGGGAGCCCCCGGGCGATCCAGAGTCTGTGGGCACGGCCACCCCGAGTGCTACGAGTAGCGGCTCGGCCCTGGCCGCCAAGCGTCTGCTGGTCAGCCTCGGCCCCGAGGCGGCAGGCCAACGGATTGATACGGTTGCTGCCACTCATTTCAGCGAGTTTTCCAGGTCCCTGTTGAGCCGATGGCTGAAGGAAGGCCGCCTGACCTGCGATGGCGAGGTGATAGCGCCCAAGCATCGCCTTCATGGCGGAGAATGCCTGGAACTGTCGGTGCCGCCTCAACCTGACGGCTGGCAGCAAGCTGAGAGCATTGCTTTCGACGTGCTGTATGAAGA
>CAYGQC010000035.1:5626-18910 GCA_964351875.1 uncultured Pseudomonadales bacterium
TTCATCGGCTCGACAAAGATACGAGCGGACTGATGGTGGTCGCGGCCAGCTACCGAGCCCACACCCAGCTTGTGGCGGCCTTGTCCGAGCATCGTGTGTCCAGGCGCTATGTCGCCATTTGCGAAGGCGCTCCACCCGGCGCGTTCACGATTGATTTGCCCATCGGGCGCGATAGCCGCCAACGCACACGCCAGGCTGTCACGGACAGTGGCAAGCGAGCCGTCACCCACGTTACGGTGAGCGAGCGCTACCGGGCGCATAGCCTGCTTAGCGTCGAGCTGGAAACGGGGCGCACCCACCAGATTCGTGTGCATTTGGCGCACCAGCGATTTCCACTAGTTGGCGATAAGCGCTACGGCGCGCGCGGTCTGCTGCCCGCTGATTCAGATGAGCCCGTGCAAGAGGCGATCGAGCAGTTTGAGCGCCAGGCGCTGCACGCGGCAGAGCTCAGCTTTACCCACCCCGGAACTGGCGAGCAGGTCTCCTTCTCAGTAGATGCGCCGGTGGATTTCAGTCATCTGCAATCGATGCTGGCGCAGGATGCGCGCCAGCACGAGCTCGATACGTTCAAAAGCGACGGTCGATGAGCGGCGGTAGCTCGCGCGACTACGTGACTGCCGACCTGGGAGCCGGGGTACGAGTCTGCGCGACGACTCGCGCTGGCGGCGCCTCAGTCGGCGCCTGGGACAGCTTTAATCTCGCCACGCACGTCGACGACGACCCCGGCGCAGTCGCGAGCAACCGGGAGCTTCTCTCGAGGGACCTCGCGAAGGATCTCGGGATCAAGCGAATTCAGTGGTTGAATCAGGTGCATGGCGTCGAAATCCTGCGGGCGGATCGGGCCACCACGTCAACCGCGCCCGAAGCGGACGCGGCGTTCACCACAGAGTCAGGCCTGGCACTCGCGGTGTTGACCGCAGACTGTCTGCCCGTTGTTTTAGTCACCGACGAAGCAGTGGGGGTTGCGCACTGTGGCTGGCGCGGGCTTGCCGGCAAGATCCTGCCGTTGCTGGCTGCTGCAATGCCGGGCGAGTTGCGATCGGCGTGGCTGGGGCCGGGAATCTGCGGCGGCTGCTATCAGGTTGAGCAAACGTTGCTCGCTGAATTTGACGAATCCGATCTCAACACCAACCAGACGGTTGCTGGGGAGGGCCAGGCCAATGTGGGAGAGAGTGGGCGACTGCGAAGGACTGCGCGTGCTGCTGCCGGGAGCGCTGTGGCTGAAGATGCGCAGGAGGGTAAGGTCCGGCTCTCGCTGCCTGCTGTCGCCGGCAATCAGCTCATTCAGATCGGCTGCGAACACATCATTCACTCCAATCTCTGCAGCCTGTGCGACGAGCGCTTCTACTCATACCGTCGGCGCGCGACGACCGGACGCATGGCCACACTCGTATCCCGGCACTGAGACAGTCCGAGTTGTGCGCAAGCTCAGGTGGAGGCGGGGCGCCTGGCTAGATGCGTGGACGCCTAGCTAGATGCGTGGTCGCCAGGGCTACGAGGAACAATACTCGGCAACGCCACGCTGGGCATCGGAGATGCGGCTCTGGCGCTCGTCCTCGGGCATCGCTCGCTGTTCGCCGTCTGCGCCGCGCACCCGGATGCGCGAGCGAACACTCAGTTGATCGAGCAGGCTGCGAGACTTGTCGCAGTTCTCCTGGTTGATGCGAGCAATTTCATCCTGACGAGCCTGCTCCGCACTTTGCAAACCCTCTAAAACCGATTGCTGGCTCGCGCTCAAGTCGCTGCCGTCAGCGGCTCGCGGCGCGGGTGCTGAAGACGTGGCGGCGGGAGCTGGATTGCTGCTCGCGGAACTGCGTGCTCCGGGCAGGGTGCTGACTTCGACCGCGTCCACGCCGTACGGCTTCTGCTGGGTGTAGTTGACGACGCCGCTGTCGTCTACCCAGCGCCAGAACGTATCGGCACCGGCGACTGAGGCGGGCAGGAAGCTTGCGAGCGCGAGAATCACGATCAGGCGCGATGGAGCCTGTCTCCGGGAGGTAGCGAGGGGGCGTCGTGAGCTGGATAACGAACTGGTCAAAGAGAAAGATAAACGTGGCATTTCAACCCCGGTTGGGTGTCGTAAATTGGTGGTGACAAGGCTATCACAGGCTCGCAGGCTACTCTCAGGGTGCGATCGGCTCGCTTGTGAGGCAGTTCTCATTCGCTTCGTGTCCGTTGACATGATTTTAGCCAACCCTAAGAATACCCGGCGCTTTTCGCCCCTGACCCGATATCTGACGAAAGAGAATATTCCGTGGAGCTGTTATCCGGCGGCGACATGCTCATCCGCGCTCTGCAGGATGAAGGTGTCGAGTACATATTTGGCTACCCTGGTGGGTCGGCCCTGCACATCTATGACGCTATCTTCAGGCAACAGAAGGTGGATCATATCCTTGTGCGGCACGAGCAGGCGGCCACGCATATGGCCGATGGCTATGCCCGCGCAACCGGCAAGCCGGGCGTTGTGCTCGTCACCAGCGGCCCAGGCGCAACTAATGCCATCACCGGCATCGCAACCGCGCACATGGACTCGGTGCCGATGGTAGTTATCTCCGGCCAGGTGCCGACGGACTTGATCGGCACAGACGCTTTCCAGGAAACGGACATGATCGGGATCTCCCGACCGGTGGTAAAACACTCGTTCCTGGTCACCTCGCTGGAAGACATTCCCGAGATCATCAAGAAGGCCTTCTTTATCGCGACCAGTGGTCGGCCGGGCCCTGTTGTTGTTGATGTGCCGAAAGATGTCACGGATCCGGCGACTACCGCGCCCTACAACTACCCCTCGACCGTCGACATGCGCTCCTACCGGCCGAGTCAGCGTGGGCATACCGGACAGATCAAGAAAGCGGCGCGTGCGCTGCTGAACGCGAAGAGGCCGGTTATCTACAGCGGCGGTGGCGTAGTCCTTGGCGATGGCAGTGAGCCGCTGCGGTCACTCGCCAGGCGCCTCGGTTTTCCGGTGACCAATACCCTGATGGGCTTAGGCGCATTCCCGGGTGAGGACCCGCAGTTTCTGGGCATGCTCGGCATGCACGGCACGTATCAGGCCAATATGGCCATGCACCATGCGGACCTTATCCTTGCGATCGGCGCGCGCTTCGATGATCGCGTCACGAACAACCCGGCGAAGTTCTGTCCCGATGCCACGGTCATCCACGTGGACGTCGACCCGGCATCGATCGCCAAGATCGTGACCGCGGATATCCCGATCGTTGGCCCAGTGTTGCCGGTGCTCAAAGAGCTTGATGCCCAGGTTGAGGCGCTGCTCGTCGAAAACCCTGCCGCTCAGGATAGTGAGGCACTGGCCGACTGGTCACGGCGCATTGACGCCTGGCGCAGCGAGCACGGTTTGAACCACAAGCTCGAAAGCGAAGGCTCTGAGCCCATCATGCCGCAGCGAGTGATCCAGTCGTTGTATCGAGTCACCGGTGGCAATGCCTACGTCTCGTCGGATGTGGGGCAGCACCAGATGTTTGCCGCCCAGTACTATCACTTTCCCGAACCGCGTCGCTGGATCAACTCCGGTGGCCTGGGCACGATGGGCTTCGGCTTGCCTTCGGCCATGGGTGTCCAGATTGCGTTTCCGGACGCTACGGTCGCCTGCGTAACGGGCGAGGGCAGTTTTATGATGAATGCCCAGGAGATGTCTACCTGCCTGCAGTACGGGCTGCCGATCAAGATTGTCTGTCTGAATAATCAGGCGCTAGGCATGGTCAAGCAGTGGCAGGACATGCAGTACGGCGGGCGCCATTCCCAAAGTACTTACAGTGATTCGCTGCCTGACTTCAAGACTCTCGCCGAGGCCTATGGTCACGTAGGTATTCGCGTAGATTCGGCTGATGATCTGGACGCTGCGATGGAAGAGACCTTCAGCCCCGCGAATGCCAAGAAGCTCGTACTCCTCGACGTTGGCGTCGACCCACGCGAGCACGTGTACCCGATGGCGATCAAAGGCGGATCCATGCGTGACATGATCCTGTCCCGTTCGGAGGCAACATAATGCGCCGGATCATTGCCGTTCTGATCGAAAACGAGTCCGGCGCGCTGTCCCGGGTGTTGGGGCTGTTCGCCCAGCGCGGCTACAACATCGAAACGCTGACGGTCGCGCCCACCGACGATCCGACGCTGTCGCGAATAACCTTGACGACGCTGGGCGATACCCAGCGAATCGAGCAGATCACCAAGCAGCTCAACAAGCTGATCGAGGTGGTCAAAGTGGTCGATCTTTGCGAAGACGATCATATCGAACGTGAGATCATGCTGATCAAAGTACGGGCAGAAGGCAGCGAGCGCGCCGAACTCAAGCGCACGGCTGATGTGTTTCGCGGCCAGATCGTCGACGTTACACCGCGGTCCTACACCGTTCAGTTGACCGGGCCAAGCGCTAAGCTTGACGCGTTCATTCGGGCCATGGAGGTCGGCACTATTGTCGAGGTGGTTCGATCGGGTGTGTCTGGCATAGGCCGTGGCGACAAAGCGCTCACGATCTAGTCGCGAGCGTTCGGGAGAGCGCCGAGAGCTATTGGTTTTCCGCTGATTCAGGCGGATCGAGTTTGAGGACGCACGAGTTTTGCGGTCTGTTTGCGCAGACCTCACCAATTTTCAAGAAGCATATTCGAGAGAGATACCATGCAGGTTTACTACGACAAAGACGCCGACCTTTCCTTGATTCAAAACATGAACGTCGTGGTCGTTGGCTACGGCTCCCAGGGTCATGCGCACGCTAACAACCTGCGCGACTCCGGGGTTAGCAACATCACGATCGGCTTGCGTAAAGGCGGCCCGTCGTGGCGCAAGGCTGAGAACGCGGGCTTCAAGGTGGCTGAGGTCGCTGAGGCTGTGGCGGATGCTGATCTGGTGATGATTCTCACGCCTGATGAGCACCAGCAGGCGCTGTACGCAAACGAGATCAAGCCGAATGTTAAAGAAGGCTCTACGCTGGCCTTTGCGCACGGCTTCAATATTCATTTTGAGCTAATCGAGCCGCGCGAAGACCTCGACGTCGTGATGATCGCGCCGAAGGGGCCGGGGCATACGGTGCGTTCAACCTATGTTGCCGGTGGCGGCGTACCGAGCCTTATCGCGATATTCCAGGATGCCTCTGGCCAGGCGAAAGCCAATGCGCTGTCCTACGCTTCCGCCAACGGCGGTGGCCGGGCCGGGGTTATCGAGACCACCTTCCGGGAAGAGACCGAAACGGATCTATTCGGCGAACAGGCGGTTCTTTGTGGCGGCGCCGCAGCGCTCGTGCAGGCGGGCTTTGAGACGTTGGTTGAAGCGGGCTACGCGCCCGAGATGGCCTATTTTGAGTGTCTCCACGAGCTCAAGCTCATCGTCGACTTCTTCTACGAAGGCGGCATCAGCAACATGTGGTACACGGTCTCCAATACCGCTGAATACGGTGGTTTGACTCGCGGTCCGCGCGTCGTCAACGCCGAAACCAAGGCGGAAATGAAGCGTATCCTCGAAGAGATTCAAACGGGTAAGTTTGCGCGCGAGTTTGTGACCGAGTTTCAGGCAGGCGCGCCGAGCATCAAAGCGATGCGTCGCATCAGCAGCGAACACGGCATCGAAGAGGTTGGTGCTCGCTTGCGTGAGATGATGCCCTGGATTAAAGAAAACCAATTGGTCGATCGCGACAAGAACTAGGTTTTGAGCTGATTCATAGGACGGCCCGACTCGCGTAGCGATTGGCCGTCAGCACCGGGCTGCTGGGGAGCAAGTCATGGCGAATGAGCATGGTGATGATTCGGGTGCAGAACCCGAGGCTACGGATGGCTCTATGACGGACGACGTTGTCGTCTCCGAAACCGCGCCGCAAAGCCGGCGCGCACGGCTGCGTCAGGAGCTTCGAGAGCGCCGCAAACGCGGCGTTTTCCTACTGCCCAACATGATCACAACCGGTGCGATGTTCGCTGGCTTCTTTGCCATTGTCGCGGGTATGAACGGTGATTTTGTGCCGGCGGCGTTGGCGATCTTCGTTGCTGCTTTGCTCGATACGGCGGACGGTCGTGTTGCCCGCATGACTCACACCGAGAGCGATTTCGGTGCTGAGTACGACAGCCTTTCCGACATGGTCGCCTTTGGCGTTGCCCCGGCCTTGGTGGCATTTGCCTGGTCGGTGTCGACCCTGGGCCGGATCGGCTGGGTCGCGACCTTCATCTACATGGCCTGTGCGGCGCTGCGGCTGGCCCGTTTCAACACCGCGCCGAGTGACAACACGGCGTTTACTGGCCTGGCGAGTCCTGCTGCTGCCGGCGTCGTCGCGAGCGCTGTCTGGTCCTGGCACGACAGCTTTCCCGGCGAGATACCGTCGCAAAGCGTAGCCATCGCGATGGCAGCGGTTACGGCCCTTGTAGGCTTGCTTATGGTCTCCAACTTCCGCTACTTCTCGCCCAAGATGCTCGGGCTCAAGGGGCGCGTGCCGTTTGTGGTCCTGGTCGTCATCGCGCTGGGCTTTGCCATTGTCCTTGCGGATCCGCCGAGGGTTCTGCTGCTGCTGGCCGCGCTGTACGCGCTATCCGGACCGGTGATGTGGTGCGTTGAGCGAATCAGGAGTCGGTCGTCCCGCAAAACGGGCGATGCTGAGAGCTCCGAGTCCGACGGCGTTTGATGATCGAACTTCTCGCAGCCTGCGTACTCCAATAGGGAGCAAGCAGGCGTTCACAGGTTGTATCCATTCTTCACTGCACGCTTGTTTCTGATCACCCGCGACCGTTGGATCGCGTTGGAACTGGCCGCAGGAAGAGAAGATGTTGATACGAAGCAAGAAGCCCGGTGATATCGAGCCAAGTGAGATTACACCGGAGACGACGTATCTGAATCGCCGCCGACTGCTGACTGGTCTCGCCGCCGGTTTGGGTGGTTTGGCGGTTGCTGGCTGCGCAGAGTCCAGTGCGAGCACGCAAACGCAAACGGACGCGGCGTTGGCACAGGCCGGCCCGAAGGCCGATGTGGATGCGGTCACACCCGAAGAGATTGCTACCAGCTACAACAACTTCTACGAATTCGGCACGGGCAAAGACGATCCGGTCCGCTATGCCGGCGAGATGACAACCTCGCCCTGGTCGGTTGCGGTTAACGGCCTCGTAGATAAGCCGGCAACCTGGGCTCTGGAAGATCTACTCAAGGGCCTGACTCCGGAAGACCGGGTCTACCGGTTCCGTTGTGTGGAGGCGTGGTCCATGGTTATTCCCTGGTTAGGCATTCCGCTGTCCGCTGTGCTCAACAAGGTCGGCGTGGACTCGTCAGCGAAGTACGTCGCATTCGAGACGCTCAAACGGCCATCCGAGATGCGTGGCCAGCGCTCGGTGTTTTCCGGAATTGACTGGCCTTACGTCGAGGGGCTTCGCATCGACGAAGCTATGCATCCGCTCACGACGCTCGCGGTCGGGATGTACGGCAAGGCGCTACCCAACCAAAATGGAGCTCCGCTACGTCTGGTCGTGCCGTGGAAGTACGGTTTCAAGAGCATCAAATCCATCGTCGGCATCCGGCTGACAAGGCGAGAGCCGCCGACCACCTGGAACCTGCTCAACGCGCGTGAGTACGGTTTCTACTCGAACGTGAATCCACAAGTTGATCACCCACGCTGGAGCCAGGCTAGCGAGCGTCGATTGCCTAGTTCGTTCCTGCAACCGAACCGGATTGAGACACGCATGTTTAACGGCTATGGCGAGGACGTTGCCTCCCTCTACGCCGGCATGGATCTGAAAAAGAACTTTTAGCTCCAGTGCAGCGGTCCGCCTTGAAAATTGTTGTGCTCAGTGCGGCCGGAATTCCGGCTGCTGTGTTCGCCTACCGTGTCTGGCTCGAACTGTCAGCGCCCGGGGCGGGCTTCGGCGTCGATGGCGCAGATGCAGCCACCGGTTATCTTGGTGAGTGGGCGCTGCGGATGCTTCTGATCACGCTGTCCGTGTCGACGCTCAGGCGGCGTCTGGGGCTAAAGCGCCTGGCAAGCAGCCGGCGGGGGCTCGGTCTTTGGACGTTTGCCTACGCAGTGTCTCACTTTGCGATCTACCTGATCGCATTGGCGGGGCTGAGCGTGAGCCAGGTGTTCGTTGATGTCGTCGAACGGCCCTACATTACTGTCGGCTTCTCGGCGCTGCTGATTCTGATACCGCTCGCGGTGACATCGAGTCGCGGTTGGCAGCGGCGTCTGGGACGACGCTGGACGAGCTTGCATAAAGCGGTGTATCTGGCCGCTGCGCTCGCGCTGTTACACCTGTTCTGGCTGACGCGCGATGGTTTTGCAGAGGTCCTGATCTACACGGTCTGGTTTGCTGTTTTGATGTTGGATCGGCTTTGGCTCAGGAGCACGCGGGCCGCCCTCAGGACATCCGTGCCCGGCTAGCAGCGGCGAGATCACTGAGGACGCGAACACTGTCGTCCCAGCCGATGCAGGCGTCGGTGATCGACTGCCCATAGGTCAGCTTGCTCGCATCCGACGAAGACTGGTTTCCCTCGACAATGTTGCTTTCAATCATCACGCCGCTGATGGCGTCTGATCCGGCTGCCATCTGATTGCAAAGCTCAGCGCAGACGTTGAGCTGATTAGCGTGTTTCTTCTGCGAGTTTGCGTGGCTCATGTCGACCATGACACGCGGCGTTTCACCGACGCTGCGCAGCGACTCGCATGCGTGGGCAATCGACTCGCTATCGAAGTTTGTCTTGCCGCCACCGCCACGCAATATGACGTGGCAATCGGGATTGCCAGCCGTCTCGAAAATCGCCGAGTGCCCGGCTTTTGTGACTGACAGGAATACGTGAGAGTGACTGGCGCTCTGAACGGCGTCCACGGCGACCTGTACGGAACCGTTGGTTGAATTCTTGAAGCCGACCGGGCAGGAGAGGCCGGATGCCAACTGCCGGTGCACCTGGCTTTCTGTGGTTCGGGCGCCGATCGCGGCCCAGCTAACGAGATCGCCTACGTACTGGGGTGAGATGGGTTCCAGGTATTCAGTGCCGGTACCGAGACCCAGGTCAACGATATCGCGGAGCACGCCGCGTGCGATGCCCAGGCCTTCATTCACGCGGCAGGTGCCGTCGAGGTGTGGGTCGTTGATCAGGCCTTTCCAGCCCACGGTGGTCCTGGGTTTCTCGAAGTACGTGCGCATGATGATCAGCAGCTCGCCGCGTAGCGCCCGGGCTTGCTCGGCAAGACGCTGGGCGTAGTCGAGTGCGGCTTCGGTGTCGTGAATCGAACACGGACCGATGACGACCAGCAGGCGCCTGTCGCGCCCCGCAAGGATGTCTGCCGCCTCTGCACGAGTTCGAAAAATAGTTTGCGATGCGTCAGCGGATAGCGGCAGAGCTTCGATAAGCGCGGTCGGCGCGGCAACCTCTTCCATACCGGTGATGCGGACGTCGTCGGTGTGGTACTTCATTGCTCTCTCCAGGGCGGTCTCGAATGCGGTGGCGAATGGTACCAGCGCGACTGCTTGCGGGTCAGCCGGGAAGTCCGGGCTCTTTGTTGTGTGTGTACAATCTCGACATGACCTTTACCGAGCAGCTTTCCAGCGCCCAGCTCGCCCTTGCCCAGGGGCTAGGGATCGATGTCTATCGACTTCGACGCAGCGAGCCCGCTATCCCCCCTGATCAGGCGCCGCAGGAATCCGGTTCACAACAACCCGCCCCAGCGGCCAAACCTGGGAATGATTCGAGCGTTCGTGGGGATAAAGTGCCGGGTGCGCGAGGCGAGCTTGCTTTGATGCGCGCGGCGCTGGGAGTCGATACTTCCCCGAACCCACATAAGAGCCAGGACAAGCGACAGGAGCAGAGCCGGCCTGTTGAGCCCGCGCAGCCCAGGCCTGCGACGGACGAGCCTTCGTCAGAGAACGAGGTCGTGGAGATGGTCCGTTGCGATCTGATCGCCTGGCGCAGCGAGAGGGTGTTCCTCGTTTGCTCGGGCGAGATGCTTAACGATGATTCGGAGAGGCTCATCCAGGGTTTGTTGAGGGCGCTTGACCCGGGGAAACGGGCGATCAGCATGCAGTTCTCGTGGCCAGCCGGCGGCGGAGGTCCTTCCGATGCGCACTCCGCTGGCAAGGCGTGGCGCGCGTTCTGGCAGCGCCGAACCGATGGTGCGCAGCTCGTACTGGCGACCGCCGACGCGCTTCTCGAGCAATGGCTTGCAGATGCGCCTGACGTGCACTGGCTGCCAGCCCTCGACACCCTCGTGGGTAATGGCGAGGGCAAGCGCGCGCTCTGGCAGGCGTTGGCCGAATATGAGTCAGCCACGTTGGGTAAGGGCAAGCCCGTTGGCTGACGTGCAGCTGATCCGTCAGATGCTGCCTGATGATCTGGATCAGGTGATGGTCGTCGAGACTCGAAGTTATGCCTTCCCTTGGACCTATGGCATTTTTTCGGATTGTCTGGATGCAGACTACGAATGCTGGGTGCTCGAACATCCGAGGGTGGGCCATCTGGCCGGGCATGCCGTTCTCAACGTGGCGGCCGGCGAAAGTCACCTTCTCAACATCTGCGTCCTGCGAGAGCATCAGGGCGAAGGACTTGGCCGACTGTTGCTCAATCATGTTCTCGGCAGGGCCGGTGCGCGGGAGGCAGAACGCGTTTTTCTCGAAGTTCGTCCGACCAATCGCAGCGCGATTGCGCTCTACAAATCGGCGGGCTTCGAGGAGATAGGCATCCGGAAGAATTACTATCCGTCGTCCCGGGGGCACGAAGATGCCCAGGTGATGGCACTGAGCCTTCCCCAACCAGGTGTGACCGCGTAGCACTATTGCCTGCGGCGGGACGTTGTGGGCCGCAGACCCTATAATCCGCGCCCGCGCGTACTCTGAATCGAGCGCCGCCACCCAACGTAGCCAACAAGTAAGTCAGCAGACAATGTCACTGCCTAAACAGATAAGCCGGCGCCGAACCTTTGCGATTATCTCGCACCCCGACGCAGGCAAGACCACGATCACGGAGAAGCTGCTGTTGCACGGCCGGGCGATTGCGCTGGCGGGCAGCGTCAAAGCCAGAAAGTCTGACCGGCACGCAACGTCGGACTGGATGCAGATGGAGCAACAACGGGGAATATCCGTCACGACCTCCGTGATGCAGTTCGATTACGTGGGCCGAACGGTCAACTTGCTCGATACGCCTGGTCACGAGGACTTCTCCGAGGACACCTATCGAACGCTCACCGCCGTGGACTCTGCGCTCATGGTGATCGATGGGGCGCGAGGCGTAGAACCCAGAACGATCAAACTGATGGAGGTTTGCCGCCTGCGCGACACGCCGATTGTCACGTTTATCAACAAGCTCGATCGGGAAATCCGGGATCCGATCGAAGTGATGGATGAGATCGAAGACATCCTGCAGATACAGTGCGCGCCGATCACCTGGCCTATCGGCATGGGTCGGAATTTTGCCGGTGTGTATCACCTGTACAACGACGAGATCATCTCGTTTGAGCGCGGCCACGGTCACGAGATGTTCGAGTTCGCGCGAGTCAAAGGGCTCGCCAGCGATGAAGCAAAAGCTCTGCTTGGTGATCGCTACGACGATTTTGTTGACGAGATAGAGCTCGTGCGCGGAGCGAGCCATGCGTTCGATCTGGATGACTATCGCTCCGCGACTCTGACGCCGGTGTTTTTCGGGACGGCGCTGGCAAACTTCGGTGTCGGCGAGTTGTTGGATGGCTTCGTCGAGTGGGCGCCGCCGCCGCAGCCGAGAGAAACGTCGGAGGGCATGATCGATCCGTCCGAACCGGGCTTCAGCGGCTTTGTGTTCAAGATCCAGGCGAACATGGATCCCAAGCATCGGGACCGGATCGCGTTTATGCGAGTCTGCTCGGGCCAGTACCGGCAGGGCATGCGGATGCAGCACGTTCGGCTGGGCAAAGACGTGAAAATTACGGACGCGGTGACGTTTATGGCAGGTGATCGGCAGCAGGCTGAGGAAGCCTGGCCGGGTGACATCATCGGTTTGCACAATCACGGCACAATCCAGATCGGTGATACGTTCACAGACAAACCCAAGTATCGCTACAGCGGCATCCCCAACTTCGCGCCGGAGCTTTTCCGCAACGTGCGGACGAAGGACCCGCTCAAATCGAAACAGTTGGAGCGCGGACTGACCCAGCTCAGTGAAGAGGGTGCAACACAGGTATTCAAACCGCTCACTCGATCCGAGCTGGTGGTGGGTGCTGTCGGCGTATTGCAATTTGACGTCGTCGCTTTCCGCCTCGCGGATGAGTACCGCGCGGACTGCATCTATGAGAACTGTGATGTGTTTACGGCGCGCTGGATTCGCTGCTCTGATGAGAAAATGCTGGACGAGTTTCGCCGCAAGCATGGTGATGCGCTGGCGATTGACGGTGGTGGCCACCTCACGTATCTGGCTCGTAGCCGAGCAAATTTGCAGCTTATTACCGAGCGTTGGCCCGACATTGACTTCACCGCGACGCGCGAGCACTGAGCTGTGCACACCAATCAGACAGCCTGAATCGTAAAATTTCGAGTCGGCCCGCATCCGCGGGGTTATGCGTTTTGCTCGGTTGTGCTAGCAAAATCACCCTTGGGTGATATGCTGGCCGAACTGTTTGGATCAGGGACGCGATCAAGCAGTGGACGACAACAGCGGAGCTACGGGAGCACTCACGCGATGATGTCTTTGAGAGCATGGAAGGTCGAGGTCGATGAGACAGACGAGATAGCCGAACCAGTCAATCTGGCCTCGGAGGTTTTGGGCTCTGGCTCGTTGACGATGACGACCGCACCTGTTGCTTCCAACGAGCAGCACCCCACACCAGCGACGGCTTTTGCGAACGCCAAGAACGCCAAGAACGTTGAGAGCGACGAAGGCGCTTCTGTCGCCGAAAGTGAGTTTTTCCCGGCGACGATCTTACTCATCGATGACGACCAACAGGTGTTAAACGTCCTTGGTGAGATGCTTCGCCTCGAGGGGCACGACGTTTACACCGCAGAGAATGGTTTGGTTGCTCTGGCGATCCTGGGTCGTCAGGCATTTGATCTTGTTATCACCGATCTGATCATGCCGGAAAAGGAAGGGCTCGAAACCATCGCAGACATTCGGCGCGACTATGGCGCACTACCGATTATCGCGATTTCTGGTGGCGGTCGTGGTGGCCCTATGAACTATCTCGAGACCGCGCGCTACATCGGCGCCGACAGGGCGCTTAAGAAGCCTTTCCAGCGGCGCGAGTTGATCGCCGCAGTGCGAGAACTGCTGCCAACTGGCGGATCGCCAGCCGCCGCCTGACGCGCCGGCGGCTTGCACAATCCCCTTGGCTCGCTAGCTCTGTCTCTGTTG